>NZ_JAEMSD010000292.1:7294-8695 GCF_016462955.1 Bradyrhizobium sp. | reverse complement strand
CCTCAAGGACGCCACGCGGCCATGAACATGCTCGTCACTCCGACTTCATCCGCCACCCCGAACGGCACGACGCGCCCGCAAGTGCGCATCGTCATCGTCGGCCATGTCGATCACGGCAAGTCGACGCTGGTCGGCCGCCTCTTGCACGAGACCGGCAGCCTGCCCGAGGGTAAGCTGGAGATGCTGAAGGCAGTCAGCGCGCGACGTGGCATGCCGTTCGAATGGTCGTTCCTGCTCGATGCGCTGCAGACCGAGCGCGACCAGGGCATCACCATCGACACCACGCAGATCCGCTTCCGAACCAATTCGCGCGACATCGTACTGATCGACGCGCCCGGCCATGCCGAGTTCCTGCGGAACATGATCACTGGCGCCTCGCAGGCCGACGGCGCGGTGCTGATCATCGACGCACTCGAAGGCGTGCGCGACCAGACTCGGCGGCACGGCTATCTTCTGCACCTGCTCGGCGTGAAGCAGGTGGCCGTCGTCGTCAACAAGATGGACCGCGTCGATTTTTCCGCGGCACGCTTCAAGGCGATCAGCGACGAGATTTCGGCGCATCTGAACGGTCTCGGCGTGACGCCCACGGCCGTGATCCCTATCTCGGCGCGGGACGGCGACGGCGTCGCCGAGCGCACCGACCGGATCGGCTGGTATAAGGGGCCGACCGTGGTCGAGGCGCTCGACCGCCTCGAGCCGGCGCGTCCGCTGGAGGCGCTGGCGCTGCGGCTGCCGGTGCAGGCGATTTACAAGTTTGATGATCGCCGCATCGTGGCGGGCCGCATCGAATCCGGCAGCCTGATTGCCGGCGACGAGATCGTGATCATGCCGGCCGGCAAGATCGCGAAGATCAAGACGGTCGAGAGCTGGCCGGTAACGCCGGCAGCAGGCCGTCAGGGCGCCGGGCGCTCGGTCGGCATCACGCTCGACCGCGAATTGTTCGTCGAGCGCGGCGACATCATCGCACATGCCGGCACCGCGCCGCGCGAGACGCGGCGGCTGCGCGCACGCATCTTCTGGCTGCACGGCAAGCCGCTCGCCAAGGGTGACCAGCTGCTGGTGCGCTGCGGGCCGAAGGAAAGCCGCGCCACCGTGGTCGCCATTGAGAAGGCGGTTGATCCTGGCGAATTGTCGAGCACGGAGAACACGGCGATCGGCCGCAACCATGTCGGCGAGATCGATATCTCTCTTTCGACTCCAATTGCCACCGACCCCTACACCGAAAATCCGCGCACCGGCCGCCTCGTGATCGAGGTGTCCGGGCGCATCGCCGGCGGTGGGCTGGTGCTGTCGGTCGATGCCGGCCAGCGCGCCGTGCCGGTTGACATCGTGCCGGTGGAATCGGCGCTGCGGCCCGACGAGCGTTCCGCGCGCTATCAGCACAACGGCGCCGTGGTCTGG
>NZ_JAEMSD010000292.1:4487-7284 GCF_016462955.1 Bradyrhizobium sp. | reverse complement strand
CACCTCGCCCGCAACGGCCACATCGCGATCGTCGCGGCGGTCTCGCCCGCGCGCGAGGACCGCGCCACCGCGCGCCGCATCGCCGACACCGTGTTCCGTGAGATCCATGTCGCGACCCCGGCTGAAGTCTGCGAGGAGCGCGACCCCAAGGGCCATTACAAGAAGGCGCGCGCCGGCGCGCTGGCGTCGTTCACCGGCATCGGCAACGACTACGAGGCGCCCCATGCCGCCGAGCTGGTGATCGACACTTCGACGCGAACGGTTGCTGAAGCGGCCGACGAGATCGAGCGCATGCTGAAGGCGACCGGCGTGCTGTTCGACGAGGTCGTGGATCTCGCCGCGAATATTTGAGGCACGCGCATTCGTTGATGTGCTCGGTGCCCCCACACGGGCGGTGCGTTCCCTAGCCCTTGTGGGGGTGGGCGATCGCATATGAATTACACGGGGACCGTCTGCGGGCTTGCTCGGCCTCTCCCGCTTGCGGGAGAGGCCGACGCGCTCGCAGAGCCCGGCGGGTGAGGGCTCTCGCTGCATAGGGACATCCTCAGAGTCTCAATAGCCCCAGCGCGGAGACACCCTCTCCCCAACCCTCCCCCGCAAGCGGGGGAGGGAGCGCAGTTGTGCGCGTGGTGCGGAGCCGGGCCCAAGTCTGTAACGGCGTGCCAATCCAGAACCTCGTCTTGACATTTTGACAAGTCCTCAGGGGTCTTCTCACCGCCCCTTTTTTGGGGCTAATAGGCCCGGAAAGCTGCCCCGCGTGGGCGCATTTTGCTGCTGTCGGGTCAAAAGCAGCCAAAAACAGCCATTTCCAACAAGAAAGCCCATCATGAAACGCGTCGACGCCCACGGATTGAAGATCGCCCCCGTCCTGTTTGACTTCATCGCCAAGGAAGCGGCCCCGAAAACGGGGATCGCGCCGGATGCGTTCTGGGCCGGGCTTGCAGGCATCATCAAGGAATTGGGACCGAAGAACCGCGAGCTGCTCGCGTTCCGCGACACGCTGCAGGCCAAGATCGACGACTGGCACCGCGCGGGCAAGGGCAAGGCGTTCGACCTCGACGCCTATACTGCCTTCCTCAAGGAGATCGGCTATCTCGTCCCGGAGCCGGCGACCCAGAAGGTCGAGACCGCCAATGTCGACGAGGAGATCGGCCAGATCTGCGGCCCGCAGCTCGTCGTGCCCCTTACCAATGCACGCTATGCGCTGAATGCGGCAAACGCGCGCTGGGGCTCGCTCTATGACGCCTTCTACGGCACCGACGCGATCCCGCACGATCCGTCCGAGAGCGGCAAGGGTTACAACAAGGCGCGCGGCGACAAGGTGATCGCCAAGGCGAAAGCGTTCCTCGACGCCGCCGTGCCGCTGGCGACCGGCAGTCACACCGACGTCACCGCCTACAGCGTCGTCGCGGGCCAGGTCGCGGTGAAGCTGAAGAGCGGCAATGCGACCGCGCTGAAGAACGCGGATCAGTTCGCCGGCTTCCAGGGCGATGCGGCCGCCCCGAGCGCGGTGCTGCTCGTCAACAACGGCCTGCATATCGAGGTCAAGATCGACCGCAGCAGCGCGATCGGCAAGGACGATCCGGCTGGCGTCGCCGACATGATCATGGAAGCCGCGGTCTCCACCATCCTGGACATGGAGGACTCGGTCGCCGCAGTCGATGCCGAGGACAAGGTGCTGGTCTACCGCAACACGCTGGGCCTGATGAACGGCACGCTGTCGGCCGATTTCGAGAAGGGCGGCAAGACGCTGACGCGCTCGCTCAACGCCGACCGCAGCTACAAGACGCCGGACGGCAAGGGCGAACTCAAGCTGCACGGCCGCAGCCTGCTCTTGATGCGTAACTGCGGTCACCACATGTTCACCGACGCGGTGCTGGACGAGAAGGGCGAGGAAGTCCCGGAAGGCCTGCTCGATGCCGCCGTGTCCGGCCTTCTCGCCATTCACGACCTCAAGGGTCTCTCCAACGTCAAGAACAGCCGCACGGGATCTGCCTACATCGTCAAGCCGAAGATGCACGGCCCCGACGAGGTGTCGCTGACCTGCGAGATCTTCGATCGCGTCGAGAAGATGCTGGGGCTGCCCGAGAACACGCTCAAGGTCGGCATCATGGATGAGGAGCGGCGCACCACCGTCAACCTCAAGGCCTGCATCCAGCGCGCCTCCAAGCGCATCATGTTCATCAACACCGGCTTCCTCGACCGCACCGGCGACGAGATCCATACCTCGATGGAAGCGGGTCCCATGATCCGCAAGAACGAGATGAAGGCGCAGGCCTGGATCAAGGCCTATGAAGACTGGAACGTCGACATGGGCCTGACCTGCGGCCTGCCCGATCACGCCCAGATCGGCAAGGGCATGTGGGCGGCCCCCGACAAGATGGCGGACATGCTGGCGCAGAAGATCGGCCATCCGCAGGCCGGCGCCACCACCGCCTGGGTGCCCTCTCCGACGGCCGCAACGCTGCACGCGCTGCATTACCACCAGGTCAACGTGACCGCACGCCAGCAGGAGCTGGCAAAGGGCGGACCGCGCGCGAAGCTCTCGGATATCCTGACCATCCCAGTGTCGAAGTCGAACTGGGCGCCAGACGACGTCAGGCAGGAGATCGACAACAACTGCCAGGGCATTCTGGGTTACGTCGTGCGCTGGATCGACCAGGGCGTCGGCTGCTCCAAGGTGCCCGACATCCACGATGTCGGCCTGATGGAAGACCGCGCCACCTTGCGCATCTCCAGCCAGCACCTCGCCAACTGGCTGCACCAGGGCGTCATTACCGAGGCCCAGGTGATGGAG
>NZ_JAEMSD010000292.1:3928-4477 GCF_016462955.1 Bradyrhizobium sp. | reverse complement strand
GCTCAGCCGAACGGCTACACCGAATACATCCTCACCGCACGACGCCGCGAAGCGAAAGCGCTCGGCTGAGCAACGTCACTTGACGCCAAAAGCCCCGGTTTTCGCCGGGGCTTTTTTTGTTGGACGAAACGTGGCGACGTGCCGCGGAACCGGCCGCACGGAGGTCGCGTTGTCCGACCATCAACAAAGGGAGTTGGTCATGGACTGGAATCGCATTGAAGGAAACTGGAAGCAGTTCAAGGGCTCGGCCAAGGAGAAGTGGGGCAAGCTCACCGACGATGACCTCACCTTGATCGAGGGCCGCCGCGAGCAGCTCGAGGGCCGGCTGCAGGAACGCTACGGCAAGGCCAAGGACCAGGTCCGCCAGGACGTCGATGACTGGCTCAAAGGCCTGCACTGAAGCAACACGAACGAAGCCCCGGCGACAGCCGGGGCTTTTGTCTTGAGGTGTAGCCTGTATGAGCGAAGCGATATCCGGGACTGTTGTCGTGTTGTCCCGGATGTCGCTTCGCTCATCCAGGCTACGGTGCCTTCGCTAGAAAACCGCCA
>NZ_JAEMSD010000292.1:0-3918 GCF_016462955.1 Bradyrhizobium sp. | reverse complement strand
ATACGATGCCGATGATGATCACGATCACGCGGGCGATCTGCTTGGCGCGACCGTCCATCGGCAGCATGTTGATGAGATAAAGCACGAGAATGACGACGAGGAAGGTGACGAGTACGCCGACCAGCATTGAGTCCCCCCTTTAGGCAGGTTGATCCAGTATTATCAACGCGCCGCTCCAATGCAGGTTCCATACATGCAACCTGCTGCAAAATCTAGAAATTTCCTTGCCTGAAGCAGAGAATGTGCCGTCTGCGGTCGTGACTCGATCGGAAGGGCGCGCTCGTCTACGCTGTCGGCCGCGACCCTCTCGAAATGTTCATCCTACTCCTTCGCCACCACAGGGACCTGGCGGAATCTGGCGCGCACCGAATCCGGCAACGGCGAGAAATTCATCGCGACGCCGCGGCGGTCGTTGGCATTGCGGCTGGCAACCACAAGGCCATTGGCGCCGGCGACGATGTCGCCCTTGCGCAAGGTCGGATCCTCCTCGGCCTTGACGGATGCGAGCCCGACCGGGTCTTTGCCGTTGCAGGTGCAGCCGGAGACCATCTCGGTGCGATAACGAAACGCGTTCGGCAGGTCGGAATACGACTTTCCGTTCGCGGTCGTGGCATCGTCGATGTTGCCGCCATAGACCAGCGAGGTTTCCGAAGCCGGACAGAAGCTCTTGCAGGATTGCGCCTTGCTTTCGGCGTCGTTGCCTTGTGCAGGGAAATAGCGGCCGTCGCAGCTGCGCACGCAATAGGCGGTACCGCCTCCGTAGGACGCACGCTGGCGCGGTACCTCGTAGCGCTCGTCGGTTGGGAAAGGCATACGGATCTCCGGCGGCGGACGCATTCGGAATCCGCCGAACAGCCCCGAGAAGAAATCCTGCGCATGCGCCGACGGCGCCACCGTCATCCCGGTGGAAGCAACGACCAAAGCCACCGTTGCGCCAGCCAGTTTACCAATCAGCCGTCTCGCCATAGGACCCCGCACAGTCTCAGTTCACAGCCGACGTGGTGATGTTCAGCGCTTGCCGACCCGATGGCAGCGTCGTCACGGCCTGGCGTTTGCGCACGGCATCGCCGCCCCTCGCCATCAACGGCGCGTTCTTCGGCAGCACTACGACCTTCGCGCCGACATTGACACGGCTGAACAGGTCGGTGACGTCCTCGTTGGTCATGCGAATGCAGCCGGACGAGACGAACTTGCCGATAGTGGAGGGATCGTTCGTGCCGTGGATGCGGTACTGGCTCGAGCCGAGATACATCGCGCGCGCACCGAGCGGATTGCCGGGTCCGCCGGCGACGAAGCGCGGCAGATAAGGCTGGCGCGCGATCATCTCCGCCGGCGGACGCCAGTCCGGCCATTCGGCCTTGCGGCTGACGCTCTGAACGCCCGACCACGTAAAGCCTTCGCGCCCGACGCCGACGCCGTAGCGGATCGCGCGGCCGTTGCCGAGCACATAATACAGATAGGTATTGTTGGTATCGATGACGATGGTGCCGGCCGGCTCGCTTCTGTCGAAGCTGACGATCTGCTTGCGCAGACGGTCGGACAACTGGGCATCCTCGTCGGCGGCCTGCGGAGCCTCGTTGAGGTCGTCCTGAGAATAGTCTTGGTCCTGCGCGTATAGCGGAGACTGCGTCGGCAGGTAGCCGAGGGTCTGCGCGCTGGCGCTCCCGAAGGATAGCGCGAGGAGGGCGGTGGTGAAGGCAAACGTGGTTACTGCGCGCGGAGAGACGCTGCGACGGACTGCTGAGAACGTTGTCATGTGCTGCCCCGTGATCTGTGCATCAGGGTGATGCGCTGGCCAACAAACTCCGCCGACGGCATCCGAGTTCCGGGGCGCCATGCGGCGGCGAGGTCACAGTCAAGAGAGGGGCTCTTCACGAAGCCGCGATGGAACCGCCGGCTCGCTGATACGTTCTCCCTTTCATAATGGGCGCGCGGATGGTGGCTTCCGGGCGGGAGAGATATCGTGCGCGTCCTTCCGAGTGAACGTCTGATTTCCGGCAACAGTGAAGGCGAGCCGCTTCCTGAAGGCCGTCAGGAGCTGCCGCCGTTGATCCGGCGCACCGAGTTCACCGCCTTCGCGCTCGCAGGCTTGCTCCTGATCGCCATCGCCGCCGTGCTTTATCTCGGGAGGGCATTCTTCCTCCCGGTGGTGATGGCGTTCGTCATCGGCACCATGCTGTCGCCCGCGGCGAGCTTCCTCGAGCGTTGGAGGGTGCCCCGTTCGGTCGCCGCCGTGCTGATCGTGGTCGCGGGAACCGCGGTGGTCGCCTTCGTCGTTGCGTTGATTGCTTCCCCGGTCATGGAATGGAGCACGCACCTGCCGGAGCTCGGCGCGCAGCTGAAGGCCAAGCTGCACGTGTTCGACCGTCCGCTTGCGCTGTGGCGGGAGATGCAAGCCATGCTCGGCGGATCGGAAGGATTGCCGAGCCTTCAGATGCCGAAGATCGAGTGGGTGCAGCCGACGCTGGAATTCCTGTCACCGACGTTTACCGAATTCGTGCTGTTCTTCGTCACCCTGATCCTGTTCATCGCGAGCTGGCGCGACCTGCGGCGGGCCATGATCATGACCTTCAGTGATCATGACGCGCGGCTGCGCACGCTCCGGATCCTGAACGAGATCGAGGTGCATCTCGGCAACTATCTGCTGACCGTCACGCTCATCAATGTCGGTGTCGGTGTTGGCACCGGCCTGATCTGCGCGCTCACTGGCATGCCCAATCCGGCCGGGCTGGGCGCACTGGCGGCAACGCTCAACTTCATCCCGATCATCGGCCCCGTGGCGATGTTCGCGGTCCTGGTCGTGGTGGGACTGATCGCATTTCCAACCATCGGCGGCGGCCTGATGGCCGCGCTCGCCTTTAGCGGCCTCACCTTTGTGGAAGGACATTTCCTCACGCCGATGATCATCGGGCGACGTCTGGCGCTGAATGCGCTCGCCGTGCTGCTTGCGCTGGCGTTCTGGACCTGGTTGTGGGGACCGATGGGCGCGTTTCTGTCGTCGCCACTCCTGATCGTCGCCCTGATCCTGAAGGAGCATCTCTTGCCGAACAATTCGCCGCAGCTCCCGCAAGCCTGATCAGGTTTCACCAAAGGGAACTTACCGGGCGGCGAGACGTTCTCCGCCCATCTCAGCCTTGAACAGCTCGGAGTTTCCGATGTCCACGACCAATGCCGAAGCCGGGATGAGAGACTGGACCGACAAAGCCACCCGAGACCGCCTCGAGAAGGATGTAGCAGCCGTGAAAAGCGATATCGCCGCCCTCACCGACCAGATCACCGATGCGATCAATACCTTTGCCAATTCCACCAGCAAGCAGGCCCGCCGCGGCTATCGGCAGGCCCGGGAAAACGTGGATTCCGCGATGGACGACATGAGTGAGCGCAGCAGCGCGATGATGGAAGCTGCGCACGACGCCTACGGCTCGATCGAGGAAACGCTGGAAGAGGCGATCACGCAGCGACCGCTCGCGACCGTCGGACTGGCGCTCGGCATCGGCTTTCTGATCGGCGCCGCCTGGCGCCGGTAAGATCGCCAACGCTATCGAGGTCGTGTCGGCGGCGGGTCGCCGCTGCCGGCCCGTGACCGTGCGGCTCGCCGTGATCGAGGAGTAAGGCCATGTTTCAGCGCATCATCGACGGGATCAGTGCATCCACCGGCACGACGATCCGGCTGACCTCCCTTGCCGCCGGCGCAGCCTTCGCGCTGTTGGTGACGACGGGCTTCCTTTGTGCCGCCGCCTTCATCTCGGTCCTGCAGAAATATGGCCCGGTGCAGGCCTGTCTTGCCGGCGCCGGCATCTTCTTCCTGCTGACGCTGACCGCGGCAGGCTCCTATTGGGGCTACAAGCGCCAGGTGCAGACGCGCGCCCGGATCGCGGCCGAGCGCGCGGCCAAGTCGGCCGCGCAGAGCGTGATTGC
>NZ_JAEMSD010000018.1:28046-31676 GCF_016462955.1 Bradyrhizobium sp. | reverse complement strand
GCCGCGAAGTCACCAAGCCCACGCCGCCACGCCGAGTTGTTCGTCTCGGCGTTGATCGGCTTGCTGTTTCGTCAACTCGCCGCGCCCAGAGCCGGCTTCCGCCGTGAGGCGAAGGCGGAGCTGTTGGAACTGGTGGGCGGTTTGATCGCGCGGAAGTAACGCCGCGCGCGCCGGCATCACCCCACCGCCCCCTTCGACCGCAGCTGCTTGATCGCCGCCTCGTCGTATCCCGCCCCGCGCAAAATCTCGTCACTATGCTCGCCTACCGCGGGCGGCTTGCGCGGCTGCACCTTCTTGGCACCGTCGATCCAGATCGGGCTGTTGATGGTGAGCATGGTGTCGTTCTCGAACGGCACCAGCACCTCGTTGTCGAGCATCTGCTTGTCGTTCGGGATGTCGTCGAGGATGGCGACGACGCCGAACACGAGGCCGTTGCCGTCGAGGATTTTTCGCCATTCGGCGAGATCCTTCGTGGCGAAGGTTTCGTCCAGGATCTTGATCAACTCGACCGAGCGGGCGTGACGGGCGGCCTTGGTGACGAAGCGGGGGTCGTTGATCAGGTCCTCGCGGCCCAGGCATTTGGCCAGCGTCGGAAATTGCTTCTCCTCGTTCAGCAGCGACAGGATCAGCCAGCGGCCGTCCTTGCACTGATAATGGTTGGCCACCGCGTTCAGCGCGCGCTCGCGCGGCCGCCGCTCGCCGAATTTGGCGTCGCAGAGCTTGGCCTGCGCCAGCACGCTTGCCGCCCACACCCCGTTCGCCATCAGATTGGAAGCGACATGCGAGCCCTTGCCGGTCTTCTCGCGCTGATACAGCGCGGTGACGATGGCGCCGTAGAACGCCATGGCGCAGGGATGGTCGCCCATGCCGGCGACCGAGCGGGCCGGTGTGGTATCGGTGTCGGCGCGGACGAGGTCCATCAGGCCGGAGCGCGCCCAATAGGCGTTGCTGTCGAAGCCGGGCTTGTTGGCTTCCTCGCCCTTCTCGCCGTAGCCGGTGAAGGAGGCGTAGATCAGCCGGTCGTTGAGATGGACGAGGTGGTCATAGGTGATGCCGAGCTTGGCGCGCACCGGCGGCGGCATGTTGGTGATGAAGACGTCGGCCTCCGCCACCAGCTTGTACAGCACCGCCTGCGCCTCGGGCTTGGCGAGGTCAAGCGCGATGCTCTTCTTGTTGCGCGCCTCGAGCAGCCAGGCGAAATTGTGCTCGCCGGTCGGGTATCCCGGCAAATTGGGCAGGTTGCGGTAGGGATCCCCAGTGCCGGGCGGCTCGATCTTGATGACGTCTGCGCCGAAATCCGACAGCACGGTCGCCGCCGCCGGTGCTGCGATGAAACTGGCGCAGTCCAGAACCTTCAGCCCCGCAAAAATGCCCTTGTCCATCGCAGCGTCGCTCCCTCGCTTCAGTCGTTTCCCGCGCGCTGGAATTGGCGCGGGCCGGTCATGGAAGCATTAGATCGATGTTTTGCCGGGATGCAACGGCGCCTGACGCAGGGCCTCACTCCTCCCCCGCAAGCAACGCGGCATTGCCGCCGGCAGCCGCGGTGTTGATCGTCACCGTCTGCTCGGTGGCGAAGCGCGCGAGATAGTGCGGGCCGCCGGCCTTGGGGCCGGTTCCGGACAGGCCGCTGCCGCCGAACGGCTGCACGCCGACCACGGCGCCGATCATGTTGCGGTTGACGTAGATGTTGCCGACCTGGACGCGGTCGATGATGGCCTCGATGGTGTCGTCGATGCGGGAATGGATGCCGAGGGTGAGCCCATAACCGCTGCGCGCGATCGATTCCAGCACATGCGCAAGGTTCTCGGCGCGATAACGCACGACATGCAGGATCGGGCCAAAGACCTCCTCGGTGAGCTGGCTCGCGTCCTTCAGCTCGAAGATGTGCGGCGCGACGAAGCAGCCGTCCGGCGCCTGGCCCGCAAGGTGCAGCCGCGCCTCGCGCTTCATCAGCGCGACGTGCGCGTCGAGGCGCTGCTTAGCCTCCTCGTCGATCACCGGTCCAACATGGGTTGCGACGTCAGAGGGATCGCCGATCCTGAGCTCGCGCGCCGCGCCCGCGATCATCTCGATCATGCGGTCGGCGACGTCCTCCTGCACGAACAACAGCCGCAATGCGGAGCAGCGCTGGCCGGCGGATCGGAACGCGGAGGTCACGACATCGTCGGCGACTTGCTCGGGCAGCGCGGTCGCATCGGCGATCATCGCGTTGATGCCGCCGGTCTCGGCAATAAGCGGCACGATCGGCCCGTCCTTGGCGGCGAGCGTGCGGTTGATCAAGCGCGCCACCTCGGTCGAGCCGGTGAAGACCACGCCGGCAACATCGGGATGCGCGGTCAGCACTGCACCGATCCTGCCGTCGCCGGGGACGAGATGCAGCGCGCTTGTGGGGATGCCGGCCTCGTGCAGCAGCGAAACGGCCTCGCGCGCGATGCGCGGGGTCTGCTCGGCAGGCTTTGCGACCACGCTGTTGCCGGCCATCAGTGCGGCCGTGACCTGGCCGAGTAAGATCGCGAGCGGAAAATTCCACGGCGAGATCGCGACGAAAACGCCTCGGCCGCGCAGGGCGAGCGCGTTGCTCTCGCCGGTCGGCCCCGGCATCGCGACCTCGACACCGAACAGCTTGCGGCCCTGCGCGGCGTAGTATCGGCAGAAGTCCGTGGCCTCGCGCAGTTCCGAGAGCGCGTCATCGAGCGTCTTGCCGCCCTCGGCTTGCAGCAGCGCGATGAAATGCGCACTGCGACTCTCCAGCAGATGCGCGGCCTGCTCCAGCGCCGCCGCGCGCGTGCCTGCAGGCGTGCGGCTCCAGGCCGCAAAGCCGGCGCGCGCAACCGTCACCGCGGCGTTGGCCTGATCCGGTGTTGCATCCGTGACAGGCTTGAGCTCGGCCGCCGCGGCCTTCACGTCCGTCACGAGCTGTGCGAGTGCGGCGCGCTCACCGAATTCGACGCCGCGCGAGTTGCCTCGCTCCGGGGCGAACAGATCTGCCGGCAACGGAATCTTGGCATGAGCTGCGTGTTGCGGCCGGCCAATGGCATCCGCCGGGCGCTGCAGCAGCGCCGTAACCGGAACGCGATAATCGGCTGCCTGCGCCACGAAGGAGGAGTTGGCGCCGTTCTCCAGCAGTCGCCGCACCAGATAGGCGAGCAGGTCGCGATGGCTGCCGACAGGCGCATAGGTGCGGTAGGCGATCTCAGGATGATCTTTCGCCAACTGCTCGTACAGCGCCTCGCCCATGCCATGCAGGCGCTGGAACTCGAAGCCGCCGTCATCAGCTGCGAGCTCCAGCACGGTCGCGACCGTCAGCGCGTTGTGGGTGGCGAATTGCGGGAAGATGCGCGGCCGCAGGGCGAGAAGCTTCGTCGCGCAGGTAACGTAGTTCAGGTCGGTCATCGCCTTGCGCGTAAATACGGGATAGCCGTCGAGTCCGCGCTCCTGGGCGCGCTTGATCTCAGTGTCCCAATAGGCGCCCTTGACGAGGCGCACCATCAGCTTGCGGTCATGCGCGCGGGCGAGTTCATCGACATAGTCGATCACCGCGGCGGCGCGCTTCTGATAGGCCTGGATCGCGAGGCCAAATCCGTCCCAGCCGGCAAGCGAGGGATCGGCGAGCGTCGCAGCGATCACGTC
>NZ_JAEMSD010000018.1:25533-28036 GCF_016462955.1 Bradyrhizobium sp. | reverse complement strand
GAAGTTGAGGTCATACGTCTTGGCCCGCTGTGCGAGGTCCAGGAGCAGCGGCACCAGTTCGCGCATGACGCGGCCGCGGCTGATCGCCTCGAAGCGCGGATGCAGCGCCGAGAGCTTGACCGAGATGCCCGGCCGGTCAGGCAGGGGACGGTGACCTGCCGCCTTGCCGATCGTATCAATGGCACTGGCATAGGCATCGAAATAGCGTTTCGCATCCGCCGCGGTGCGCGCACCTTCGCCGAGCATGTCGAAGGAATAGCGCGGCTTCTGGCCGGAGCGCGGCTTACCCCGCTCCAGCGCCTGCTCAATGGTCTCCCCAAGCACGAAATGATTGCCCATCAGCCGCATCGCCTGGCGCGTGGCGGTGCGCACCGCCGGTGCGCCGAGCCGTTTTACCAGCCTGCCGATGGTGCCGTCGGTCGTCTCGCCGGGCTGGATCACCCGGGCCGACAGGCCGAGCGCCCAAGCCGAGGCGTTCACCAGGAACGCCGTGGACTTGGTCTCATGATGGATGAAATCGCCCTCGCCGAGCTTGTCCTCGATGAACTGGTCGGCGGTGCGCGCGTCGGGCACGCGCAGCAGCGCCTCGGCCAGCACCATCAGCGCCAGCCCCTCCTTGGTCGAGAGCGCGAACTCCCGCAGCATGTCCTCGACCCCGCCAAGACTACCTGCAAGCCGGTCGTCGCGCTTGCGGATCGCCTCGATCAGCCGCGTCGCGGTGCGGTCGATCCGCGCCTCCTGCGGTGGGGACAGGTGCGAGGCCGGCAACAGGCGCGCGGCGATCTCGCGATCATCGGGTGCGTAAGGGGCGGAGAAGGGCGGCGGGGTGCTCGGCATGGCATGTCCTGTGGTTGAAATCCAGGATAAGGCCCGCGTGACCGTAGTTCGATAGACAATCTAGCCTTTTTGCCTTAGAAAATGAAGTATCTTAGCCGTTCAGTTAGATAAAATATGGAACTGGATCGAATAGACCGGAGAATCCTCTCTATTCTCCAGGAGGATGGTCGCATCGCCAATGTCGAGCTCGCCGAGCGCATCGGGTTGTCGCCGACCTCGATCGGCGAGCGGCTGAAGCGCCTGCAGCGCGAGGGGTTCGTCGAAGGCTATGGCGCGCGGCTCAACCCCCACCGGCTTGGCCTTGGCCTGCTGGTGTTCGTCGAGGTGCTGCTCGACAAGACCACGCCCGACAATTTCGAGCGCTTTGCCCGCGCGGTGAAGCTCGCCCCCGAAGTGCTGGAGTGTCACATGGTTGCCGGCGGCTTCGACTATCTTGTGAAGGCGCGGCTTGCGGACATGGCCGCGTATCGACGCTTTCTCGGCGAGACCCTGCTGTCGATGCCGGGCGTGCGCGAGACGCGGACCTATGCGGTGATGGAGGAGATCAAGCGCGACGCACCGTTGCCGGTGGGCTGACGACGTGCCGTCGCGATTGTCATTGCCGTGGCGTTGAATCAGCGGTCTTCAAAGGGAAAATAGCTATCCTCGTGCAATCGCAACGCCTGTCGTCGAGTGCACTGGCCGTCTTCTGAAATTTTCTTGGCCCCGCTCCCGGACAGGTCCGGGAGGCAGCAAAGGCTGGCGCGGGCTTATACTTTGAGGTTCTCTGCGGAGGTCTTGCCCCGGTTTGCGATCTCTTCGTATTCCACCGTCTGTCCTTCGTTCAGCGTCGACAGACCGGCCTTCTGCACTGCCGAGATATGCACGAACACATCCTTGCCCCCCGACGCAGGCTGGATAAATCCATAACCCTTCGTCGGGTTGAACCACTTGACCGTACCTTTAGCCATCACGACTTCTCCGCGGGTCTTCCTCCGAAATCTCCGAGCCGCCAGTCCCCGCCAACCGGCCGGTTCGGTCCTAACAGGATACGCGGAATGTGGCGGGCTTGGTAGCGCAAACCACATCGGCATTTCGCCGAATTCCGCTCAACTTCGCGGCGTTCTTGCCGGTTTTGCCCGTTTCGCGGTCAGTTGACCCGCGCGGCGCAGCTGCATCCGTCAATACGTCGCGGCCAGATAATCGACGATCTTGCCGACATCGGCATCGTCGATCGGCGCGCCATAGACCTTGATCATCTTGGTCACCTCGGCTTGCCAGAAGCCCTTCTTGTCCTTCATCGGCGGCTGCGTCGCGATGTAGTCCGATGAATGGCAGGCCGTGCAATTGCCCTGCACGACCTCGAGATTGGGACCGGGCTTGAACGCGGCGACCTCGTCCGGGGTCTTGTAGTTGACCGGCGCGGCCGGTGCCGAACCCGCCGCGGCGGCAAAGGCAAGGACGACGGCGACGGGAAGGGTGCGCGGCATGATCAGTCTCCTTCAGGCCACGGTGACGCGGACGGTTTCGACGACGTTGCGCAGATAGCCCGCCGGGTTCCAGCGCGGCGTGTCCGGCTGCGTCTCGCCGCCATTGCCGGTGGCCCGGACCTTGAGCTCAAGGCTGCCGGACGCGAGCTTCACCGGCAGCTTCCATTCGCGAAACGCGTATTTGCCGTGGTCCTTGC
>NZ_JAEMSD010000018.1:24734-25523 GCF_016462955.1 Bradyrhizobium sp. | reverse complement strand
CCGCCGTCGGTGGAGACCTCGACCTCCCTGATGCCCTTTCCGCCATCGAAGGCGATGCCGCGCAACGTGGTCCCTCCCGCCTTCAGCTTGGCGCCATCGGGGACGCTCGTGATGAAGGAGCGGATGGTGAAGCGATTGATCGGGATGGTGGCCTTGGGCGTGGTGCCCGGCTCGATGGCGTTGTTCGGCGTATCCGGAATGCGATAAGCCGACTTCATCCAGAACCCATCGTAGACGTTGTCGATGACGGTGATCTCGTTGAGGTGCTTGACCCAGTAGGTGCCGTAATAGCCGGGCACGATCAGGCGCAGCGGGAAGCCGTTGAGGAACGGCAGATCCTCGCCGTTCATGCCGTAGGCCAGCATGACCTCGCCGTCGGTGGCGTGATCGAGATCGAGCGCCTTGACGAAATCGGGCGTCTTGTCGTTGACCGGTCCGTCCATGCCGCCAAACGTCACCTGCTTGGCGCCGCTCTGCACACCCGCCATCGCCAGCACGGACTTCAGCGGCACGCCGCGCCAGCGCGCACAGCCCATCGCGCCGTTGGCGAGCTGCCCGCCGGCGACGCGCGGCTCGAAGAAGCCGCGGCTGTTGCCTGAGCACTGGTTGACGGCGACGATCTCCGTCGCCTTGATCTTCCTGATGTCCTTCAGCGAAAGTTTCAGCGGCTTGTCGACCTTGCCCTTGACCTCGAGCGTGAACTTGTCGGGGTCGAGATCGTAAGGCAGGTCGGAGAGGTGATAGCGCACGAAGAACGCGTTGTTCGGCGTGATCGGGCCGTCGTTGAAC
>NZ_JAEMSD010000018.1:20104-24724 GCF_016462955.1 Bradyrhizobium sp. | reverse complement strand
GGCGGCCGGATGGTCAAGCCAATCATCGGCCGCTTCTGCGGATATTTCACCAGCGACCGCTCGCCATTGGCGAAGGGCAGGGTGACGGCGTCGAGCGCCAGCGCCTTGGTGGAACTCAGGGCGGCGGCCATGGCGGCAAGACCTGCTCCCTTGAGCAGGTCGCGTCGGTCGATCATTCTCGTCTCCTCCCGGAGCTTTCTTCGGCCTGCGGTCATTACCCCGGACCTGCGCTCATCTGTCGCAACGATTTGAACGAAGTCAATTCGCGCTTTCGCAGCAAGGCCATGCCGCTGTGTTGCAGCAGGTCGGTGTTACGCTCGCAGTGAATTGAGCCGAACTGTAGCGGCGGCGACGGTGCACCTCTCCGCTTTGCTTGCGGGAGAGGTCGCGCCGAAGGCGCGGGTGAGGGTTTTCTCCTTTTGGGGGATGTCCCGTTGCGGAAGCACTCTCTCCTCAGCCCTTCCCGCGCAAGCGGGGAGGTGAGCGCACTTCCCGCGTGGCTTGCGCCCTATGCCGCAACGCGCTCGCTGCTCTCGACCAGCGCCGCCAGCTCTCGCGCGTCCGCCACCACGCGCACGGCAAGCGGCTCGTCGCGGCCGCGGATGGCGACCTCCTGATGAGGCAGGGCATCGTCGGCAAGGCCGGCGGTGTGGTGCACTTCCTCCGAGACGACGGCCTCGCAGGCTAGCGTCTTCGTCATGTCCTGGAGGCGGGCGGCGACGTTGACGGCATCGCCGAGCGCGGTGAAGACGACGTGATCGCGATAGCCGATGTCGCCGATGATGACCTCGCCGCCGTGAATACCGATGCCGAAGCGGATCGGCTGCCGCAGATCGTGGCTCAGGAGTTCGTTGAGCTGGTCGATATGGGCCGCGATTCCCGAGGCGGCCTTGAGCGCCTGCCGGCAGGCTGTTTGCGGATCCGCCGACAATCCGAACAGCGCCAGCATGCCGTCGCCGACGAACTGGTTCGGCTGGCCGTCGTTCTCGATCACCGCCTGCGACACCGCGCCGAGGAAGCGGTTGACGATGAAAACCGTGTCGAACGGCAGCCGCTTTTCCGCCAGCTGGGTCGAGCCGCGCATGTCGACGAACAGGCTGACGAGATAGCGCTCCTGGCCGATCGCGGCCGATGTCGAGGCCCCGTCCGTCGCATGCATGTGAGGCGTGAAGAGCTGGAAGAAGGAGAGGTCGGACGTCGGCCGCAGCTGGCAGGCCAGCCGGATCGACGGATCGGCAGTGCCGACGCGGGTGAGAACGAAGGCTTCGCGCTGTGACGGCGTCGGCAGCGCGTCATGATCGCCGATGACGCGGATGCGGCAGGTCGAGCAGCGGGCGCGGCCGCCGCAGACGCTGGCATGCGGCACGTTGTGGCGCAGGCTCGCTTCCAGCACGGAGAGGCCCTTGGGGACCCGCACCGTCTTGCCGTTGCCGTAGGACAGCGCGATCATGCCGCCACGCCGTTCGCGCCAGGCCCGGACGCCGCGCGCCGCCAGCACCAGCCCCAGCAGTCCGAAATATCCCATGGTGAGACCACCGGCGATACGGTCGAGCGTATTGTTTTCCGCGACCGTGCCGACCTGGCGGCGGCCGAGATTTTGCGTACGCCAATCCCGATCGTCGCTCTCGATCTCGATGCTGCGGCCGCCCTGGTAGATGCCGAGCAGGGACAATGTCGGAACGAGGACTGCGGCCGCCAACAGATAAGGGGCTGCGCGCGGGAAGAACGGCTTGAGGCGGAGCCAGAAATAAATCCCGATGCAGCCGTGCACCCAGGCGATGAGGAGCAGGATCGTCATCTGCCACAGCACGCCGGGCGCTACGACGAAGAACAAGTAAAGCTCCTGCGGATAGAGCTTCTCGTGTCCGTAAAGCGTGTAGCCGAGCCGCACCCCGATCACGTGTCCCATGACCAGAGCGGGGATGCTCAACCCCAGCACCAGCTGAAGCGGCTCGATCGCCCGCCAGCGGAACTGGCGGCGCTGATACAGCGCATAGATGCCGAGGCTCATATGGGTCAGCGCAGCCGCGTAGAACACGATCGAGACCGGCAGGAACTGCCAGAACAGGGTGTGGTAGATGACCCCGGCCTCCATGGCCTCGACCGAGATGTTGCCGAGCGCATGGTTGAGGAAATGGCTGACCACGTATGCGAACAGGATGATACCGCAGATGAGTCGCACCTGCCGCATGCCGGTGGCGCGGACGACGGACATCTGGATCGGAGCGGTAGCCATGATTCGATTGTATCAGTTCATGAAAGAGAACGGCCAGCCCAGCGTTCAATTCCCGATGTGGACAGGTTGCGGAGGTACCTGCCCGGGAAGGCGCCTGACACTCCGCTATCGTCCCGGACAAGGGCGCCCCTAGGCGCGCGCCGATCCGGGACGACAGCGCTGTTGCGTCACGATCCCCACATTGACTCCCCCTCCCAGTTTGGGGAAAAGCGCCGGCGTGACGATCGCTGCCGACATCTCTGCGAAGCCCGACGGCGCCGAACGCCGGCTCCTCCTTGTTGCGGTGCTCGTCGTCGCCGCGATGACGTTGCTGCGCATCGTCTACGCCTCCGCGATCGATCTGCGCACGGATGAGGCCTATTACTGGACGTGGTCGCAGGAAGCGGCGCTCAGCTACCTCGATCATCCGCCGGGCATCGCCTGGCTGATCCGTATCGGTACCGCGATCTTCGGCGATACCGCGCTCGGGGTCCGCTTCGGTGGCATCGTCGCGATGCTGGTGACGCAGCTGCTGCTCGCCGACATCGTCCGTCGCCTTACGCATGATGCGCGCGCGGTCGTGCTCGCGGTGCTGATGCCGGAGGCCGCGCTCTATTACGGCTTGCTGATGGCCAAGGTCGCGCCCGATGTCGCGATGATCCCCTTCGCAACGGCCATGGTGTGGTCGTTGGTGCGGCTCGCGCAAGGCGGCGACGGCCGCTGGTGGCTCGCGGCCGGCTTGTTCGCAGGCCTCGCGATGCTGTCGAAATTTACCGCGATCATGTTCGCGCCGGCAGTTGCCGCCTTCCTGCTGGTGCCGGATTGGCGCTGGCGTTGGCTGCGCAGTCCTTACCCCTATCTCGCGGTGCTGGTCGCGATCCTGGTGTTCTCGCCGGTGCTGATCTGGAACGCGCAGCATGACTGGGCCTCGTTCCGTTTCCAGGGCGTGCGCGCCACCGCCAATTACGGCATCTCGCTGCGCACGATCGGCGACTACATCGGCCTGCAATTCGGCCTGGTCGGATTCGTCATGTTGCCGGTGGTGTCGTCGGGATTGGTGATGACGGCGTGGCGCGGCTATCGCAGGCGCGAGCCGGTCGCGATCCTGCTGTCGACTGCGGTACTGGTGCCGTTCCTCTATTTCTTCTTCAAGTCGCTGACACTGCGGGTCGGCGACACCTGGCCGATGTTCATGTGGCCAGTCGGTTTCGCGGCTACTGCCGTGAACCTCGCCATCATGACGAAGGAGGGATGGTCGGCCCGGATGCTCAGATCGTCGCTGTTCTGGGCCAAGACGGCGATCGTCTCGGGCATCGCCTTCGTCGTGATCGTGTTTCTCTATTACGTCGCCGCGCCCTGGAATTTCCTTGGCAAGATCGATCCGATCGGCGCGGAGGCCGGCTATGACCAAGTCGCCGCGCGCGCGCAGGCGGCGCTCGACGAAACTGGTGCGACCTGGATCGCCACCACCGACTACCGTACCTACGCCATGATGCGCTGGCTATTCCGCGGCCGCGTGCCCGTGATCGAGATCAACGAACGCGGCCGCTTCCAGGATTTCGCCGATCCCGGCATGGACAGGATCAGGGGCCACGCCGGCATCTATGTCGGCCGCGAGCCGGATGATCGTTCACCATTGTGGGAGCATGTCCCGGCGAAGCGCGAGCGGCTCGGCCAAGCCGAGCGCCGCTGGCGCGGCCTCGTGATGGACACCTACGCGATTGAAAAGCTCACCGGCTGGACGCCGGAATTGTCACCGCCAAAGGACTCGCCGTTGTTCCAGTGGAAGGTGCTGGCTGGCGCTTACCCTCCTCTGGAGGGGCCCTCCAGGGAAGGGTAGGCACGGCGCCCGCTCCGACCTATTGCACCAGATCAGCCACCGTCGTCGCCGCCTTCAAGCCGGTGCCGGTGACGACCGCGACCGTGGTCTCGTTCGGCTTGATCGATCCTGCCGCCGCGAGCTTGTCCAGCGCCGCCGCTGCGCTGGCCGAGGTCGGCTCGGCAAACAGGCCCTGATGCGCGAGGCGGCGCAAGGCGGTGACGATCTCCTGCTCCGTGAGCGCGATGGTGCCGCCGCCGCTTTCCCGCAAGGCACCGATGATCTCGCGCAGGCGCAAAGGGTTCTTGATCGCGGTGCCCTCGGCGATGGTCTTGCTCACCTCGCGCGCGACGGGCGTATCGACACCGGCCTGAAAACTCGCATCGATCGGCGAGCAGTTTTGCGGCTGCGCCGCGAACAGGCGCGGCAGCTTCGCTATCTGCCCGGCCGTCAACAGCTCGCGGAAGCCGAAGGCGCAGCCGAGCAGGCTGCTGCCGGCGCCGACGGGAACGACGACGTTGTCGGGCGCGCGGAAGCCGAGATCTTCCCAGAT
This sequence comes from Bradyrhizobium sp., assembly GCF_016462955.1. Taxonomy (GTDB): domain Bacteria; phylum Pseudomonadota; class Alphaproteobacteria; order Rhizobiales; family Xanthobacteraceae; genus Bradyrhizobium. The sequence continues at coordinate 20,137 of NZ_JAEMSD010000018.1, read as the reverse complement.
CTCGTAGGCCAGCGACTTGGTGCCTTCGAGGAA
>NZ_JAEMSD010000018.1:17834-20094 GCF_016462955.1 Bradyrhizobium sp. | reverse complement strand
GGGCTGCCAATTGTGGCTGGCATAGAAGGTCTGGCTCGACTGGCGGATGGCCTCGGCTTCGGATTCCTCGCGCGGGCCTTCGACGAGCTGCACCGTGGCGCCGTAAGCGCGGACCTGCGCGATCTTGGCCGGCGAGGTCGAGGCGGGCGCAAGGATCTTCACGCCCATGCCGCCGGCCGCACCCAACCCCGCCATCGACGAGCCGCCATTGCCGGAAGAGTCCTCCAGAATGGCCGAGATACCGATCTGGCGCAGGTAGGACAGCATCACCGCAGAGCCGCGATCCTTGAAGCTGCCGGTCGGGTTGAACCATTCGAGCTTGAACAGCGGGCGCAGCTCGCCCCAGTTCTGCTGCACCAGCGGCGTGCAGCCTTCGCCCAGCGTGATCGGGTTCATGATCTCGACCGGCAGCGCCGCCCGGTAGCGCCACAGCGAGCGCGTGCGCGTGTCGACATCGTCGCGCGAGATTCCGGCCCCCGGCGTCACCAGCAGCGGCGTGCGCTCGTCCGAGCACCAGCGCGGCTGGTCGAGCGGGTAGAGCCGTCCGTTGCGGGGGTCGACATAGCTGGCGGCGGGCATCGCAGTCTCCAGGCAAGGGGCGGTGCTTACGGACCTCGCCGTCCGCACGGCCAAACCAATCGCCCTCTTGAAAGCACGAAAACTGACAATATTTCAATCTCTTGAACTGGCCGCGCAGGCCGAGATCGGCCGGTGTATGCGCGTACGCGCTCAAGACGCGGCCCGACGACCGCAATGCGGCACCCAAGCGCCCCTCCACGATTAACTTGTCTGTCGTCGTCGGCCGCTACAATATGTTGGATTGAGCTTGTGCCGCCGGTTCGGCGCCGCAAGCGAGCCAGGCCCGTCCGAGCGGCGGGCCGTTGGCTTTTTGGGAGCCTGGACATGAGCCGCGCGAACCGTACCGACCACATCCGCCTGACCTCCCATCCGGAGCCGGGCCGGACCTCCGCCTTCCCGATCCATTGGGGCGCGGCGGATGCCCGCAGCCGCGGGCCCATCATCGGCACGGTGTCGCGCACTGGTGATCGCAACGTGATCGGCAGCCATGGCGGGTCTTACGCAATGTACCGCGCGCTCGCAGTGTCCGCCGGCGCGCTCGATCCGATTCGCAGGCCCGACCTCACCAACACCTTTCCGGCCGCGACCATCGGCCCGTTCGAGCAATGGCGCGATCCCGCCAAGATCGTCGCGCTCGATCCCTGGGGGCACCTCGTCGCGGAAGACTTCCGCCAGGAGATCGCCGAGGGCGCCGACGTCCGCCCGAGCATCGCGGTGACGCGGGCGCGGCTCGACCTGCCGGAGATCCGCGAAGCGCTCGCCGCAAAGCGGCTGCGCGCCGACGGCGAGGTCGTGCACGCCATTGGCAGCGTGTCCGTGGTGAAGATCGCGATCGATCCGGTCTGGTACCTGCCGGGCCTCGCGGCACGCTTCGGTACCGGGGAGACCGAGCTGCGGCGAACGTTGTTCGAACAGACCGCCGGCATGTTCCCCGAACTGGTGACACGGCCGGACATGAAGGTGTTCCTGCCGCCGATCGGCGGCACCACGGTCTATCTGTTCGGCGACGTGACGAAACTGCCTGATCATCGCACCAGGATCACCTGCCGCGTGCATGACGAGTGCAACGGCTCCGACGTGTTCGGCTCCGACATCTGCACCTGCCGCCCCTACCTCATCCACGGCATCGAGGAATCCGCGCGCGGCGCACAGGAAGGTGGGCTCGGGCTCGTGGTCTACAACCGCAAGGAAGGCCGCGCGCTCGGCGAGGTCACCAAATTCCTGGTCTACAATGCGCGCAAGCGGCAGGAGGATGGCGATGCCGCCGCCGCCTATTTCGAACGCACCGAATGCGTCGCCGGCGTGCAGGATGCGCGCTTCCAGCAATTGATGCCGGATACCATCCACTGGCTCGGCCTCAAGCGCATCGACCGCTTCTTGTCGATGAGCGACATGAAATACGACGCGCTGACCTCGCAAGGCATCGACATCGTCGAGCGCGTGCCGATCCCGCTGGAGCTGATTCCGGCCGACGCCCATGTCGAGATCGCCGCGAAGAAGGCGGCCGGCTATTACTCGACCGACATCGCGCCGGAAAAGGACGTGAACGGCGTGGTCGGGCGTTCGCTGGAAAAATACTGATCGCGATGGCGGACGCTTTGGAACGACAAGCCCGCTCGCTGCTCGCCGCAAGCGCGGTGCGCGCGCGGGCGGAGCAGATGCTCGAGATCGGCCTCGCCGG
>NZ_JAEMSD010000018.1:14875-17824 GCF_016462955.1 Bradyrhizobium sp. | reverse complement strand
TTCACGGTTGATCTCGGCCGCATGGACGGCGTCGCGGAGGCCGTACTTGCGGTGACACGCAAGGCCTACCCGGCGCTCGATATCCCCTTCCACGCGCGGTGGCGGCATTTCGTGCTTGGCGGCGTTGACCGCTGGGCGCGGCTTGCCGACGCTGCATCCTGGCCGGACCGCGCGGCGCGGGCGCGCGCGGAGTTCGACCTCGCCATCGTCAGCGTGCTGCTCGATGCCGGTGCAGGTGCGGCGTGGCGATACCGCGATGCGGCGACGGGACAGGCCATCGGCCGCTCGGAAGGGCTTGCGATCGCGAGCCTCGACATGTTCGCGAGCGGTCTGTTCTCGCGCGACGCGTGTGCGCCACTCAGGGCGGATGCGGATGTGCTCGCAAAGCTGCCGCCCGCCGCGCTCACATCCGCCTTTCAGGCGAGCGACGCCAATCCGCTGCTCGGCCTCGAAGGACGCACCGATCTGCTGCAGCGTCTGGGTCGGCTGGCCGCCGCGCGTCCGGAAATCTTCGGTTTGCACGACACGCCGCGGCCGGGCGGTCTGTTCGATCACATCGCGGCGCATGCGGATGGCGATGTCATCGCCGCGCCCGCGATCCTGTCGGCGGTGCTGGACCAGCTCGGACCGATCTGGCCGTCACGGCTCGAACTCGCCGGCATCCCTCTCGGCGATTGTTGGCGTCATCCGGCGATCAAGGCCGCTGACGCGACCGCGGGCCTCGTGCCGCTGCACAAGCTGTCGCAATGGCTGAGCTATTCGCTGATCGAGCCGCTGCAGCGCGCCGGCTTTGCCGTCACCGACATCGACGGCCTGACCGGGCTCGCCGAATACCGCAATGGCGGCCTGTTCGTCGATCACGACGTGCTGCGCCTGCGCGATGCTGCCGATGCCGAGCGCGCACATGCGGTGGATTCGCTGCTCGTCGTGGAGTGGCGCGCGCTGACGGTGGCGCTGCTGGATCGCCTTGCCGAACTGGTTCGCGCCAAGCTCGGTCGCACGCCGGAGACCTTGCCGCTTGCGAGCATCCTCGAAGGCGGCAGTTGGGCCGCAGGCCGCGCCATTGCATTTTCGCGTCGTCCCGATGGCTCGCCGCCGCTCAAGGTGATCAGCGACGGCACGGTGTTCTGACCCTCCCCCCTTGTGGGAGAGGGTGGCTTCGCGACAGCGAAGCCGGGTGAGGGGTTCTCTCCGCGAGCCCATCTCTCAGTTCGAGTTCGCGGAGACAACCCCTCATCCGGCGCTTCGCGCCACCTTCTCCCACCAGGGGAGAAGGGAAGAAGAGAGCATCCCATGGAAGGCGTCACGATCGTCGATCATCCCCTGGTGCAGCACAAGCTGACGCTGGTGCGGGACAAGTCCATCTCGACCAAATCCTTTCGCGAACTGACGAAGGAGATCGGCATGCTCCTGTGTTACGAGGTGACGCGCGATCTGCCGCTCACCGACACCGTCATCGAGACGCCGCTGGCGACGATGCACTCGGCCAAGCTCGCCGGCAAGAAACTGGTGTTCGTGCCGATGCTGCGCGCCGGCACCACCTTCGTCGAGGGCATGATGGACCTGGTGCCGACCGCACGCGTTGCCCATATCGGGATCTACCGCGAGCCGCAGAGCTTTGCCGCGGTGGAATACTTCTTCAAGTCGCCGTCCGATCTCGGCGAGCGGCTGGCGATCGTGGTGACGCCGGTGGTGGCCACGGCCAACACCGCCGTCGCCGCCATCGACCGGCTGAAGGAGCGTGGGGCCAGGGACATCCGCCTCGCCTGCCTGATCGCCGCGCCGGAAGGGCTCGAACGGCTGCGCGGTTTCCACCCGGACGTGCCGATCTGGACCGCGGCGGTGGACGAGGGCCTCGACGAGAACGGCTTCATCCTGCCCGGTCTCGGCGATGCCGGCGACCGCGCCTACGGAACGAGGTAGCATTTCGCGGCACAGCGGCCGCTCGTTCGGCTCCGCCTCAGGCTCTTGGAACAGCTTGCGGCGCGCGAGGTTCTCCTCATTGCAATGGAGAGCAACAATGACCAATCAGAATGACGACCGCAGGAGTGACAGTGCGCGCCGCAATAGCCCGGTGGGCTGGGCGGTCGGAGCCCTCTTCGTGATTGCGGTAGTCGCGACCGTCTTCCTCTACAATGGACGCGAGTTCGGTCCCCAGACCACGACCCAGGATGCGAACACGGCGCCGAACGTCACCACCGGGTCGAATCCGCCTCAAGCCCCGGCGAAGTGACACGCTGAGGGTGGGTGGTCACACCTTACCGCTGCGGCAGATCCCCTTCAGCGCCTGCCACTCCTTGTCGGTCAGCAGCGCCGGGCCGCTGACTGGACGATCTTCCCTCGTCATGCGCGCGAGGCGATCTTCGGTAAGCGGGTGACTGGCGAGGATATTGGTCAGACCGGAACCGCCCTCCTTGCCGGTGATGCGGAACATCAATTCGGCTGCAGGCTTGGGCGAGCGGCCGAGCGCATGCATGATCTCGATCGCGAAGGTGTCGGCGTCCGTCTCGGCTTCGCGCGAATAGGAGGCTTCGACCAGGCTGCGCGAGGCGAAGATCACGGCCGAGGACCCGGTGACGTCGCCGAACAAAAGGCCGATCAGGAACGAGGTGCCGCCGTTGTAGATCAGGCCGCGCATGTTGTCGTGATGCTTGAGATGGCCGAGCTCGTGGGCGAGGATGCCGGCGAGTTCGTCGGGATTCTCGGCCTTGTCGAGCAGGCCTTTCAGCACGAACACCTTGCCGCCGGGCAGCGCGAAAGCGTTCGGTATAGACGTCGGCAGCACGCCCGCCGTGGTGGTGTCGTCGAGGCCGGCCGCATCGCGCAGCCGGTTGACGAGCTTGATGAAGGCGGCCTTGCCTGCGGGATCTTCGCACACGCTGCGGCCGAAGAGGGTCTTCATCTGCACTTCGGCGGCATCGCCGATGCGCCGCTCGACCGGCTTCGGCA
>NZ_JAEMSD010000018.1:3797-14865 GCF_016462955.1 Bradyrhizobium sp. | reverse complement strand
TCGGCACCAGCGGCGCGAGACGATCGGCGGCAAGCGGCACGCCGAACAGCACCACGCAGACGATGGAGACGGCCGCCGCCACCGACCAGCCGACGATCCTGGCGACACCGCCGCGCGTGGTCCGATGCTCGTCCAGGCGCATGCAACGGGCGGTCACGTCGGCGGCGAGAGCCGCGTCGCGGATTTCCAGCCGAGCCAAGGGCGGCGCGGACGTCGCAGCCAAACGCAGGATTCCGGGCGGACTGTCGGCGCGGCGAATGTCGGCATAGGGCCACCGAAGGGGCGTTCCGCCCTCTTCGTAGATCTCGAGCGCATCGCCGAGGGTCAGCGTCACCGGCCGCCTGCGGCTGGACACGCCGTCGAAGAAGATCGTCGGCTTGACGGACTGCGTTGGAGCGTCGGTCGACAACTCACTCACGGCTCAAAATCCTGCAACATCCAGTCCGTCGGCAAAACCTTCGCCGAGCGCGCCGGCGAGCTGGCCGCTGCCGTGCACATCCGCCGCAGCCGCGATGTCGTGCACCTCGACGGTCTCCAGCACCTTGGCCCAGAGATCGCGCTGGAGATAGACGCGCATGACGATGTTGATGGCAAGGGCGACCGCGAAATACCCGATCACCATCATGACCACCATGGGGATGCTCTTGCCGGCATTGTCACCCGCGAACATCTCCTCCGCTGAAAGGCCGCTCAGCGTGAGCACGAGCATCGTAGCACCGACCATATAGGCACCGAAAGCGCCCGATAGCAGCGTCCACCAGCCGATCACTTTCCAGTACAGGCCGTAGAACGCATCGTGCGGCAATTGCGAGGACAGGCTGACGCCGCCGATGCGGATGCCGTCGAGCCACCAGCGCCATTGGCGCGCCTTGAACTCGGCATACAGGAACGGGGCGAGCGGGAAGATGACGATAGCAACCGGGCTGAGCAGCCACAGCCACCAGCCGCGCTTGAAGAAGGTCCAGCCGTCGCCGTCGAAATCGCCGCGCAGATCGCCGTAATGGGTGTGCTGCATCTTGTAGCGTTCCAGCGCCGCCTCGCGCCAGGGCAGCGCCAGGCCGAGCGTCAGCAGCACGAGCAGGCCCCACAGCATGGCGCGGAGGGAATAGGCCCAGCCCGAACCGTCCATCCAGAAGCGGACGCCGCGCCAGACCGTGCGCGTCAGGCGGTAGCGCCGGGCACGAAAGATCGCGAACTGGCCGAAGGCGTAGAAGGCGAGGAACAGCGGCGCCGAGGCAAAGCCCTGCCAGCGCTCGAACTCGATGCCAACCAGGAAATAGGCGAGATAGATCGGCACCAGGATCGCGAGCGCGAACAGGAAGCCGACCAGAAGCTCCTTGGCCCGTCCGGTGTATTCGGCGGCATCGCCGTCGATCGCGGTGTGTGTCCACAGGTGACGGCGGACGTCGGTGACGAGCCAGAACCGGTAGAAGCCGAAGGTGACGAGCTCCAGCAAGGCCCCCTTGGTGACCAGCTTGCGAAACTCGGAACGATTGCCGGAGAAGTCGACCCGCGTCGGCGGCAGGGGCGGGGGTAAAGGTTCGGAGCCAATGGGGGCCCACTGCATGTTGTTCACGGCAACCTCGGGATGCGAATTTATTCCGGGCAAACTATAGATCAGAGGTTAGTCGGTCCCCAAGATGGGCGGGTTCGATTTAGCGCGATTCCGGTCCGCTTTTGGCATGATTTCGCGACAATCGATGTGCGGAGGATCACGCGGAAGGTTCATGGCCAGTCCTGTAGCCAGGGTGAGCGGAGCGATACCCGGGAACGCGAGCGAAGTCCCGGATGTCGCTTCGCTCATCCGGGCTATGCATCCCCTCTCGCAAGGGTTGGATGTGGCAAAACTCTCCCTTGCCCCGGCGCACACAACCGGCTGTAATTGCGCATCAAATGCCGTAGCGCAGAATTCAACGACGCGCGGTTCACGTACAGGGAGAGAGTGGTCATGCATGGGACCATCGAGAACGCGTCCAAGCTCGACGCGCTACGCGCACGCGCCGATTCGCTGCCGCTGGAGCAGTTCGATCCGGGCGATCCTGAATTGTTCAGGACCGATACGTTCTGGCCTTATTTCGATCGCCTGCGCCGGGAAGACCCCGTGCACTATTGCAAGGACTCCATGTTCGGCCCGTATTGGTCGGTGACGCGCTACAACGACATCATGGAGATCGAGACCAACCACGCGGTGTTCTCCTCGGCCTCCGCACTCGGCGGCATCACCATCCGCGACATCGATCCGGACCTGCGCCGCGAGAGCTTCATCTCCATGGACCCGCCGCGCCACGCCGCCCAGCGCAAGACCGTGGCGCCGATGTTCACGCCGACGCATCTCGACAATCTCGCGATCAACATCCGCGAGCGCTCGGCCGAGTGCCTCGACAACTTGCCGCGCGGCGAGGTGTTCGACTGGGTCGACCGCGTCTCGATCGAGCTCACGACGCAGATGCTGGCGGTGCTGTTCGACTTCCCCTGGGAGGACCGCCGCAAGCTGACGCGCTGGTCCGACGTCGCCACCACGATTCCCGGCCCCGACGGTCTCGTCGCGACCGAGGACGAGCGGATGGCCGAGCTGACGGAATGCGCGGCCTATTTCTCCCGGCTCTGGACGGAGCGCATGGCCCAGCCGCCGAAGAGCGACCTGTTGTCGATGATGGCGCACAGTGCCGCGACGCGGGACATGGACGCCAAGAACTTCCTGGGCAATCTCATCCTGTTGATCGTCGGCGGCAACGACACCACGCGCAACACCATGTCGGGCTCGCTTCTCGCGCTGAGCCAGCATCCGGAACAGTATCGCAAGCTGCGCGAAAACCCCGCTCTGCTCGACAGCTTCGTGCCGGAGGTGATCCGCTGGCAGACCCCGCTCGCACATATGCGCCGCACCGCGCTGTCCGACTTCGAGTTCCGCGGCAAGCAGATCAGGAAGGGTGACAAGGTCGTGATGTGGTACGTCTCGGGCAACCGCGACGAGGAGGTGATCGAGAAGCCCTACGAGTTCATCATCGACCGCGCCCGCCCGCGCACGCATCTCTCCTTCGGCTTCGGCATCCATCGCTGCGTGGGCCTGCGGCTTGCCGAACTCCAGCTCAAGATTATTTGGGAAGAGATTCTTAGGCGTTTCGACCATATTGACGTGGTCGGCGAGCCCAGGCGGGTCTATTCCAGCTTCGTGAAGGGCCTGGAAGAGCTGCCGGTGAAGATTGCGGCGTGAGTTTGTGCTATAACGGCAGGGACGCTGCGTTCCCTCTCCCGCGTGCGGGAGAGGGGTGGGGAGAGGGTCTCTCCGCAACGGGACAGCCCCCGAGAGGATAAAACCCTCACCCGCGCTTCGCGCGACCTCTCCCGCATGCGGGAGAGGTGAGACAACAACTGGAGCAACCACGATGAACATCCAAGCGCCGGTTAAAGTGGACAAGGCCGAACGCATGCGCAGGGCCCGCGAGGAGGCCTATGCAACGCCGTTGGCGCAATTCCACCCCGGCGCGCCCCGGCTGTTCCAGGACGACACGCTGTGGCCCTGGTTCGAGCGGCTGCGCAAGGAAGAGCCGGTGCACTACTGCACCAACGCGCCGATCGAGCCTTATTGGTCGGTGGTGAAGTACAACGACATCATGCATGTCGACACCAATCACGGCATCTTCTCCTCGGACTCCAAGCTCGGCGGCATCTCGATCCGCGACGTGCCGGAGGGCTACGACTATCCGAGCTTCATCGCGATGGACCAGCCCCGGCATTCGGCGCAGCGCAAGACGGTGTCGCCGATGTTCACCCCTCAGCATCTGGACGAACTGGCCAAGCTGATCCGCCAGCGCTCGCAGACCGTGCTGGACAATCTGCCGCGCAACGAGACCTTCAATTTCGTCGAACGCGTCTCGATCGAGCTGACCACGCAAATGCTGGCGACGCTGTTCGACTTCCCCTGGGAGGAGCGGCGCAAGCTGACGCGCTGGTCCGACGTCTCGACCGCGCTGCCCAAGAGCGGCATCGTCGCCTCGGCCGAAGAGCGCCGCCGCGAGATGGACGAATGCTACGCCTACATGTCCAAGCTCTGGAACGAGCGCGTCAACTCCGCGCCGCGCAACGACCTGCTGTCGCTGATGGCGCACAACGAGGCCACGCGCCACATGGACCCCGACAATCTCATGGGCAACATCATCCTGCTCATCGTCGGCGGCAACGACACCACGCGCAACACCATGACCGGCTCGGTGCTGGCGCTGAACGAGAACCCGGAACAATACGACAAGCTCCGTGCCAATCCGGAGCTGATCGACTCCATGGTGCCGGAAGTGATCCGCTGGCAGACCCCGCTGGCGCATATGCGGCGCACTGCGTTGCAGGACACCGAGATCGGCGGCAAGCCGATCCGCAAGGGCGACCGCGTCGTGATGTGGTACGTCTCCGGCAACCGCGACGAGGAGATGTTCGACAGGCCGAACGAGTTCATCATCGACCGCCCGCGTCCGCGTACCCACCTCTCCTTCGGCTTCGGCATCCACCGCTGCGTCGGCATGCGCCTCGCCGAGCTGCAGCTCAAGATCGTGTGGGAGGAGATGCTGAAGCGCTTCGACCGCATCGAGGTGGTCGGCGAGCCCAAGCGGATCTATTCGAGCTTCATCAAGGGGTACGAGACGCTGCCGGTGCGGATAGCGGGCTGATTACGCTTCCCCGGCAACTGATCTCTATATCCTCACCCTGAGGAGCCTGCGGAGCAGGCGTCTCGAAGGGCGAGGCCACCGGCCGGGCCTTCATCCTTCGAGACGCGCGCAAGAGCGCGCTCCTCAGGATGAGAGCAGGCATCCCAGCTATAAAATTCCGGCATGACAGCTCGCGCCAGATGCGAAGGCACGATGGCGCCCGGCTGTTCTACCACACGCCGTCTAACTCAATTTGATGTCCCACACGCCGTCCTTGCGGCAGGCGGCGACCTCCTCGCGCAGGAGGGCGGTGACGGCGAGCGAAGCCGTCGAGACCGGCCGGTCGATTGGAGAAGCGAAGATGAGCTCGCGCGTCATCGGCCTGGATATGGGCGTGGTCTCCAGCCGTCCGTCGGCGACCTCGCCGTGGACCGAGGACGGCGGCAGCAGCGCGAAGCCGAGGCCCTCCTCGACCAGGCTCGTCAGAACGCGGAAGGAATCCGCCTCGAGCTGGACGTCGAGCTTGATCTTGCGCTGGGCGGCCGCGTGCTCGATCAGTGCGCGGAGGCCATGCGAGTGAGAAGGCAGCACCAGCCGTTGCCGCAACAGCCAGCCGATGTCGACGCTCTTCTTGCGCGCAAGGCCGCAGCCGCGCGGGCCGACCGCGACGATGTTGTCGCGCCCGAGGCTCTGGACGTTGAGGTGCAGATCGGCGGAGCGGCCATAGAGGATGGCGAGGTCCATCTCGCCGCGATGCAGCCATTCGACCAGATGGCCGCTGTAGCTCTCGACGATGCGCAGCGAGATGCCGGGAAACGTCTCGACGCAACGCCGCGCAAAGCGCGCCGACAGCACGCAGCTCACGGTCGGAACCAGGCCGAGCACGACCTGCCCGGATGGCGGCCCCTTGGACGACTGGATGTCGTCGCGGATCTGGTCGATCTGCCGCACGATGCCGGCGGTGCGCGCGAGCAAGAGGCGCCCGGCCTCGGTCAGCACCATGCCGCGGCCGTTGCGCGTGAACAGCTCGGTGCGCAGCTCGTGCTCCAGCAGCTTGATCTGCCGGCTCAGCGCCGGCTGCGCCACGCGCAGCGTGTCGGAGGCCTTGGACAGGCTGCCGAGCTCCGCCACGCAACTGAAGGTCCTGAGCTGCCGGAAATCCATGCTTGCCAATCCTGGAAGGCTACTCCATACGCTATAACAAATGAGCATAGGGGGCGGGCATTGTTTTCACAACGCCCGGGGATCGGCCGGCGTTATCTTAACTGCCGCTACCAACGGGAAACGCCATGAGTGAAGATCACCACACCGAAGATTACGCCGACATCCGCGACGCCGTCGCCAAGCTCTGCGCGCAGTTTCCCGGCGAATATTGGCGCAAGCTCGACCGCGAGATGGCCTATCCCAAGGCGTTCGTGGATGCGCTGACCGAGGCCGGCTATCTCTCGGTGCTGATCCCCGAGGAATATGGCGGCGCGGGCCTGAAGCTCTCGGCCGCGGCGGCGATCCTGGAAGAGATCCAGCGCGCGGGCTGCAACGGCGGTGGCTGCCATGCCCAGATGTACACGATGGGCACGGTGCTCAGGCACGGCAATGCCGAGCAGAAGGCAAAGTACCTTCCCAAGATCGCGAGTGGCGAACTGCGACTGCAGGCGTTCGGCGTCACCGAGCCGACCAGCGGCACCGACACCTCCTCGCTGAAGACCTTCGCGCGCAAGGACGGCAACGACAGCTACATCGTCAACGGCCAGAAGATCTGGACCAGCCGCGCCGAGCATTCCGACCTGATGGTGCTGCTGGCGCGCACCACGCCGAAGGACCAGGTGAAGAAGCGCACCGACGGCCTGTCGGTCTTCATCGTCGACATGCGCGAGGCCAAGAACAACGGCCTCGAGATCCGTCCGATCCGCACCATGATGAACCACGCCACCACCGAAGTGTTCTTTACAGACATGAAGGTGCCGGCCGAGAACCTGATTGGCGAGGAAGGCAAGGGCTTTCGCTACATCCTCTCCGGGATGAATGCCGAGCGCATCCTGATCGCGGCGGAATGTGTCGGCGACGCAAAGTGGTTCATCGCCAAGGCGACGAACTATGCCAAGGAGCGCAGCGTGTTCGGCCGGCCGATCGGCCAGAATCAAGGCATCCAGTTCCCGATCGCCAAGGCTTACGCCTCGATGCGTGCAGCCGAGCTGATGGTGAAGGAAGCCACACGCAAATACGAGGCCGGGCTCGACTGCGGCGCCGAGGCCAACATGGCCAAGATGCTGGCGGCCGACGCGTCCTGGGAAGCGGCGAATGCCTGCATCCAGACCCATGGCGGCTTCGGCTTTGCAGAGGAATACGACGTCGAGCGCAAGTTCCGCGAGACGCGGCTCTATCAGGTGGCGCCGATCTCGACCAACCTCGTGCTCTCCTTCGTTGCCGAGCACGTGCTCGGCATGCCGCGCTCGTACTGAGGTCGCGGCCATGGGAGCACTTGACGGGATCAGGGTGATCGCGGTCGAGCAGGCCGTCGCGGCGCCGTTCTGCTCGTCGCGCCTGGCCGATGCCGGCGCGGAGGTGATCAAGATCGAGCGGCCCGAGGGCGATTTCGCCCGCGGCTATGACGCGGCGGCCAAAGGGCAAAGCAGCTATTTCGTCTGGCTCAACCGCGGCAAGCAGTCCGCCGTGGTGGATCTCGCAACGAAAGAAGGCTGCGACGAACTGGAGAAGCTGATCGCCAGCGCCGACGTGCTGATCCAGAACCTCAAGCCGGGCTCGATGGACAAGCTCGGCTTCTCGCGCGAACGGCTCTTGAAGGACTATCCCAAGCTGATCTCCTGCACCATCACCGGCTATGGCGACACCGGGCCTTACGCCAACCGCAAGGCTTACGACCTCCTGATCCAGGCCGAGAGCGGCCTCGCCTCGATCACCGGCAATCCCGACGGTGCCTCGCGGGTCGGCATCTCGATCGTCGACGTCGCGACCGGGGCGACCGCGCATGCCGCGATCCTGGAGGCGCTGATCGCGCGCGGGCGCACGGGCAAGGGCGCCGACATCCGCATCTCCATGTTCGACGTGATGGCGGACTGGTGCACCGTGCCGCTGCTCAACGCGGAAGCCGGCAATCCACCCAAGCGCATGGGCTTGCGCCATCCCTCGATCGCGCCCTATGGCGTGTTCACCTCGAGCGACGGCAAGGACATCCTGATCTCGATCCAGAGCGAGCGCGAATGGAAGACGCTGTGCGCGAAGGTGCTGGACCAGCCGGACCTGCCGGCCGATCCCCGCGTCGCCAACATGGTCGAGCGCGTGCGCAACCGCGACTTCACGGACAAGACGGTTGCGGATGCCTTCGGCAAGATGACCCGCGACGAGCTCTTGAAGCGGCTGTCGGACGCCGACATCGCCTTTGCCGAGGTCAACACCATGGCCGACCTCACCAACCATCCGCATCTGCGTCGGATCGAGGTGGACACGCCGAACGGCCGCGTCAGCTATCCCGCGCCGGCGCCAATCATCGTCGGCGAGACGCGCTTTTATGGCGCGGTGCCCGCGATTGGCGAAAAACCAAACTCCCGGACATAACAAGAGCGAGGCGTCATGACCGAGAAGCTCGACATCGACCATCTGCGGCAATGGATCGGCCGCAGCACGGAGGCGACCGACATCGTCACCGCGCAGCTCGTGATGGGGCTGCGCGCGACGCTGTTCCAGGAGGTCGGCGAGCCCAGGAAGGGCGACGCCGCGCCGTGGACGGTGCATTGGTGCCTGGCGCAGCCGGTGTTTCCGATGTCGATGCTCGGTCCCGACGGCCACCCGACCCGCGGCGGCTTCCTGCCGCCGGTGCCGCTGCCGCGCCGGATGTGGGCCGGCGGCGAGATCGAGTTCTTGCAGCCGCTTTGCGTCGGCGATGAATCGACGCGGACCTCGCGCATCGCCGATGTGCAGGTGAAGACCGGCTCGACCGGCACGCTCTGCTTCGTCTCGGTCGAGCACAGCATCTCCTCGCCGCGCGGCACCGCCATCCGCGAGAGGCAGGACATCGTTTATCGCGAGATGACGGGCAGCGCGCCTGCGGGCGCCAAGGCCCCGCCGCCGCCGCCGAAGGCGCAGCACCGCGAGACGCACGTGTCGGATCCCGTGCTGCTGTTCCGCTACTCCGCGCTGACCTTCAACGGCCACCGCATCCATTACGACCGTGACTACGTCACCAAGGTCGAGGGCTATCCGGGCCTGATCTTCCACGGCCCGCTGCAGGCGGCGCTGATCATCGAGATGGCGGCCAAGCTTCACGGCGGCAAGGCGCCGAAGAAGTTCACCTATCGCGGGCTGCAGCCGCTGTTCGAGGGCAGCGAGTTCTCGGTCAATGCCAACGAGATAGAGACAGGCATGGAGCTGTGGACCGCGAACGCGGAGGGCCAGCCGACGATGAAGGGCACGGCGGTGTGGTGAGCCACCGTTGTTAGACCCTCACCCTGAGGAGCCGCGCAGCGGCGTCTCGAAGGGCGAGGCCACCGGCCGGGCCTTCATCCTTCGAGACGCGCGAAGACGCGCTCCTCAGGATGAGGAATGAAGAGGGACGGAAACCAATGGCCAAGAACGGCAAGACCTTCGGCAAGACCGGCAGCAAGTCCGTCACCGTCAAGCAGGCGACGCTCGACCTGCTGCGATCGTTCGGCATCACCAAAGTGTTCGGCAACCCCGGCTCGACCGAGCTGCCGTTCCTGAGCGACTGGCCCGACGACATCGACTACGTGCTGGCGCTGCAGGAGGCCTCCGCGGTCGGCATGGCCGATGGCTATGCGCAGGCAACGCGCAATGCCGGCTTCGTCAATTTGCACTCGGCCGCCGGCGTCGGCAACGCGCTCGGCAATATCTATACAGCGCACCGCAACCAGACCCCGCTGGTGATTACCGCGGGCCAGCAGGCGCGCTCGATCCTGCCGCTGCAGGCGTTCCTCTACGCCGAGCGGGCTTCCGAATTTCCACGGCCCTACGTCAAATACAGTGTCGAGCCGGCGCGACCCGAGGACGTGCCGGCCGCGATCGCGCGGGCCTACTACACCGCGATGCAGCCGCCCTGTGGTCCCACATTCGTGTCGATCCCGGTCGACGACTGGGCGCATGCCTGTGCGCCGGTCCAGGCGCGCAAGGTGAGTCGCGAGATCGGCCCCGAGCCTGATACGATGAAGGTGTTGGTCGCAGCCCTCGGCGCGGCAAAGCACCCGGCACTCGTGGTCGGCCCCGGCATCGATCGCGCTGGCGCGGTCGATCTGATGGTGCGCGTCGCCGAGAAGGCGAAGGCAAGCGTCTGGGTCAGCCCGTTCTCCGCGCGCTGCTCCTTTCCCGAGCGCCACCCGCAATTCGCAGGGTTTCTGCACGCATCCCCGGCGCAGCTGTCCGACGCGCTGCGCGCGCACGATCTCGTCGTCGTCGTCGGCGCGCCGGTGTTCACCTTCCATGTCGAAGGCCATGCCGCGATCTTCGACGGCGGCGCGACCATCTTCCAGATCACCGATGACCCCGATAGCGCCGCGGTGACGCCATCAGGCACCAGCATCATTGCAACCATGAAGCCGGCGCTCAGCCTGCTGCTCGACCTGCTGCCGGAGAGCAAGCGCGCGGCACCGAAGGGCCGCACGCTGCCGCCGGCGCCGCAGGCCGCCGATCCGCTGCCGGTGGAATTCCTGCTGCACGCGCTGTCGCGAGCGATGCCCGAGGGCGCCTCGCTGGTCGAGGAAGTGCCTTCGCACCGGCCGGCGATGCAGAAGTTCATGCCGATGCCCGGCCAGGATAGTTTCTACACGATGTCGAGCGGTGGCCTCGGATACTCCCTGCCGGCTGCCGTCGGCATGGCGCTCGGCAAGCCGAAGCAGCGCACGGTTTGCCTGATCGGCGACGGCTCGGCGATGTATTCGATCCAGGCGCTCTGGACCGCCGCGCAGCGCAAGCTGCCGCTGACGGTCGTGGTCATCAACAATTCCGGCTACGGCGCGATGCGCTCGTTCAGCCAGGTGATGCAGGTGCGCAACGTGCCCGGGCTGGAGCTGCCGGGGATTGATTTCGTCCGGCTTGCCGAAGGCGTGGGATGCCACGCGGTGCGGGTGACGAAGGCGGCCGAGCTCGGCGAAGCGCTGAAGCGCGGCATGGCGTTCGATGGCACCAGCCTCGTCGAGGTCGTCGTCGATTCCGCGGTGCCGGTGCTGTATGGGCAGAAGCATTGAGGCGCCACGGCACCATTAACTACGAAGCCAGGAATCCCCCATCCGCCGCGAGCACGTGACCGACGACGTAGGACGCCGCGTCCGACGCCAGCCACACCACGGCCTCTGCCACCTCTTCCGGACTTCCCATCCGCCGCAGCGGCAGGCCGGCGCTGACGGTTGCGACGTCGCCGACGCCGGCGCGCAGCATCATGTCGGTGACGACGCGGCCGGGGG
>NZ_JAEMSD010000018.1:2663-3787 GCF_016462955.1 Bradyrhizobium sp. | reverse complement strand
CGGGGGCGATGGCATTGATGCGGATGCCGCGCGGCGCGTTCTCCATCGCCGCCGAGCGCGTCAGCGAGATCGCGGCAGCCTTGGACGCCGAATAGAGCGAAAAGCCGGGATTGGGATTGCGCACGCCGCTGACCGAGGCGTTGACCACGATGCTGCCGCGCCCCTGTGCCAGCATCGCCGGCAGCTGATGACGCAGGCAGAAGAACAGCGCGCGGACATTGGTGTCGAACACGTTGTCGTAGATCTCCGTGCCCTGTTCTTCCAGCGGTGCGCGGCGCTCCTGGAAGCCGGCAGTGTTGAAGGCGACGTCGAGCCGGCCGCAACGCGCGATGGCTGTGCCGACGAGGCGCGCGACGTCGTCTTCCTTGGTGATGTCGGCCTGAATCGCGATCGCGTTCGCGCCGAGCTCGCGGCACGAGGCGGCGGTTGCCTCGATCTCGGCCTCGCGCCGGCCCGCGACCAGGATCGCCTGGGCGCCCTCGGACGCCATGCGCAGTGCGGTGGCGCGGCCGATGCCGCTGCCGCCGCCGGTGACGAGGCAGACCTTGCCGCTCATCCGCTGACCTGCCGGCAAAGTCCCGCTCATCGCCCACTCCAGACACTTGCGCGCGGCGTTGCGCCCATATAGTTGTATGATACAACTATATGCCGGGAGTCAAGATGGCCGAGCTTTCGCTGATCGACGACATCCGCGCCGCCTCGCGCCTGATGGTGCGCGAGCTCGGCTTCATGGACGCGACGGTGGCGGCATCGGACTATCCGCCCTCGGCGGTGCACACCATCCTGGAGATCGGCATCCGTGGTCCCATGACATCGGGCGAGCTCGGCGACTTTCTGCGCCTAGAGAAATCCAGCGTCAGCCGCCTGGTGCGCAAGCTGATCGATTGCGGCGAGCTCAGGGAGTCGCCGGACGAGCTCGATGCCCGCAGCAAGCAGCTCTCGCTCACCGCAAAGGGCCGGCGCACGCTGGAAGCGTTGCACGCGTTCGGCCGGCAGCAGGTGCGCGGCGCGCTGGCGGCGTTGACCGAAGCCGAGCAGCGCAAGGTGCGCGAGGGCATGATGCTCTATGCGCGGGCGTTGCGGGCGAGTCGGGTGGAGGAGGTGGTGGATGCTGGCCCGATCCT
>NZ_JAEMSD010000018.1:913-2653 GCF_016462955.1 Bradyrhizobium sp. | reverse complement strand
AGACCGCGCCCGACCCCGCCGTGCCGGGGGTCAAGGAGGCGGCGGCGGTGTGAGGTCCGTAGCCCGGATGGAGCTACACCTACTCCGTCATTCCGGGGCGATGCGAAGCATCGGACCCGGAATCTCGAGATCCCGGGTTCGGTCCTACGGACCGCCCCGGGATGACCTGGCGGTCACTTCCCGAACTCTTCCCGCATCTTCGCCTGGATCTTGGCCATGCCGCCGATCCAGCGATCATAGTTCTCGGTTTTCTTGCGCATGTAGCCGAGCACTTGCGGGTGCGGCAGGATCAGGAAGGTCTCCTGCTCGAGGCCGGCGAGCACGTCGTTCGCCACCTGCTCGGGCGTCAGGTCGCCGTCACCGGATTGCGGCCCCTTGGGGATCGAGCGCAGCATGTTGGTGTCGACGCCCTGCGGGCAGAGGATCGAGACCTTGATGTTGTGGGCCTTGTGCGAGATCGCGAGGTTCTCGGCAAAACCGACCGCGGCGTGCTTGGTGGTGGAATAGGCGGGGCTGCCGACCTGCGACAACAGGCCCGCGGCCGAGATGGTGTTGAGGAAATAGCCGCCGCCGCGGGCCCGCATGCGGGGGATGAGATGCCGCGCCGCATAGACATGGGCCATGACGTGGATCGCCCAGCTGCGCTGCCAGGGCTCGTCCGAGGCGCCGCCTGCGTTCTCCGACATCGGATCGAAGCCGCCGCCGATTCCGGCATTGGAGCAGAACAGCGCGATCGGCCCGAACTGCCGCTCGGTTTCCTCGATGACGTGGGCGATATCCTTTTCCTGCGCGACGTCGCATTTGAAGGCCGCGCCGTCCACCGTGGCGGCGACCGCCCTTGCATTGTCGGCGTCCATGTCCGCGACCACGACCTTGGCTGCGCCGGCATTGTGAAAGGCTTCGCACATAGCCTTGCCGATGCCGTTTGCGCCGCCCGTGACGACCACGACCTTACCGGTCACCTGCATGCGACATCTCCTCTCGACTTATACCGCTTCGCGGAAAACTTATGAGCTCAACACGAGGTCGAGCACCGCGGTATAATGGCATGCCGCCCCGGCCAAGACAAAGCCGTGCCAGATCGCGTTCTGAAAGCGCAGCCGCCGCCACGCGTGGAAGATCACGCCAAAGCTGTAGAGCAGACCGCCCGCCAGGATGAAGCCCAGCACGAGCGCGGGCAAGGCCTTGACGACTTGGCCATAGAGCATCACGCCGCTCCAGCCCATCGCGAGATAGATGCCGACCGAGACACGGTCGAACCGGCCGGGATAGAACAGCTTCAGCACGATGCCGAGGATGGCCACGCACCAGACGCCGGCGAGCAGCACCAGCGCGAACACGCTGTCCTTCAGCTCGAGGATGAACGGCGTATAGGTCGCCGCGATCAGGAGATAGATCGCGGAATGATCGAAGCGGCGCAAAAGCCATTTGGCCGGCGACACCGGCCAGAGATTATAGGTCGCCGACAGCACCAGCATCGACAGCAGGCCGGCGACATAGATCGAGACGCCGACGACGTCGGTGGCCTCGGCATAGATCGCCGTCAGCACCACCAGCACGGTCGCAGCGACGATGCCGGCCAGCACGCCGATCGCATGAATGACGGCGTCCGCGATCATTTCGGCGCGGTCGTAATTCCAGCCGATCACGTCGGCGGCGGCATGGACGGAGGTGGAGGCAAGCTGCTTCAATTGGAAGACGGTCATTTCAATCCGCACACGCTGAGACGAGGTCCTCTTC
>NZ_JAEMSD010000018.1:0-903 GCF_016462955.1 Bradyrhizobium sp. | reverse complement strand
GTCTTTCGGGGTCGGCGCGTCGTTCAAACGGCTGATTTGCCGACAATGGCGGTGGAAGTATGAAAGCTTGATTTTCGGTACGCAATTGCCACTTTTGTGAACGGCCGCACATCCCGCCCGCCCGAGATCCGTTAACGTTCAGATGGCATTCAGTTTCCATGACATGGTCGAAGAAGCGCGGCTGTCGGCGCGGGCGCTGATCGACTATGGCGAGCATTTCTTCAATCCGACGGTGCGGCTTGGTGTCACCGGCCTGTCGCGTGCCGGTAAGACCGTGTTCATCACCGCCCTGGTCCATGGGCTGACGCGCGGTGGCCGATTTCCGGTGTTCGAGGCCTATGCCTCGGGCCGGATCGCGCGAGCGCACCTCGCGCCGCAGCCCGATGACGCCGTGCCGCGCTTTGCCTATGAGACCCATCTGCGCGCGCTGACCGAGGAGCGGCGCTGGCCGAACTCGACGGTGGACATCAGCGAGCTCAGGCTTGTCATCGAGTACCAGCGCCCGAACGGCGCCGATCGCACGCTGACGCTCGACATCGTCGACTATCCCGGCGAATGGCTGCTCGACCTGCCGCTCCTCAACAAGAGCTACGAGCAATGGTCGGCGGAGAGCATCGCGCTGTCGCGCGAGGCGCCGCGCGCGCATCTCGCCGCCGACTGGCATGCGCATCTCGCAACGCTCGAGCCCGAAGCGCGCGAGGACGAGCAGGCGACGCTGACGGCCGCGAGGCTGTTCACGAATTATCTGCGCGCCTGCCGCGATGAACGGTTTGCGATGAGCCTGTTGCCGCCCGGCCGCTTCCTGATGCCTGGCAATCTCGCCGATACGCCGGCGCTGACCTTCGCTCCGCTCGACGTGCCCCCAGGGCGGCAGGCGCCAGATGGATCGCTGTGGGCGATGAT
>NZ_JAEMSD010000757.1 GCF_016462955.1 Bradyrhizobium sp. | reverse complement strand
GAAATAGTCCTCTAAATCGACCAGCTTCTCGGCAAGCTCGTAGAGCATCCAATGCGTCTCGGGCGCCTCGTAGACGACGCGCCAGGCCTGCAGCACGCCTTCGTTGAAGCTATGGGTCTCGCGAACGTCGCGCGCCAGCACCGCCGCGGGCATCGCGAGCCCGTTGCGGTCGGCGAGCCGCAGCACCTCGTCATAAAGGCTTGGCGTCGCCAGCTCGGTTTCGAGCAATGTCGTCGTCTCTGCATCGTGCGCGTGCGGCTTCAGCATGGCGTGGTTGCGGTTGCCGAGCAGGAACTCAATCAGACGATATTGCCGCGACTGGAAGCCCGAGGATTGTCCGAGTTGCGAGCGGAAGCGGGTGTATTCGCTGGGCGTCATCGTCCGCAGCACGTCCCAGGCGCCGTTGAGCTGCTCGAAGATGCGTGACATCCGCGCCAACATCTTCATCGCAGGTTGAACCTCGTCCCGCGAAATCGCATGGCGGGCGGCGCTGAGCTCGTGGATGGCAAGCCGCATCCACAGCTCCGTGGTCTGGTGCTGGATGATGAACAGCATCTCGTCATGCGCCTTCGATAGCGGATGCTGGGCGCCGAGGATCGCATCCAGCGCCAGGTAGTCCCCATACGACATCCGCCGGGCGAAATCGGTCTCGGCACCTTCGCTTGAAGGATCGTAATCGCTGGACGTCATGACAAGTCCTTTCGATCGATCTTTACCGGGCCTGCTCAGTCGAGGCCGATCAAGCGGGCGGTGATCTGCGACGACGGATCCTTCAGCCCGTCGATCACCGTGAAATGGTTGAGGCCGGGATCGATGACGAGGTGCGTCGGCACGTCGAAGCCGGTCCAGACGTTGGCCATCAGGTCGGACTGGCGGATGAATTCGGGCCGCTCGCTGCCGCCGACCCAGGCGGTCACAGGCGAATGCCCGCGCGGCAGATGCAGCGCTGCGCTTTCCAGCGTTGCCTCCTCCATCGTCATGCGCAGCGTCTCGTTCATCCCGGTCTTCAGCAGCGGACGCAGATCATGCAGACCGCTGATCGAGAGCGTGCCGGCGATCCGGTTGTAGACGGCGGGTTCGAGCCGGCTGTCGTCGCACAGCATGCGCGTGACGAGATGGCCGCCGGCGGAGTGGCCAGCGAGCAGGATCGGACCCGAGACCAGCGATGCCGCCTTGGCGACCGCGGCGCCGATTTCTGCCGTGATATCGGAGATGCGGGCGGCCGGAGCCAGCGTGTAGCTCGGCAGCGCCACCGTCCAGCCATGATGGCGCGCACCTTCCGCAAGATCTGTCCAGGTCGATTTGTCGAAGCGCATCCAGTAGCCGCCATGAACAAAGACGACGAGCCCCTTGCTGTCGCCATCAGGCAAGACCAGGTCGAGCTTCTGGCGCTCGCCGGCGCCATAGGCGATGTCGGGACGAAATTCCTTCAGCCCGGCGCGGTAGGCCGCCGCGCGCTCCGCCCACATAGCCGGCATCTTGTCCGAACCCGGGATATGGGCCGAATTGGCGTAAGCGTCATCCCAATCGCGCATCGTGACTCCCGCGAACTCGTCTTGCGACCGGGCGCCAGTCTGCCACCGGTCAGGGCGGCATCCTAGTCTTTATTTTAAGCTTAAAGGAGTTGGGAGGCGCCCATCGATTGCGCAGCCGACGACTGGCCGACGCATTCCCCGGGCGTAGCGCAGCGCGCAACAATGCGCTGCCGAACCGGGGTCCAGTGCATGCGGCGACATGGGTCCCGGCTCTGCGGAGCACCACACGGAACGATGCTTCGCATCGTCCGCGCGCTGCACCGCGTCCGGGACACTAAACTACGCCTTCTCCACGCCGCACCATTCGGCAATGAACAGCGCCATCGCCTTGGTCGTTTTCCTCAGCGAGTCCAGGTCGACGAACTCGTTGAAGCCGTGCATCTCGCCGCCGCTGGCACCAAAACACAGGCTTGGAATGCCGTGGTTGAGGCCGTAGAAGCGCGTGTCGGTCAGCGCTGTGAAGACGAGATCCTCTGGCATGCCGCCATAGACCTTGTTGAACGCTCTCCCGAACGCAGCCTCGGGCTCTGCCGCGTCGGTCAGTTCATAGCCTTCCGACAGGAAGCCGGACCATTCAACCTCGGGCGGATTGTTGGCGAGGAAGCGGTGGTTGCGCGAAGCCGCAGCGACGCAGGCCAATATCTCCTTCTGTTGATCTGCGATCGACCAGCCCGGCAACACGGCAATCCGGCAGTCGACATCGCACCAAGCCGGCACGCTCGAGGCCCAGTCGCCCCCCTTGATGATGCCCGCGTTGAAGTTGATGGGATGATCGAGCGTCTTGAAATGACGGTCGGCCTTGGCACGCTCGTTCCATTCGATCTCGAGCTTTTGCAGGGC
>NZ_JAEMSD010000756.1 GCF_016462955.1 Bradyrhizobium sp. | reverse complement strand
GACGTTGTCATAGGCGTGCTTCAGCGACCAGGCCAGCCGCTGCTTCTGCAGCGCGATGATCTCGTCGCGCGAGGCGCGCTCATGCGCGTCCATCTCCGCGCTATAGGCGTTGCCACCTTCCTTGAGCTTCGTCAGAGCCATCCTCGTTTCCCCACATTGTCTGTTCTTTTTGTTTTGGTGTTATTGATCTTGCGCCGGCAGCCACGTTCCGGGAATGACGCGCGAATGTCCTCGGAACTCCGCAATCACGGTCTCGCCCGCGGTGACGCGGACGTCATAGATGGCGGAGCGGCCGCCGCGAGTGATCTCCCGCGCTCTTGCGATGAGCCGGTCGCCGAGCTTGCCTGGCTTGATGAAGGTGATCTGCCCCTGCGCGGCGACGACGCGCTCGTTGTGCGAGTTGCAGGCGAACGCGAAGGCGGAATCGGCCAGCGTGAAGATGAAGCCGCCATGGGCGATGCGCTGGCCATTGACCATGTCCGGCCGCACCGTCATCGCGAGCGTCGCGAAGCCCGGGCCGATCTCGACGATCTCCATGCCGAGACCCTTGGAGGCATCGTCCTCGGCCCACATCGCGTCGGCGCAGCCGCGGGCGATATCCTCAGGCGACAGGGCAGCTTTGACGTTCACGCGCTTCTCCCGGCCAGACGTTTGCTCATGATGTTCTGCTGCTTGGCCAAAACTGTCAAATAATGCGACGCATTTGCATTCATGGGGTCTGATCGGCCCGATCAAACATGATCATAATCCACCACGACCCGCTCCGTGGACGGCTTGGCCTGGCAAGTGAGAACAAAACCGGCCTTCAGCTCCCACGGCTCCAGCGAATAGTTGATGTCCATCGGCGCCTCGCCCTCGACCAGCTTGGCCCGGCAGGTCGAGCACATGCCGCCCTTGCAGGCAAAGGGCAGATCGACGCCGGCGCGCAGCGCGGCGTCGAGGATGGCCTCGTCCTCCGCCACCGGCACGTCGCGGCGCTTGCCGTCGATGATCAGCGAGGCAATCGCTCTCGGCGGCGCGTCAGCTTCGACCGTCTTCTTCGGCCGCGGCTTGCCGCCGAATTCGGAGACGAAGCGCTCGACATGGATGCGCTCGTCCACGATGCCGAGCCCGCGGCAGGTCGCCTCGATATCCTCGCTCATGCCAAGAGGACCGCAGATGAAGACGTGATCGACGCTTGACGCCGGCACCAGTGCGCGCAGCAGCACCCGCACCTTGTCGCCGTCGAGCCGGCCGTACAAGATCGGAATGTCCTGCTCCTCGCCGGAGAGCACGTAGAAGATCGATAGGCGATCGATGAAGCGGTCCTTCAGCTCCTCGAGCGCTTCGAGGAACAAGATGCTGTCGGTGGTTCGGTTGCCGTAGAACAGAAAGAAGCGGCTGCCGGGCTCGCGCGCGAGCACGCCCTTGACGATCGACAGGATCGGCGTGATGCCGGAGCCTGCAGCGAAGCCGACATGAACACGCGCACGATCTGCCGGCGGGACCAGACCGAAGCGGCCGGTCGGCGTCATCACGTCGAGCTCGTCGCCGCATTTGAGATCTTCGGCGGCCCAGCTCGAAAACGCCCCGCCATCGACCTTCTTGACGGCGATACGGATCTCGCCGTCATCAGGGCCGGAACAGATCGAATAGGAACGGCGCACTTCTTCGCCGTCGAGCATGGTGCGGAGTGTCAGGTACTGGCCGGGCGTGAAGGCGTAGTCGCCGGCGAGCTCGCCCGGGATGGCGAAGGTCATTGACACGGCGTCGGATGCCTCGCGGCGGAGGTCGCTGACGGCGAGGCGGTGGAAGCGCGGTGCGGCTGCGGACATCAAGGGCACCCTCGTTCGGTCTCTCCATCGTCCTTGCGAGGAGACCTTGCGACGAAGCAATCCAGACTGTCCCCGCGAAGACAGTCTGGATTACTTCGCTGCGCTCGCAAAGACGATGGGCCTGGCATCATGCGTCTCTCAATGACACTTGAAATAGTCGAAGGGCTCGCGGCAGGCCTTGCAACGCCACAGCGCCTTGCAGGAGGTCGAGCCGAACTCGGAGAGCAACTCGGTGTTGTCCGAGCCGCATTGCGGGCAGGCCACCGCCTGATTGCCAAACAGCGCTCGGCGCGAGCCCGCCGCTTGCGGCGGCGCGATGCCGTAGGCGCGCAGCTTCTGGCGCCCCTCCTCGGTCATCCAGTCCGTGGTCCAGGCCGGCGACAGCACGGTTCTTACCCTCGGATGATGGAAACCGGCGCGCTCCAGCGCGACCTCGATTTCAAGCGCGATCATGTTCATCGCCGGGCAGCCCGAATAGGTCGGCGTGATCTCGACCTCGACATGATCGCCGTCGAGAACGACGTCGCGCCCCGGAAAGAGCGGGTGCGTCCCCTCGCAGAG
>NZ_JAEMSD010000291.1 GCF_016462955.1 Bradyrhizobium sp. | reverse complement strand
GATGGCGACCGAGACGATGGGCTTGGTCATCGAGAAGATGCGGAAGATCGAATCACGCGCCATCGGCGTGGCGGCCGACGGGCTCTGCTTTCCGAGCGCCTCGAACCAGCCGACCTGGCCGCGCCTTGCCACCAGCACGGTCACCCCGGGCACGGTTCCCTTGTCGATCTCGCGCTTGAAGGCGTCCGACATGGCTTGGAGGCGTGGACGTGACAGTCCGAGCGTCTCGGGGCGGGCTTCCGGCACAGGCGGGGTCTGTGGGGCGGCTGTGGCGGTCGCTGTCGCGGTCATGGGCACTCCCGGTTGGTTTTTGTTATTGCCAACGGACTGTGGCCCAGAAAGCCCGGCACAAACAAGCGAAGCCGGCGCGGTTCACCCTTGCAAAGCGGCCGTCCCTTGTGCTTGAAAGCGCGCCTGATCCTGTGGCGACGCGGGGTCCGTAGGAGTGTAGCTCAATTGGTAGAGCACCGGTCTCCAAAACCGGGGGTCGCAGGTTCGAGCCCTGCCACTCCTGCCAGCAAAATCAATCGCTTAAGTTGGATGCTGGCGGGATAGGGACGGGTGCGTCCCACGGACTTGACGCCAGGAGCAGGTCCCAATTCTCGACGTTCAAATGCCAGGCCCGCCTAGCGCGCCGGGACCCGCTCGCGGTCGCCGGGAACCTGGCTGAGATCGACGTGACGAATGGGAACGCGGCGGATGAGCGAGAAGATCGTCCCGATGAGCTCGAAATAGGTCCGCAGCCGCAGCGCGCGGGACGAGCCCTTCAGCTCCGCATTCAGGCTCACGGGCACCTGCACGTAGGTGAGGCCTAGCTGGAGCAGCGAGATCAGCGCGCAGATCTGATAGCCGTAACCGTCGGCCTTCACCGCGATCTGGCGCAGCCATTTCACGGGATAGACGATCATGCTGTGGTAGTCGGACAGCCAGAAGCCGAACAGGCAGTTCAGGACGAACCGCAGCGAATGCGATTGCAGCGAGCGGTTGATGGAGCGGTCCGACTGGTTGTCGCGATAGGTGATGACGAGGTCGGCGGCGCCCGCCGCCTTGAACATCCGGGCGACACCCTCGTTCTGAAAGGCGTGATCGCCGGGAATGAGCGTGATGGCATCGAATTTCGCGCGCGCCAAAGCGTATTCGAAGCCCGCGCCGACGCCCCGCGGTTTGGGGTTATGCTGCACGATGATGCGCGGCTCGCCGGCGGCGAACTCGTCCATGATCGCGCCGGTCGCATCGGTGCTGCCGTCGTCGATCAGGAAGATCTCGAAGTCGTCAAGCAGCTCGCGGGCGAGTGGCAGCACGCCGCCGATGGTGTCGGCGATCTTGTCCTGCTCGTTCAATGCAGGGATGACGATCGTAAGCCGTTTTGCCGCCCTGGAAGGTGTCATCGTATGCGCCCGTTGACGGGGCCATTCTGTCCCGATGGCCCCTGTGCAAAGTCTAGGTCATCTGAACCGGGCGAACAATGCAGGTCCCCTGCATGCCCACAGGACCAGCGCGAAACCTGGGATGTGTGTGATCCGCGCAACTATTCGGAAAAATCATAGAGACTGGTATCGCCGATGCCGAACGCGCGTCGCAGCCGCCCGACATGGCCCGCCATGTTTCGGCCCGCCGCCGTTGCCGCAAAGTGCGACTCAGAGCGTTCGACAAGGCCCCCGTCGATCAGGTTCCCAATTCGTCCGCGGAACAGATCTGGAACCTGCCGTTCCACGATCTCGGACAACGGGGCCCTGCGATCGGGGCGGTCGACGAGGCTGAGCAGGATGCCCAGCGAAACCGATTTATAGACGGCGCCAAAGGCGAAAACGTAAGCCATCACGCAAAATCCGAATACCGATGCGGCGTCCCAGTACTGAAACTGCGGGACGACGAGAATTCCGAGCGTTACCCCCAAACCGTGCGAGACAACGGCAGCAATCGCGAGCAGGGCGACGGGTCCAAGCGGCCATGCGCGTGTGCGCGCCATGAATTGCAGGGCAGGCGCCAGCAGGGCGAACACGGCGACGGCGGCAAGTCCGACAGCAAAGGACATCGCCTCACCCAAGGCCTGTCGACAGACGAACGAGCTTGACGAGATGCGCGACCGCAACTCCTTTGGTGGTGGGGGCAAGCCGGCCGTCCGCCGTGACGACCATGCCGGCCCCGATCAGGAGCTTCAGGCGATTGTGCGTGAAGGTGCCGAGGTCTCCACCTTGCATGTAGGCTGTCGCCCATTGCTCGAGGGTGAGAGGCCGTCCGGCCTGAACGAGCGCCGTGAGCAGCGTCAGCGTGAAGCCCCAGGCCAGCAGGCTGAACAGGATGTAGCAGAGCATCATTGCGGTCCCGAGCAGGAAGAGACCGCCAAGCACATCGCCGACCTGGCGCTGACCTGGAAGGGCGATGCAGGCGACGGCGTAAAGGATGAGGAGGCTGACGCAGCCCAGCCGGAAACGACGGCCGGCTCCGCCGGTGGCGGCGATGCGCGCGTAAAGCAGCAACAACAGTGGAAAGGCGAGGCTGAGACCAATCGCAGCAGCTTGCGCCGGGCCCGGTAGCAGGTTCATTGCGGAAAATCGTCCCGGACGCCTCTCAGGCCAGCCAGAGCGGAAGTCTATAGGAGGTCGTATTTTTGAGGTCAAGGCAGCCCCGGCGCCCCTGACGGCCGGTCGTCACGCGGGCTTGCAATCATGTGCCGCGACGAAAACGACTTGCAGGTCACGCTGTGCCGCCAGCCTGCCGCTCGTAGACCATTTCGGCCAGTGAGATGTCGGTCACCGAGTCCGCGCCGGACGCCAGGGGTATTTTGCGGTCGACGATATCGGCGACGAAGGCGTCGGCCTGGCGCCGAAACGCCCAGCTGGTTGCGCGCGCCGGTCGGGTGGATTGGCCGTCGTGAACGATGATGACCTGCGCCTCCTGTTCAGCGAAGGGAGCGGGCAATTCCAGGGTCAGGCTTCCGCGCTCGAAATCGATTGCCAGTCCCTCGCGCCAGGCGCCGTTGGCTCCGTTCGCGAGATCCAGCGTGCAAGCAATACCGTTGAAGTCGAGCGCCAGGCGGGCGGCTCCCGAGGTCTCGATCGCGCTTTCGAGGAGCGTCGGCGATGGTCCGAGCAGGTGGCGCGACAGATTGATGATATGGCTGAAGACGTTCAGGAAGTTGTCGTAGCCCTGGCGCATCGCGCGCGGCATCCAGTCGGGACCATCGTCCCAGAGTTCGAGCCCGTCCGGCCGTGCTTCGCCGGTCATCACGAAATTGTCCTGCGCCCGGCCCGTGTCGCCGCCGAGGCACCAGCCGCGCGCGGCGACGATGCGCCCGAGCGAGCCGTCTGCGCGAAGACGCGCCAACGCGGCAAGTGCGCGTGCCACGCCGGCATCGTGTCGTTTCATGTAGCCGATGCTGTAGATGAGGTCCTGTCGCCGCGCCGCTTCGACCAGCGTCTCGGCCTGAGCCGTCGTGTAGGCCATCGGCTTTTCCGACAGCACGTGACGGCCGCTATTCAGCGCGTCCAGGACGATCGGCCCGGTCGCAC
Organism: Bradyrhizobium sp.; assembly: GCF_016462955.1. GTDB lineage: Bacteria > Pseudomonadota > Alphaproteobacteria > Rhizobiales > Xanthobacteraceae > Bradyrhizobium. The sequence continues at coordinate 5,231 of NZ_JAEMSD010000291.1, read as the reverse complement.
GCCGCTTCGTCACGACGACCACGGCGGAGACCTCGCTGTCTGCAAGCAACTCCCGGTGAGTTCCATAGACCCGCGCAACGCCGAACTTCTGCGCGGCGGCGGCGGCCAGATCCGGGCGGAGATCGGCGACCGCGACGACGCGGCAGGCCGGATTGGCAGCGAAATTGGCGAGGTGGCACATCTGGCCGACCATGCCTGTCCCGATGATGCCAATGCCTGGCTTCACTGGCTATGATTCCCCGGAGCGCTTTCGGACGACGAGGAAATGCGCCGGCTGTCCCCAGCTGTTGATGAACGCTGGATCCGTCTGGGTGAGGGCAGTGACCGCGGACGCATCGCGTCGCCCGATCGCGCCAAAGATGCGATGGAAACTGTCGAGCGTCGCAATGATGGCTTCGATGTCGGCGGCCTCGTCGGCGAGGACGTCCGTCGTCCGGATCGTCTCGCGCAGCGAACCGAGGCTTGCGACCACGCGCGGCAGGCTGGCGCCGAAGGGATCGTCGATCAGCGCGTCGACGTCGAGAACCAGCGCCTCGATCGATGCCGAGATCGCCTCGACGGCATCGGCCTTGCCGACCAGGTAGAGCTTGCGTCCGCCCAGGAAGCTGAGGCGGCTGCGGTCGAGATGGCGCACCGCGCGCCGCAGTTTCTCGTCGCCGGGCAAGACTTTCTTGTGCCAGTAGATGTCCAGGCTGTCGCGATAGGCCGGCCACGCGGAATGGATATCAAATCCCTGCTCATGCGCCGCCGTGCACAAGGCTGCCGCGTCGAGGAAGTACCGATACCGCACAAATGGATTTTCGAGCACGTCCATCAGCCAGGATTCGAAGCTGCGGGTGTGCGGAATGCTGTTCCACTTCGCCTCGAACAGCATCCTGGCCGTTTCGAGCGCAGGACGACCCGTCAGCGCCTTGCCGGCCGCATGGATCGCCTTGAGCGCGAGCTCGAAAAAGCCGCCATAGCGCTCGTAATAGGACACGACGGCGTAACCGTCCGGATTGAGCAGGCCGTGGAAGATACCGAGCCAGTTTTCCGTCGGCTGCACCGTGTAGATAAATCCTTCGGCATCGATGATGTCGAAGCGGCGATCGCTGCGGAATCCCTCGACATCGGCCAGTGCGAGCTCGCGCAGCCGCTCCGTCAGGCCGAAATGTGCAAAATAGGACTGTATCTTCGGGTGTGCATGCCGGTTCGGCTCGGCAAGCGTCATATTCGCGCCCCAGCCGGCAAACACCAGCGCGTTTTCGCCGGAATCGGGACCGAACTCGAGCACATCGGCATTGCGGAACAGCCGCGGGGGCAGCACCAGCTTGTCCGCAAACAGTTCGCGGCGCTGGCCGGCATAGGCATCGAGCTCGGCCGACGACTTGAAATCTCCGAATGTCGGCAGGACGTCCTGACGTTCGTAATAGTTGAAGAGCTTGTCTTCAGCCATGCTGCGACCTTAGCGCCGCCTCGAGACGGTCGAGCTCGCTCCAGATGTCGGAGGGCGCAAAGATCGAAACGATGTGCAGCGGCCGCTTCACGTTCTCGCGCAGCCGGCTGCTCACCTTGGCTTCGTTCTCTTGGTTCACGGCGAGGAGACAGACGAGCGGCCCAGGCTTGCCGGCGAGATCGTCCGGCGGGCGGATCGGAATCCCGGTGCCGGGCAGGAACAGGCCCTGGCGCTCCTTCTGGTCGTCGACCGAGAGGTCGACGAGATCGGCCAGCTCATGGGCATTGGTGAAGGTGCAGGCGCGGCAACCGGCGCCATAGATGGCGATCTCGGCGCCGTCGGCGCGGGCCTTGGCGAGGATCGGGCGAAGACGAGCACCATATTCCCTTGCGCGCTGACCGAATGTTTCGCCGACGCCGGACGGAGCAGGCGGAGGCGTCACGCTGCCCGCGGCACGGCGGGCCGCAACCGCGAGGCTGCCGCCGCTGAAATTGTATTTCTTCACCGACACGGCCTCGAAGCCGTGCCGCGCCAGTAAAGCGAGCAGGGTGGGTTCGGTGAAATAGCTGACGTGCTCCTCCCAGAGGACGGAGAGGTCGCCTTCGGTCGAACCGGGCGCGAAATCAGGCACGTCGATGAACAGCAGCCCGTCGTCGCGCAGCGCAATCTTCACGCAATCGAAAAAGTTCTCGAAGTCGACGATGTGCTCCAGCACCTGACGCGAGACCACGAGATCGAACTTGCCGGCCTGGGCGACCGCGTCGTGACACAGGGCCGGGCTGATCATGTCGGAATAGACCTTGATGCCGCGCTCGCGGGCAATCTTGCCCGACACGGGGTTGGGCTCCACGCCCACGAGGACCTTCGCGCCGCGTTCGCGCAGCTTGTCCATGAACAGGCCGTCGTTGCATCCGATCTCGAACACGGACTGGTGCTTCGAGAACTTCGCGATGGTGTCGAGCTCGTCGACCTGGTGCGGCTCCGGCTTCCAGCTGCTGAAATTGTAGTTGAACTGGCGATACAGGATGTCTGGATCGATCGGCTTGACGATCTGCGGCAGGCCGCATTCGCCGCAGGCGAGCACCTCGAACGGATATCGCTCCTCCTGCTCGTTCCGGCTGCGCCGAAGCCGATGCGCGATCGGCATTTGCCCGAGGTCGATGACCGGTCGCAGGTTGGTCGAATGGCAGAGGCGGCAATGATCGGTCACTGATTATTCTCGCATTTGGGCAGGTCCGACGAGGCGACCTTCAATGGAAACCGGCGCGGCTGGCAATGAGACGGTCCCGGATACATTCCATCCGGGCTACGCGGAGCATTCCTCCGGCCTATGCGTCCTCGGCCGAAGCAGGTAGCAGCCGTGGATAGGTCTTGCAAGACGTGCCGCCATCCCTCAATCGGAGGTGGATGCGGCCGGCCATGTGCGCGCGCGACGACTACGAGCACGGTCGACGTCAAGGCCGCCGCCGCTCGTAGAGTGTCAAATTACCCCTGGTCTCCACGGCCACGAAATCTTGCTTGATCCGCTTCATGACCTCTCGAACATGGTGGTACTCCGGCCTGCGCTCAACCATGCTATCATAAAACAGCCGGTCCGCCGGGTTCATCGAGCGATCCAGGAACCGCGCGTCAAAGGACACCAGGAACGGCATGAAATAGGCCATGGGTGCCCTATGGGCCTGCGCCAGATAGGCCCAATCCTTGATAGCGATGACCAGGACCCTCTCGTCCGGCCTGGTTTTATCCTGGATGAACTTCGCATCGGCCTCGGTGATCTGCTCAAGGTCTTCCTGCCACGTAACCGGCGGGCTCGAGACGAACGGCCACCGCAGAAGGCTGGGATAAGTTGCATACGATCTCAGGCCGTAGAGGTGGGGATTGTTCTTGTCCTGCACGAACAGCAGCGCAAGAACGGTCGCAGCTGCCGCTATGGCGCCAGCGGTTCTTCGGAACGACGGTTGCCACCCCGTTGAGAACTGGCGGATCCACCATGCCGAGACCATCACCAGCGGCAACGCGTTCTGGTGCCAGACAGCGTCCAGCGTCCGGTTGACCCATTTGATCATCAGCGCCATGCCAATCATCGACAGCGTCAGCAGAATCCCGGTCACGAACCGGTCATGCCAAGAATCGGAGTGCCGTGACAGCCGGATCGCGGCCCAGCCGACGGTGATGCATCCCACGATCTGGAGCGGCAGATTGTAGATGATGCCCCAGCCCAAGTCCCATTTGATGGGCGTGCTTCCCCACCCGGTCCCGTAGAGTACGAGCGGGCGGAAGCATTCGATCAGAAACTCCAGGGAGAAGGCTCTCGTGCCGAACAGCACCAGGCACATCAGGATTGCGGCACCTATCGATGTGACTGCAAACACGAAGGCATTGCGATAGTTCGGAAAGCCTCCGGCGATCGCCGCGACGAAGGTACCCGTTACAAGGAAGAACAGCCCGATCTCGGTCTGCCACATCAGCGAGACGGCGCACATGATGGCCGATAGGACTAGCCATGTCAGGCGCCCGGGAGCGGTGCAGTGCAGGCTGATCGCGAGCGCAAAGACGATCAAGAGAGGAAATCGCGTCGGGTAGGCGGACGGCGAGTAGAACTGGCCGGTGGTGGAGAAAGCCAGCACGGCGAGCGCCGTGATGACGGCGATCGCGGCAAGTCTCGACCGGATCATGTAATTCAGAAGAAAGTAGGCCTGGATGTAGGTCGCGAGCGTGATCGCGATGTTCAATCCGACCGCTCGCATCGCCGCCGATTTCCAGCCATCTCCCATGATGAGATGAAAGAACCAGCCGAGTGCGGGGCCGTAATGCGAATGGAAGTCCAATCCCGGAACGAGTCCGGGGGCGTAGCCATAAAGCGCCGGACCGATGAAGTAACTTACCTTGTGCGCTTCGTCCCGCACGGCGGCGGTCAGGCCCTCGAGGTCGGAGGGGATCAGCAGCACGGCGAGGAATATGATCGCGAGCAGATCGGCCGCCCCCACGCTGAACGGGATGTCGGCCGAGGGTTTTGCGGCAGGAAGGTAATTGTTGGCGCCTCGATTGAGAGCGACGGTGATGGCCGCGGCCGCCAGCAGGGCGATCGCGATTCCGGGGCTCCTCCATTCATTGGCGGCGTCGAGGGCAAGATAGACGAAGCTCGCCGTGATGGCGCTCAGCGCGAGCGAGCCCGATGATCGATACGCCGCGTACAATGCCGCTGCCGCCGCAATCGGCCCGGACAGGAAGAACGAGCCGTAGAACGCCTTCTTGCAGAAATCGCAATTCCTGTCGGCCAAGGCCATATCGAAGCCTTCGACGAAGTTCGATCGAAACGACGGAAGGTAGTTTTTCAGCAGCAGCAGCACCACGTAGGCGGCGGCGCACGCGAGCAGGGCGGCCACAACTGCTCTGGCGGCGACCGAGAATTCCCTTGTGTATTGCACTAGGAGATCTCGACGTCGGCTATGATCGACGTCGGGGAGTAGGCTTCGTCGAACACAGCGGAAATCCAAATTTCTCTGAAATCACGTCCAGTCCCCAATTGCCTGAACTTCCCGTCGCGAGGCGCTTCTACCACCACAGTATTCCCTGAACAATCCCGCGAAGCCCGCGGTTGCATCCGGCATGGCAGTGTTCGCGCCTGAAATGATGACGCGCGGTCTAGCGAACTCCAGAGGCGGCACTTTCACATGCGGGGGCCGGCAGCGCCAGCAACCAGGCCGCCCCGCGGACGCCGGGCCGGTTGCAGGGCGGCCGATACTCGGCTCTCGCCAGAGGGACCGGGTTTCCGTCCTTCAATTGCATCAACTCC
>NZ_JAEMSD010000290.1:2773-8752 GCF_016462955.1 Bradyrhizobium sp. | reverse complement strand
ACTTCCAGATTCCCACCGGGCGAGTGGTTGAAGTCGGAACCCAGGTCACCATCTAACCGCCATTGCACGAGTTATGCAGATTTGCATATCGAGGGCCTGAAAACGGGCTAGGCTATGCCCGCAGCGCAGGACTATAAGCCGCGCGCTCTTCCGCCGTTGTGCAGTGAAGCATTTTAGAGGCCACTGGGCTCTCCCATGACAAGCGACGTAGTGATTACCGCCCCGGAAACGGCGGCGGCCAATGGGCATGGCGAGGCCCACACGACCGCCGGTTTCGGTGCGCTGACACTCGGCAGCATCGGCGTCGTCTATGGCGATATCGGCACCAGCCCGCTCTACGCGTTCCGCGAGGCGGTAACCGCGGCGTCCGGGCACGACGGCCTGCCGACGGCTGCGGCCGTGCTCGGCGTGCTCTCCCTGATCCTGTGGGCGCTCATCCTGGTGGTGACGCTCAAATATGTCGTGATCCTGCTCCGTGCCGACAACAATGGCGAGGGTGGCACGCTGGCGCTGATGGCATTGGCGCAGCGAGCGGTCGGCGCAGGTCCGGGCGGGGCGACCATCGTCCTGCTCGGTATCATTTCCGGAGCCCTGTTCTACGGCGATGCCGTGATTACGCCGGCCCTCTCGGTGCTGTCGGCGATCGAGGGCATGAAGGACGTTACGCTGCGGTTCGAGCCTTACATCGTTCCGCTGACGATCGTGATCCTGGTCGGCCTGTTCGCCGTGCAGTCGCGCGGCACCGCGCGCGTTGCCGCCTTTTTCGGCCCGATCATGTGCGTCTGGTTCACGGTCCTCGCCGTTGCGGCGATCCCCCCGATCATCGAGCAGCCGCACGTTCTGCTCGCACTGAATCCGCTCTACGCCGTGTCGTTCATGCTGAACCATGGCATCGTCGGCTTCGTGACGCTGGGCGCGGTGTTCCTGGCCGTGACCGGTGCCGAGGCGCTCTATGCCGACCTGGGCCATTTCGGCAAGCGGCCGATCCAGACCGCCTGGCTGGTGATGGTGCTGCCTTCGCTGGCGCTGAACTATCTGGGGCAGGGCGCGCTGGTGCTCGGCGATCCCGGCGCGATCGTGAGCCCGTTCTTCCAGCTCTTCCCGCAAGGCTTCCTGCGCGGCTGCATGGTCGTGCTCGCCACCATGGCGACGGTCATCGCCAGTCAGGCCGTCATTACCGGCGCCTATTCCCTGACGCGTCAGGCGATCCAGTTGGGGTTGCTGCCGCGCTTCGAAATTCGTCATACGTCCGAGGCCCATTCCGGGCAGATCTTCATTCCGCGCATCAACCAGCTGCTGCTGGTCGCGGTGGTGCTGCTGGTGCTGCTGTTCCGCTCTTCCAGCGCGCTCGCCTCCGCCTATGGCATCTCCGTCACCGGGACCATGGTGGTCACGGCGATGATGGGCTTCATCGTGATCTGGAAGGGGTGGCGCTGGTCGGGGCTCGCCGCCGCCGCGCTGATCGCGCCGTTCCTTTTGCTCGATCTGACCTTCCTGAGCGCGAACCTGCTGAAGGTGTTCGAGGGCGGCTGGGTGCCGCTGGCGCTCGGTGCCGTCATGATCATCCTGATGTACACGTGGCGGCGCGGCAGCCGGCTGCTGTTCGAGAAGTCGCGGAAGCTCGAATTTCCGCTCGCCGACCTCGTCGCGATGCTGGAGAAGCGTCCGCCTCAGCGCGTCCCCGGCACCGCCGTGTTCCTGACCTCGGATCCGCTCAGCGCGCCGACCGCGCTGATGCATAGTCTGAAACACTACAAAGTGCTGCACGAGAAGAATGTCATTCTCACTATAGAGTCTGCGCAGACCCCGCGGATCGATCCGGCGGAGCGGGTGAAGCTGGAGCAGATTTCACCGACCTTCTCCAAGGTGACGCTGAAGTTCGGCTTCATGGAATCGCCCAACGTCCCGAAGGCCCTCGCGATCGCCCGCAAGCTGGGCTGGCAGTTCGACATCATGTCGACCTCGTTCTTCCTGTCGCGAAGGGCGCTCAAGCCCGCCGCCCATTCCGGCATGCCGCGCTGGCAGGATCGGCTGTTCATCTCGCTCAGCCGCTCCGCCAACGATGCCACCGACTATTTCCAGATCCCGAGCGGCCGCGTGGTCGAGGTCGGCACGCAGGTGACGATCTAGGACTGCGTTCGATCAAGTGGCCCAGTGTCCACCTCTCCCTACGGGAGAGGTGAAGTGCCCCGAAAGCTGCACTTCAAGCCGCTGCGATTTAGCTTTAACTTGCGCGGGACGGCTCAAGCCTTTGTGGCGCTTGATTTTCGTCGCCCGAGAGGCGAGGTTGCCGCCGGCCGGGGATCGCCCGGCCCGCGGCCCGACGTTGGAGGATGATGTGGCAAATCAAGTGCAGGATCTGACCCCGGACGAGGTCGCCAAGGGTGTCGCCGAAGGGCGCTATCTGCTCGTCGACGTCCGTGAGCCCAACGAGGTCCAGGCCGAAGCTTACCCTTACGGTGTCGTGGTTCCGCTCTCGACCTTCGATCCGAAGGCGATCCCCGATCCGGCGGGCAAGGAGGTCGTGTTCGCCTGCCGCTCGGGCAAGCGCTCGGTGACGGCGTCGCTGGCGGCGCAGGCGGCGGGCCTGCCTTACGACAAGCATTTGGCCGGCGGCATGCTGGGCTGGAAGGCGGCGGGACTTCCCAGCAAGGTCGGTGGCTGATCGGGTCGATGTCGAAGAGCTCCAATCTAAACAAGGTCTTTGCCGACCTTCCCGTCACCATCTTCGAGGCGATGTCGCAGGCCGCGCGCGACAACGATGCCATCAATCTCGGCCAGGGCTTCCCCGACGATCCCGGGCCCGAGGACATCCGCCGCGCCGCGGCAGAGGCCTCGCTGAACGGCTACAACCAGTATCCCTCGATGATGGGCCTGCCGGAGCTGCGCCAGGCCATCGCGACTCACTACGACCACTGGCACGGCCTCAAGCTCGATCCGATGAGCGAGGTGATGGTCACATCAGGCGGCACCGAGGCGCTGACCTCGGCGATCCTCGCGGTGGTGCAGCCCGGCGACGAGGTGGTCTGCTTCCAGCCGGTCTATGATTCCTACTTGCCGATCATCCGGCAGGCCGGCGGCATTCCGCGCCTCGTCCGGCTCGAGCCGCCGCACTGGCGCTTGAACGAGGACATGCTGAAAAGCGTGTTCAATTCAAAGACCAAGGCGGTGCTGTTCAACAACCCCTTGAATCCCAGCGCGGTGGTCTATCCGCGCGAGGACCTCGAGCTGCTGGCGCGCTATTGCCAGGAGTTCGATGTCATCGCGATCTGCGACGAGGTCTGGGAGCACGTCACCTTCGACGAGCACAAGCACATTCCGCTCATCACCATCCCCGGCATGCGCGAGCGCACCATCAAGGTCGGCTCGGCCGGCAAGATCTTCTCGCTGACCGGCTGGAAGATCGGCTTCGTCTGCGCGGCGCCGCCCTTGCTGCGCGTGGCCGCCAAGGTGCACCAGTTCCTGACCTTCACCAGCGCGCCGAACCTGCAGGCCGCCGTCGCCTACGGCCTCGGCAAGTCCGACGACTACTTCCTGTCGATGCGCAAGGATCTGACACGGAGCAGGGACCGCCTGACCAAGGGCCTGGAGAGCCTTGGCTTCCCCGTGCTGAAGTCCCAAGGCACCTACTTCCTCACCGTCGACCTGTCGCCGCTGGGGCTCAACGAAAGCGACACCGAGTTCTGCTGGCGGATCGTCAGGGATTACAAGGTGGCGGCGATCCCGGTCTCGGCCTTCTACGAGCAGGACCCGGTGACGTCGGTGGTGCGGTTCTGTTTCGCCAAGAAGGACCAGACCCTCGACACCGCGCTGGAGCGCCTGTCCGACGCGGTGAGTGGGCGCAAGAGGTAGACAGGGATGAGGACCGTCATCCGCTCTGGACTTGGGCTGGGTCTTGCGATCGCCGCAGCGCTGGCATGGCTCTCCGCGCCCGCCGGCGCCGAGCAGCGGGTCGTCAACTTCTACAACTGGTCCAACTACATGGCGCCGGAGGTCCTGGAGGCCTTCACCAAGGAAACCGGCATCAAGGTGGTCTACGACACCTTCGATGCCAACGAGACGCTGGAGACGCGGTTGATGGCCGGCAAGTCCGGCTACGACGTCGTGGTGCCCACCGCCTATTTCCTGCAGCGCCAGATCAAGGCCAACATCTTCCAGAAGCTCGACAAGTCGAAGCTGCCGAACCTTAGCCATGCCTGGCCGATGGTGACCAAGCATCTGGCGACCTACGATCCCGGCAATGTCTACGCCGCCAACTACATGTGGGGCACGACGGGCATCGGCTACAACGTCGCCAAGGTGAGGCAGATCCTCGGACCGGACGCCAAGATCGACAGCTGGGACATCGTCTTCAAGCCGGAGAACCTCGCCAAGTTCAAGGACTGCGGCGTGCACATGCTCGACTCCGCCGACGACATCTTCCCTGCGGCGCTGAACTGGCTCGGGCTCGATCCGAACTCGACCAGGCAGGCCGACCTGGAGAAGGCCGCCGAGGCCGTGACGAAAGTCCGTCCCTCCGTGCGCAAGTTTCACTCCTCCGAATATCTGAGCGCGCTCGCGACCGGCGAGATCTGCTTCGTGGTCGGCTGGTCCGGCGACATCATGCAAGCCCGCGCTCGGGCAGCCGAAGCCAAGAATGGCATCGAGATCGGCTATGCCATTCCGAAAGAGGGCGCGCAGATGTTCTTCGACAATCTCGCGATCCCCGCGGATGCGAAGAACGTCGCGGAAGCCCACGAGCTGATCAACTATCTCTATCGCCCGGACGTCGCCGCCAAGAATTCGGACTTTCTGTCCTACGCGAGCGGCAACCTCGCCAGCCAGAAGCTGGTCGATCCCAAGATCCTTGGCGACAAGAACATTTATCCGGACGAGGCGGCGCTCGCAAAACTGTTCGTCATCACGGCGCGCGAGCCGGCAACGCAGCGGATCATCAACCGGCTGTGGACGAAGGTGAAGACGGGGCGGTAGTCGTTCGGGAACCGGCCCGACAAACAAATTCCGCAAAACAACCCCATGCACAGTAGAAGCGCAACCTTACGGGTGGCGGTCGTGGCGGTGCTTAAGTCCTGATCCTGCTTGGCTTAATTGACGCGCGGGCGCAACACCGCGCACAGCGCGTCGCATCACCACTCATATCGCACCGTGCCCTTGCCGGTGTAGGTCTGCGTGCTCTGCGAGAACTCACCCTCGACCGTTCCTGCGAGTGAGAGGCCGTTTCGCCACTTCATCTCGGCGCGACCACCGACCAGTGCAGAGTCCCCCGCCGGTTGCGCGCCGCTGACCGTGAAGGCCGCGCCCGGCAGCGTCTGGAAGGCGGCGCTGACGAGGCGGTTGGTGTTGGAATCGTGCGCCCAGGCGAGCCGGCCGCGCAGCGTGAGCACGCCGTCCTTGACGAGGAAGCGCTGGTCGGTACGGGCGCCGAGCTCGGTGCGGACATTGGTGGTGTCCTGCGCGCCGTAGGACAGCGCGAACTGGTTGCTGCCGACGAGCGCGGTCTCGCCGTACCCGGGGAGGTGGAAGGTGGTGGCCTGCACGGCCGCATAAGGCGTGACGCCGAAGCTGGAGGCGGGGATGGGTGCGAAGCGCCAACCGGCCTCCAGACGGCCGGCAAAGGTGCTGGCCCTGAAGTTCGCGGTGAGCTTGTCGGTGCCTGATACCGTCACGGTGCGGTCGGTGGTGACGTCCTGCCAGCCATAGGCGAGGGCGGCCGAGAGGTAGGCCGGGCCGAAATTGTGCCGGGCATAGAGGCCGGCCTGGAAGACGTCGGCACGGCCGCCGCCGAGGCTATCGGCGACGGAGAAATTGAAGCCCGCGCCGCCGAGCGCGAAGCCGACCAGCGTATCCGGCGAGACGCGATAGTCGGCGCCGACCACGGTGCCGTAAATGCGGCTCGTGGTGGAGCTTGAACCCGCCGCCGCGTTGCCGCTCAAATTGCTGCCGCCGCCGTAAGCAGAGGCCCACACGCCCCAGCGCCGG
>NZ_JAEMSD010000290.1:0-2763 GCF_016462955.1 Bradyrhizobium sp. | reverse complement strand
CACGCCCCGCATCGCGAACGACTCCGCGAGCGCGTCGATGACATCGCCGCTTGTCTCGCGCGGCGTCACCGCGGCATAGGCTTCGCGCATCCTGGCGTCGCCCTGTGTGGTGGTGGCATAGCCGAGCGTGCTGCCGTTCATGCTGCGCTCGCCGTCCATGCCACCGCCGACCGGGTCGAGCATGTCCAGGAACTGCTGCATGGCGTTGAACGCGGCCTGCGTGCTGGCGGCGCCGGGTTGGCCCGAGACCTCGCTGAGGGCCCGGTTGAGCTGCGCGCCGCTCATGTTGAGCAGTGTATCGAAGCCGGCCGGTGGCGTCGCGCCGCTCTCGACCGCGTTGTTGATGCCGCCGGCGACGCCGGTCTGGTTGCCGCTCGTTCCGGCCGGCAGCTCGATCTTGCCGGGATCGAGCACGAGATAGACGTTGTTGAGGTCGTAGCTGAGGCGCGGATTGCGGGCAGGGCTGAAGCTTCCGGCGATGGTCAGCCCGGCGAATTGCGTCCCGCCGATTCCTCCGCTCGCATTCAGAAGCGTGAAGGTCTGGCCGCGAAAGCTGCCGGGAATGGCCAGTGCCTGCACCGTGGCGCCGGTGAGTGTCGCGGTGCCCGAAACGTTGGTGCGGTCGGCTGCGGTCGTGGAGATCTCGACCGTGTAGAAGCTGCCGGCGGCGAACGCCAGATTGCCGCTGACGGTCAGCGTGCCGATGGAATTGCCGGGCGCCAGCGCGCCCCCGCTCGCAATCGTCGTGTTGCCGACGATGCCGGTGCCGCCGAGAATGGCGTCGCTGTTCACGGTGATACCGCTCGATGCAGCGATCGAACCGTTGACCGCGAGCGTGCCGCCGTCGACGGCGGTCGCGCCGGTGTAGGTGTTGACGCCCGACAGGGTCAGCTTGCCGGTGCCGACCTTGATCAGCGATATCCCGGTGATGCTGCCGTCGCCGGTGAGCACGCCGGTGACGACGGTCGACAGGTTGTTGCTGCCAACCGCCAGCTCTGCGCCGTTGAGGTCGAAGCGGCCGTTGCCGGCGATCGAGCCGGCGGTGAGCTTGCCGTCGCTGTTCGGGCCGGGGGTGAAGAAGTTGATAACGGCGCTGGACGCGGTGTTGATGAGCTGTGCACTGCCGGGCGTCGAATTGCCGTCGAATAGCACATTGCCGCTGTTGGAGATGACGGCGTTGCCGGCTGTGGTGTTGCCGTAGAACGTCAACTGATTGGTGTTGGTGATAGTGGCGTCGCCGGCCGTGGCGCTGGTTGCGAAGACCAGCTGCGCGTTGTTGGTAATGGTCGCATTGCCGGCCATCGCATTGCCGTCGAACATCAGGGTGCCGGCGGACACCATCGCGCCGGAAAAGCTTGCCGCGCCGGTCAGGGTCAGCGTTCCCGCACCGGACTTGGTCAGCGTGCTGCCGCTGACGCCCTGGCTGATGACGAAATTGTTGGCGGCGTCCGCAATGTCGAACGTGCCGCCGCCGGCACCCAGATTGACGGTGCGTGTGGTGGCGTTGAATGCCGTGCCTGCTATTTGCAGGGTACCGCCGTTGAAGGTCAGGCCGCCCGCGAGGTCGCCGAGATTGGCGTCGGAGGAGACGCTGACCGTTCCGCCGGCGAAGGTGGTGCCGCCGGTATAGCTGTTGGTGCCCGACAGCGTCAGCGTACCGGTGCCTGATTTCACCAGCGAGCCGCCGGTGCCGCCGCTCGTGCCGCCGTCCGCGATCACGCCGCTGACGGTTGTCGAGAGATTGTTGCCGCCGACCGTGAGCTCGTTGGCACCGAGATAGAAGGTGCCGTTGCCGGCGATCGAGCCGGCGCTGAGCTTGTGGTCGCCGTTCGGGCCGGAGCTGCCGGAGAAATCGAAGACGGCATTGGCCGCGTTGTTGATCAGCTGCGCGTTGCCCGCGGTTGAATTGTCCTGGAAAGTGGTCGTTCCGCCGGCGTTGTTGGTGATCACAGCGCTGCCGGCCGTGCTACCGACGACGAAATTGATCGTGTTACTGTTGGTGATGGACGCGTTGCCGGCCGTGGAGTTGTCGCGGAAAACCAGCAAATCGGCGTTGGTGATGGTCGCGCTGCCAGCCGTGCTGGTGTTGTAGAAATACAGCCAGCGATTGTTGGTGAGAGTGGCGCTGCCAGCCGTGCTGGTTTCGTTGAAAGACAGCCATTCGCTGTTGGTGATGACAGCGTTGCTGGCCGTGCTGCTGCCGTAGAAATACAGGTAGGCGCTGTTGGTGATGGTTGCGGTGCTGGCCGTGGCGTTTCCTTGGAAAATGGCTCTGCTGTTGGCGCTGTTGGTGATGTTTGCGCTGCCCGCAGTGCTGGTATCGTTGAAATACAGGAAGTTGTTGTCGCTGATGATGGTCGCGCTGCCCGCCGAACTCGAATTGTTGAAGTAGACGTTGCCGGCGCCGCTGTTGGTGATGTTGGCGGTCCCGGCGGTGCTCGTCTCGTTGAAGTTCAGGGTGCCGCCGTTGGTGATGTTGGCGGTGCCGGCACTGCTGCTGTTGCGAAAGTTCGTGGTCCCGCCGTTCGCGATGCCCGTGATTCCGCTCGTGCCGGCGTTGACGACGTCGAATGTGCCGCCGGCACCGACGGTGATGGTTCCCACAATCGACCCGGCACCGCTGGAGCTGCCGAGTTGCAATGTGCCTGCGTTGATGGTCGTGCCGCCGGTGTAGGTGTTGGCGCCGGCCAGGATCAGCTTGCCTGCGCCAGTTTTGACGATGCCGAACGAGCCGCCGGTTTCGCCAATGGCGCCGGCCTGGGT
>NZ_JAEMSD010000755.1 GCF_016462955.1 Bradyrhizobium sp. | reverse complement strand
GCCTTGGGATCTCCGGTCCTGAAATACTCGTACATGCCGGCGCCATGTGGATCGGCGCAGGCGATGCGGATGTCGTGGTTCTTCTCTGTCAGATAGCGGCTGACGCCGGCGATCGTGCCGCCGCTGCCGACCGAGCAGACGAAGCCGTCGACCTTGCCGCCGGTCTGCTCCCAGATCTCGGGCCCAGTGGATTCGTAGTGTGCCTTCGCGTTGTCGAGGTTGTTCCACTGATCGGCAAACAACACGCCGTTGGGCTCGGTCTTGCGCAACTCGTCGGCGAGACGGCGACCGACGTGCTGGTAGTTGTTGGGATTGGCGAACGGAAGGGCCGGCACCTCGATCAGCTCGGCGCCGCACAGCTTCAGAAAGTCCTTCTTTTCCTGGCTCTGCGTCTCCGGGATCACGATGAGCGTGCGGTAGCCGCGCGCGCTGGCGACGACCGCGAGGCCGATGCCGGTATTCCCGGCCGTCGCTTCCACCACGAGACCGCCGGGCTTGAGCTCGCCGCGCTTCTCCGCCTCCAGGATCATCCATTTGCCGGCGCGGTCCTTGACCGACTGACCAGGATTCATGAACTCGGCCTTGCCCAGGATGGTGCAGCCGGTCAATTCCGAGGCGCGCTTGAGCTTGATGAGGGGGGTGTTGCCGATGGCTTCGACAACGTCGTTACGAATGGTCATGTCAGGGGAAATCACTACCAAAGGGGTTGATCAGCTTTGGCTTAAACCTAGTGCTTGGCAGGCCAAAGGGGAAGGCTTTTGCGCTGCGGCGAACGCGGCCGAAATGTCAGTCCAAACAGTCATATGCCGAGGACAGAGGGCCGATGAGGCGCTCGGCCGCGAGGCGGGATATCGGTAGGATGAAATGACCAAACCCGGTCAGCTCAGGAAAAGATAACGCTCGTCATGAGTGACCCTGCGAGCAAGTCTTGCCAGGTGCGACATGGATCGGCTTAGAGGGGGCGCGAAGCCAAGCAGATTTGGTCAGGCAGCGGCGCAGACGGCAATTGACGGTCTCGTGAGTTGGCCAGCTGGCGCGATTGAGCTCAAGACGCCCGGATGCGGCCCCTCGAGGGCTCAGCAGCCGGTGTGGCCGCAATATCACATGAAATCTTGGTAAGCTTGATCGTGTTTCCGGATGTTTTCTTGATCAGAGAAGTCACTGCGAGACAGGTAGATCTGAGATTTTCGCCAGTTCGCTGCCGGCGCACCGGCATGGGGATCTCGCAACCGCGGCACTGTCCCGTCATGCCGCGCCCGGCTAGTATGGGTCAGGTTCCGCAGAAAGCATCACGGCCGTGAACGCGTCGTCCAAAGCCTCCCGACCCTCCCGTCGCGAATCGGTTAATCCGGCCGCGCGGCGGCTCCAGGGTCTGCCCGGCAGGGGCTGGATGTGACACAAAAAATTCCTGCGATCGCCACGCGGCGGTCTGTCGGTTCTGCATCGCGGACGCGGCGCGTGGCGCGTTGGCTTGCGGCGCTGTGCCTGTCCGCCGGTTCCGGTGCCTGCGTACTGACCCAGGATCTGCCCGATCCCGCGCTCGACGTTCCCACCCAGTACAAATATGCCGGCAAGGGCGATGCGCCGCCCTCGCTGGATTGGTGGCGCGGCTTCCGCTCAGCTGAGCTGACGCAGTTGATGCAGGAGGCGCAGACCGTCAATCTCGACATCGCCGCGGCGGTCGCGCGCATCGTCCAGGCCGACGCCCAGGCGCGACAGGCGGGCGCGGCGTTGCTGCCGAGCGTGTCCACCGGCGGCTCGGAAACCTATTCACGGACCTCGGGCTCGAGCGCTTCTGGCCTGTCCATCGGCGGACGCGAGGTCGTCAACTATTCGGCTTCGCTCAGCGCGAGCTACCAGCTCGACTTCTGGGGCCAAAATCGTGCCGCGTTGCAGACCGCCGAAGAGACGGCGAACGCCAACCGGTTCGATCGCGACACGGTCGCGCTGACGACGCTGGCGGCCGTCGCCAATGCCTATTTCCAGGTGCTGGCCTCGCAGGACCGCATCAGAACCTCGCAGCGCAATATCGCGAGCGCGCAGCGCATTCTCGACGCGGTCAGGGAACGGCGCAGTGCCGGCACCGGCACCGATCTCGACGTCGCCCAGCAGGAGAGCGTGCTTGCGAACCAGAAGGCCCTGGTGCCGCCGCTGCGCCAGACGCTCGACCAGAACGTCAACGCGCTGGCCGTGCTGATCTCGCGGCCGCCGGAGAGCGTGCGGGTGCATGGCGGCTCGCTGGACCGGATCGCGATCCCGCGTGTCACGCCCGGCCTGCCGTCGGAGCTGCTGACGCAGCGGCCCGACATCCGCCGGCAGGAGGCGCAGCTTGCCTCTGCGACCGCCAATATCGGCAATGCGCGCGCGCAGTTCTTTCCGACGATCCAGC
>NZ_JAEMSD010000017.1:24199-31879 GCF_016462955.1 Bradyrhizobium sp. | reverse complement strand
CTACGTGGTGTCGCGCCCGGCCGAAGACCCGCTCGCCAACAAACTGCGCCGCAACCTGCCGGCGCACCTTGCCTATCATCTGATCCGCTGGCGCAACGTGATGTGGGGGATGTTCTTCTTCCAGCTCAGCCGGCGCAGGCCGGCGAAGGTGAAGGATCTTATCCTCAAGGGCGTGCAGATGGCGCTCGGCCCGGGCTATGACGTCGCGACCCACTTCACGCCGCGCTACAATCCCTGGGACCAGCGGCTGTGCCTCGTGCCCGACGGCGACCTCTTCAAGGCGATCCGCGAGCAGCGCGCCTGCGTCGTCACCAGCGAGATCGACACCTTCACCCATGAAGGCATCCGCCTGAAGGACGGCCGCGAGCTGGCCGCCGACATCATCGTGACGGCGACCGGGCTGGTGCTCCAGGTGGTCGGCGGCCTCGAGGTCAGCGTCGACGGCCGCTCCGTCGATTTTGCCAACACGCTGACCTACAAGGGCATGATGTATGCCGACGTGCCGAACATGGCCTCGGCCTTCGGCTACACCAATGCGTCCTGGACGCTGAAATGCGATCTCACCTGCGAATATGTCTGCCGCCTCATCAATTACATGGACCGGCACAATTTCCGCCAGTGCATGCCGCACAACGATGATCCCACCATCACCGCGCAGCCATCGCTCGATTTTACCTCAGGCTACGTGCAGCGCTCGATCGCCAAAATGCCGAAGCAGGGATCGAAACGGCCGTGGCGGCTCCACCAAAACTACGCGCTCGACATCGTCTCGTTGCGCTTCGGCCGGATCGACGATGGCGTGATGCAGTATTCCTGATCGCGCCGCCGCGCCGCCGCGCCGCGCGTGACCGGAGCCCGCTTCGCGTCCTGAGCAATGCGCGGTTTCGCGTATACGGCGGGGCGACTGAATCGGCGATGGTTCCGGAACGGTTAACGCCGATTTAACGGATGAGTCCTAGCCTGTCTCGGCCGGGGTTACTCGCAAGGCCGAGGTGAGCCCAATGGAAGCCCAGAGAATAGCGGTCGACGCCGTCGTGGCGCTGACCGATTGCGACCGCGATGCCGTCATCGCCTTCATCCGCCGGCTCTACCTTGCCGGCGTCACGGATCCCAAGCGCCTGACCTTCAAGGGCCTGCAGGCGCTGTCGCGGGCCTGATTCGAGCGGTTTCGGCCCTTTCAGCTCCCGGTTCCGTCGGAAAGCTCTCCCCAGCGTGATTGCAACCCCCGGTGAATATCTTGTCGCTCGGGCTCGGCCGGAGTAGATGACGTCCCCGGCTGGGTTCACTTGGGAACTGGGGAAATGCTGAAACAGCTTTTTGCGCCGCAACTTGTCATTCTCTATGTGCTTGCGGCCTCGACCATATACGTTCACTTCCGCGGCAAGCAGCGGCTGCGCTTCGCGCGCCAGCTCGGCGATCACTCGACCTATCTCGCGCCCTACAACGTGCTCATGTACGCCGGCTCGGCGGTGCCGAACAAGCCGGTGATCCCGGTCGAACAGTTTCCCGAGCTGAAGCCCCTCAGCGAGAACTGGGAGACCATCCGCGACGAGGCGGTGCGTCTGTTCGACGAAGGCTTCATCCGCGCCGCCGCGAAGAACAACGACTGGGGTTTCTACTCGTTCTTCAAGAGCGGCTGGAAACGGTTTTACCTGAAATGGTACGACGACTTCCTGCCCTCGGCGAACACGCTGTGCCCGAAGACGGTCGAGTTACTGAAGTCGATTCCGAGCGTGCATGGCGCGATGTTCGCGATGCTGCCGCCCGGGGGCAAGCTGGGCGCGCACCGCGATCCCTTCGCGGGCTCGCTGCGCTACCATCTCGGCTTGGTCACGCCGAACTCGAACAAGTGCCGCATCCTCGTCGACGGCGTCGAATGCGTCTGGCGCGACGGCGAAGCCTTCATGTTCGACGAGACCTTCATCCACAGCGCCGAGAATGCGACCGACGTCAACCGCATCATCCTTTTCTGCGATGTCGAGCGACCGATGAAGTACGGCTTCATGACCGCGATCAACCGCTGGGTCAGCCATCACATCGTCAAGGCCTCGGCGACCCAGAACGTCGAGGGCGAGAATGTCGGCGTGCTCAACAAGGTGTTCGGCAAGCTCTACGAGATCCATCTCGCCAGCCGCAAGGTCAAGGAGTGGAACCGCAACGTCTACTACACGCTGAAATACTCGCTGACAGTGCTGATCCTCGGCCTGATCGTGTGGTCGGCACTGAAGTGAGGCGCATGCATAGGGCGGATCGGCGAAGCTTGGTCCGCCCTCGCGTCCCGTTGATATCGGGGCTTGTGCCTTGCTCGCCGCGCCAAGATCGTCCGATCCCGGGCGACGTCGTCTAGTGACGGTGCTTGTGCCCTCCGGACCGGTCGGGATGCTGGTAGCCCCTTAACTCCGCATATCGCTGCATCTGGCTCTGATCGAGCAAGGCAGCAGTCGACAGATGATATTTGAGGTGGCTCTCGCGGAGCTGTCCCTGGGTTTCGGCAATGGCTGCGATGCTGGTCTTGAGCGATTCCGATGTGACCGCACGGGTAGAGAAAAGGTCTTCCAGCGCGCGCTCTTGTTCGACGAGCTTGTTACCCAGAGGAACGGTTTCCTGTTTCATGGCATCGAACAGCCGCTGGACCTGGACGCGTTGATCGGCGGTCAAGCCGAGGCGATCACGGAGCTCGATGACGTGGCTGGGACCGGGATATCCATTGAGCTCCGCGGCAAGAGCCAGGCCCATCCCGCGTCCGGCGCGGAGATCCTCGATCTGCTGCTGTGACAGCGCCTTGATGGGTCGGTTATCGAGGCCGGCATAGGGTTGGCTGGACTGTGCGCTGGCTGCGCTGCTGGTGAGGAGGAGTGAGGCCGCAAGCAGAAGGAGGCGGTTCATGAGTCTGGCTCCATCAGATCGAGCCGGCGATCGGCCCCGGCACGTCAGCCCCGCGTTGGTGTTCACCCTCCGCGCCGGGGCGAAGTGAACACCAACGTGTGCAATCTCATTCCGGCTGGCCGATCGACACCTTCAGCGTGCCGACGCCATCGACGCCGCATTCGAGCTTGTCGCCCGGCTGGAGCTGCGACACGCCGGCCGGGGTGCCCGTCATGATGATGTCGCCGGCGGCGAGCTTCACCTGCTGGGAGAGCTGCCAGATGATCTCGGGCACGTTCCAGATCAATTCGGTGAGGTCGCCCTTCTGTGCTTCCTTGCCGTTGACCGTCAGCCAGATCTTGCCCTTGGCGGGATGGCCGATCTTCGATGCCGGTTCGATCGCGGAGCAGGGCGCCGAATGGTCGAACGACTTTCCGATCTCCCAGGGGCGCTCCTTCTTGCGCGAGGCGATCTGGAGATCGCGGCGGGTCAGGTCGATGCCGACGGCATAGCCGTAGACGTGGTCCAATGCCTTGTCGGCGGGGATGTTCAGCCCACCGCTCTTCATCGCGACGATCAGTTCGACCTCGTGATGCAGATCCTTGGTCAGCGGCGGATAGGGAATAGTGGCGCCGTCGGGCACCAGCATGTCGGCGTGCTTGGCGAAGAAGAACGGCGGGGCGCGCTCGTCATTGCCCATCTCGCGGATATGCTCGAGATAGTTGCGGCCGACGCACCAGATGCGGCGCACCGGATAGCGGCCGCTCTCGCCGACGACCGGAAGCGAAGCCTGGGGCGGGAGCGGGATGACGTAGGAGGCGGCGTTCATGCGGGTCTCGTTGCTCTTGAGGTGGAACGAACTCTAGGCGATAGCGCTGATCGGCGCCAGGGCGCCGGAATCGTGGTGTTGCAGCCGGAAGAACGACGCATAGCGCCCGCCGCGGCGGAGCAACTCGTCATGCCGGCCCTGCTCGACGATCTCGCCGCCCTCGACCACGAGAATCGCATCCGCGTGCATGATGGTGTGCAGGCGGTGGGCGATCACGATGGTTGTGCGGTTCTGGCAGAGGTGCTCGATCGCTTCCTGGACCTGACGCTCGGACTCCGAATCGAGCGCGGCGGTGGCCTCGTCCAGCAGGATGATCGGCGCGTTCTTGATCAGCGCGCGTGCCACCGCGATGCGCTGGCGCTGGCCGCCGGAGAGCTGCGTGCCGTGCTCGCCCACCGGCGTGTCGTAGCCGAGCGGGAAGCCCATGATGAAATCATGGGCGCAGGCCGCCTTCGCGGCCTCGATGATTTCTTCCTCGCTCGCGCCGGGCCGGCCGAACGCGATGTTGCTGCGGATGGTGTCGCGGAACAGGTAGACGTCCTGGCCGACATAGGCGGTCTGCGCGCGCAGCGATTTGCGCGAGACCGACGAGATCGACTGGCCGTCGATCACGATGTCCCCTTGCGTCACCTCGTAGAAGCGCAAGAGCAGCGCCAGCACGGTCGACTTGCCGCCGCCGGAGGGGCCGACCAGCGCGGTGACCTTGCCGGGTTCGGCGACGAAGCTCATGCGGTTGAGCACGGTCTCGTTCGTGCGATAGGAGAAGCTGACGTCGCGCAGCTCGATGCGGGCATCTGTCAGCTTCAGCGCCGGCTTGTCGTCTTCGGACTGTTCGCTCGCGGGGCTGTCGATGATCTCGAGCAACATGCGCGCGCCGACCAGCTGACTGTTCAAATCGATGTTGAGCCGCGCCAGCCGCTTGGCCGGCTCGGTCGCCATCAGGAACGCGGTCATGAAGGAGAAGAACGCGCCCGGCGTGGCGTTGAGCGCGACCACGGCATAGCCGCCGTACATCAGGCAGCCGGCCACCGCGAAGCCGCCGAGCATTTCCATCAGAGGGTTGGAGCGGTTGGCGACGCGGGCCATCTTGTTGGCATTGCGCTCGACGATCGCGATGTTCTCGTCGATGCGCTTCTGCATGGTGTCTTCGAGCGTGAACGCCTTGACGGTGCGGATGCCCTGCAGCGATTCCTGCATCGTCTCCATGATGTCGGCGGTGCCGGTGAACTGGTTGAAGGCGAGGCCCTTGATGCGCTTGACCAGCTTGCGCAGCACCAGCATCGCCGGGGGCACCGCGACGAGGCCGATGAACGACATCAAAGGATCCTGCCACACCATGACGCCGATCATGGCGAGCAGCATCAAGAGATCGCGACCGATCGCGTTGACCAGCATGTTGAGGACGTCGGTGATCGACTTGGCGCCAGCGGTCAGCCGCGCCAGGAATTCGGAGGAGTGCCGCTCGGAGAAGAAGCCGACACTCTCGCGCATCAGCTTGGCGAACAGCTGGCGCTGGTTGGCGGCAAGGATGGCGTTGCTGATCTTGGTCAGGATCACCATGTGGCCGTAGGTCGCCACGCCCTTGATGAAGAGCAGAGCGACCGTGATGCTGGAGAACATCGCGATGCCCGGGATGTTCTTGTCGACATAGGCCTGGTTGATGACCTGGCCGAGCACGTAGGTCGCGCCCGCGGTCGCGCCCGCGGCAAGCGCCATCAGTGCGAAGGCGACGAGGTAGCGCCGCCAATAGACGATGCCCTGTTCCGTGATCAGGCGGCGAATCAGGACCGCAGCCGCGTAGGGGTCGTCGGTGATCTTCTTTGGAAACTGGGCCATCCGGGGTCCATTGACGGCGCAGGACAAGCCTGCCCGCGCGTCAGGGATCGATGGGCCTCTGTGCCCGCTCAGCCACGGTTTTTCAAGCCCAATTAAGGGCTTGCGCTTGGGATGATTCTAGGCGGAGGCGGCGTGGCGGAGCTCGCCATGGCGCTCGCGGAACAGCTTGTCCTCCCAGGCCAGCGCGTGGGCCGCGATGGTCTCGAGGTCCTCGTATTGCGGCCGCCAGTCGAGCAGGCCGCGGATGCGGCTGGTGTCGGCGACCATGGTCATGATGTCGCCCGGCCGGCGCGGGGCGTATTGCACGGCGAAGCTGCGGCCCGAAACCCGGCGCACCGCGTCGATGGTCTCCAGCACGGAATAGCCGCGGCCATAGCCGCAATTCAGCGTGATCGAGGCGCCGCCATTGCGCAGGTAAGCCAGGGCCGAGCGATGCGCCTGCGAGAGGTCGGTGACGTGGATGAAGTCGCGGATGCAGCTGCCGTCAGGGGTCGGATAGTCGGTGCCGAACACGTCAATCTTGGCGCGCTGGCCGGTGGCGGCTTCCACCGCGATCTTGAGCAGATGCGTGGCGCCGACGGTCGCAAGGCCGATGCGCGCCTGCGGATCGGCGCCGGCGACGTTGAAGTAGCGCAAGGTCACGTACTGCATGCCGAATGCGGCGGCGACGTCGTGCAGCATGATCTCGGTCATCAGCTTCGACGAGCCGTAGGGCGACAGCGGCCGGGTCGGCGCGTGCTCGGGCACCGGGACCTGGTCGGGATTGCCGTAGACGGCGGCGGTCGAGGAGAAGATGAAGCGGTTGATGCCGCGCTTCACCGCCACGTTGAGCAGGTTGCGGGCGGTGGTGAAATTGTTGCGGTAGTAGCCGAGCGGATCGCGCATCGAATCCGGCACGACGACCGAGCCTGCGAAATGAATGATGCTTTCGATGTCGTGCTGGGCGATCACGCCTTCGAGCAGGTTCTCGTCGCCGGCATCGCCGATGAACAGCGGCACGCCTTCGGGCAGATAGGCGGAGAAACCGGTGGAGAGATCGTCGATCACGACGACGTCCTCGCCGGCTTCCGCCAGCGCAAGGACCGTGTGACTTCCAATGTAACCGGCGCCGCCGGTGACCAGCACAGTCATGATCTCACCCGTCTTCGATCAACGCGCGAAGCTAACGCTTGCGTGGTGAAGAGGGGGTATCGGCGGAGCTGAACTGGTCACTATGCTTAATGTTGCGTATAGGGACTTTGCGAAATGGAGTGTGACGTGGCGGGTTTCCCCGGCGATCTCGAATTGATCGTGCCAAATCTGCACAGGCGCTATTCGGGGGTCACCGCGACCAACCGGATGGTGGCGCCGCGGCTGGCGAAACTGTATCGCGCGGCCTGGTTCGGCTCCGACGCGCCGGCGGGGATCGCGCGTCTGAGCGTTGCCGATTTCATCAAGCTCTGGCGCCGCAAGCGGCCGGTGATCTGGCACGCGCGGCGCAACAACGAGATGATCGCGGGCGTGGCGTTGCGCGCGCTCGGCTGGCCGCTCAAGCTCGTGTTCACCTCGGCTGCGCAACGGCACCACAGCTGGATCACGCGCTGGCTGATCCGGCAGATGGATGCGATCATCGCGACGAGCGACATCTCGGCTTCGTTCCTGAAGGTGAGGGCGACGGTGATTCCGCACGGCGTCGACACCGACGTCTACGCGCCGCCGCAGGACCGCGCCGCGGCTTTTGCCGAAAGCGGCCTGCCGGGCCGCTACGCCATCGGCTGCTTCGGCCGCGTGCGTGCGCAGAAGGGCACCGATCTGTTCGTCGACGCGATGTGCCGCCTGCTGCCGCGCTATCCGGATTTCGCCGCGGTCATCGTCGGCCAGGTCACGGCCGAGCAGACGCCCTTTGCCAATGACCTGAAGAAACGCATCGAAGCCGCAAACCTGCAATCGCGCATCGTCATCACCGGCGAGCTGCCGATCGAGGCGGTGCAGCGCTGGTATCAGCGCCTGACGATCTACGCCTTCACCTCGCGCAACGAAGGCTTTGGGCTGACGCTGATCGAGGCGATGGCGGCGGGTAGCGCGCTCGTCGCCGCACGTGCCGGCGCGGCCGAGCTCGTGGTCGAGGATGGCGTCACCGGCGTGCTGGTCCCGACCGGTGATGCCGATGC
>NZ_JAEMSD010000017.1:0-24189 GCF_016462955.1 Bradyrhizobium sp. | reverse complement strand
TGCCGATGCACTCGCTGTGGCGCTGGAGCCGCTGATGCGCGACGTCGCCGCCGCGACGGCGATGGGTGAGCGCGGGCGGGCGCGTGTGCTCGAGAAGTTCAGCCTCGATGCGGAGGCGGCGCGGATCGGGGAGGTCTATCGGCCGCTGCTCTGAGCTGCGCCTCCTGGCGTCGGTAATGAAAAATTCGAAAACAACCCCATGCACAGTAGCCGGAGACAGCAAAATCAAGGAGTTGGCGGAGGACTTCGCTCGATTGCGGATTTTTCGAATTAAACTTTGACTCGCCGGGCAAAACAATGGCAGGATGTCACCATTGGCGAGCCTCGATCGCCTCAGCTCGTCACCCTTGCCCCCCATCCCCCAGCACCCGCTCCGCAATCTCCACCACCTCGCTCGCCGCGATATTCCGCATGCAGCGGTGGTCGTTCATCTTGCAGATCGTGCTCTGGCAGGGCTGGCAGGACAGCTTTTCCTTGTCCTGCACCACCGTTGCCGCAAGGCCGTTCAGCGGCGCCCAGAGGTAGGGGGCGGTGGGACCGAAAATGCCCATGGTCGGTGTGCCCAAGGCGGCTGCGATGTGCATCAGGCCGGAATCGTTGGAGATGGCGACGCCGGCCGCTGCCATGGCGAGGACGCCGTTGCGCAAGTCCGTGCCGGTGAGGTCACGCACCCCATGGCCGCCTGCGGTCCCAGGGCCGCCTGCGGTCCCAGGGCCGCCCGCCGCGACGATCTCCTGGGCGAGGCCCTTTTCCGCGGGTCCGCCGACCACCCAGACCTCCAGGCCGCGCTCGACCAGCAGGCGGGCAGCTTCGGGATAAAAGGTCCAGCGCTTGGAGACGCCGACCGAGCCTGGGGCGAGCGCCACCGCGGCGCCGGCGCTGAGGCCGTTGGCCTGCCGCCAGCTGGCGATCTCCTCGGCCGGCACGCGCAGTTGCGGCACCGGCCATTCCGGAGGCAAGGGCGCGCCGTCGGGCTGGGCCAGGGCGGCGTTCTTGTCGATGAAGCGGGGCAGCTTCTTCTCGCCCCAGCGCCAGCGGTTGAGCAGGCCGAACCGGAATTCGCCGACAAAGCCGATCCGTTCCGGAATACCGGCCAGCGCCGGCGCGATGGCCGCCTTCCAGGTGCGCGGCAGGACCAGGGCGGTGCCGTAATTCCGCTCGCGCAAGAGCTTTGCCAAGGCCAGCTGGCGGCCCAAGGCGAGCTGGCCGCGCGGGAGGTCGAAGACGATACCCTCGCGAACGCCGGGCATGTAATCGACCAGCGGGGCGCACAGGGACGTGGTGAGGAGATCGACGGGCCGGTTCGGCCAGCGCTGTTTGAGGACCCGCACAACGGTGTGATTCCGCACGAAATCGCCGATCCACATGTAGGGAATGATCAGGATCGGGCGGGTGTCGCTCCGGTCTGCATCTCCAGCAAATTGCGAATCAATATTCATTCGTTAATGAGGGCCGACGACGTGTTGATGTCGGGCGGTTCGGTAGCCGCTCCCGGGCGGCAGGTAAAGCCGACAGAAGCGACGATCCCAAAACCGCTTACACTTTGGCGGATCATGCGCTAGGGCAGGACCGGGCATTAAGAAAATCGGGCAGTCGTGGAATGTTGCTGGTGACCGGCGGGGCCGGTTTTATCGGGTCGAATGTCGTGGCCGCGCTGAACCAGGCCGGTCGCAGCGTCGTGGTCTGCGACTGGCTGGGCACCGAGGGCAAGTGGCGCAATCTCGCCAAACGGCAGCTTGTGGATATCGTGCCGCCGGCCGAGCTGATGGACTGGCTGAAGGGCCGCAAGCTGGAGGCCATGATCCATCTCGGGGCGATTTCCGCGACCACCGCGACTGACGGCGACCTCGTCGTCGAGACCAATTTCCGCCTCTCGATGCGCCTTCTGGACTGGTGCACGATGAACGCGGTGCCGTTCATCTATGCATCCTCGGCGGCGACCTATGGCGACGGCTTGGAAGGCTTTGACGACGACGCCTCCTTGCCGGCGCTGAAGAAATTGCGGCCGATGAATCTCTACGGCTGGAGCAAGCATCTGTTCGATCTCGCCGTCGCCGAGCGCGTCGCGCGCGGTGATCGGCTGCCGCCGCAATGGGCCGGCCTGAAGTTCTTCAACGTGTTCGGCCCGAACGAGTACCACAAGGGCGCGATGATGAGCGTGCTGTCGCGGCGCTTCGACGACGTCAGGGCAGGCCGACCCGTGCAGCTGTTCAAGTCGCATCGCGAGAGCATCGAAGATGGCGACCAACGCCGCGATTTCATCTATGTCGACGACGTCGTGCGCGTGATGATGTGGCTGCTGGCGATGCCCTCGGTGTCCGGCCTGTTCAACGTCGGCACCGGCAAGGCGCGCAGCTTCAAGGACCTGATGCTGGCGGCCTATGCGGCGCTCGGCACAAGGCCCAACATCGAATACATCGACATGCCCGAGCAGATCCGCGACAGCTACCAGTATTTCACCCAGAGCAAGGTCGATCGTCTCCATCGCGCCGGCTATAACGGCGGCTTCACGACGCTCGAGGACGCGGTCAAGGCCTATGTCGGGGATTATCTCGACCGCCCCGACCGCTTTCGCTGAGGCCCTTTGGACATGCCGACGCCCATTCTCGATTTCGATGCCCTCGCGCAAGCCATCTCAAGCCGCACCGTGCTGTGCATCGGCGACATCATGCTGGACGAGTTCGTCTACGGGGAGGTGTCGCGGATCTCGCCGGAAGCACCGACGCCGGTCATCGCAGCCCAGCGCAGCGAGATCCACGTCGGCGGCGCCGGCAACGTCGCGCGCAACATCGCTTCGCTCGGCGCGCGCTGCATCTTCGTCGGCCTCGTCGGCGAGGACGAGGCCGGTACGCGGCTCGAGGCCGCGCTCAATGATCAAGCCGGCATCGAAGGCGTGCTGGTGCGCGATGCCTCGCGGCCGACCACGCGAAAAGTCCGTTTCGTCTCCGAGCATTTTTCTACGCACATGCTGCGCGCGGATTGGGAGCAGGCGCTGCCCGCATCCGATGACGTCGAAACGAAATTGATCGCCGCGATCCCAAGAGCCTGAACTGGGCGATCTATCGCGGCGCCACGCTGCTCACGCCCAATCGCAAGGAATTCTCCGAAGCGACCCGCAGCCGCGCAGAGACGGTGCAGAGCATCGTCGAGGCCAGCGAGGACGTGATGCGGCTCGCCGATTGCGAGGCGATCCTGGTCACGCAAGGAGAGCACGGCATGACGCTGGTGCCGCGGGGTGGCGGGGCCGTTCACGTGCCGGCTTTCCCGGTGAAGGTCCGCGACGTCTCCGGGGCCGGCGACACCGTCGCCGCCGCGCTTGCGGTGTCGCTCGCCGCCGGCGCGGACTGGGATACGGCGCTGCGCGTGGCCAATGCCGCCGCCGCCGTCGCCGTCGGCAAGCAGGGCACCGCCAGCGTCAGCGCAGCCGAGCTGCGCCGCAAGATCCTGCCGCATGCCACTCTCGTGGCCGAGGAGAAGATCGTGCTCGATGCGGCCGCGCTCGATGCGCAGCTCGCCGAATGGAGGAGGCAGGGCCAGCGGGTCGGCTTCACCAATGGCTGTTTCGACATCCTGCATCCCGGTCACGTCAAGGTGCTGACCGCGGCGCGCGCCGCCTGCGACCGCCTGATCGTGGGGCTCAACAGCGACGCCTCGGTGCGGCGGCTGAAGGGGGCCGATCGTCCGGTGCAGGACGAGCGCGCGCGTGCCGAAGTGCTCGCTGCGCTTGAGGCGGTCGATCTGGTCGTCATCTTCGCGGAGGACACGCCGATGGACCTGATCACCAGGATCAAGCCCGGTGTGCTGGTGAAGGGCGGCGACTACACCCGCGAGCAGGTCGTCGGCCACGAGGTGGTCGAGGCCGCCGGCGGGGTGGTCGTGCTGGTCGACATCCTGCAGGGCTTCAGCACGACGGCGCTGGTTCATCGCGCCCGGGGAGGGGGCAAGTGACGGCGCTTGCCCGCGAGACCTCCGGCCAGATGTTGCGGCGACGCCTGCGCAGCCCGGCGGCCTGGCGTGAGACGGTCGATCTGTTTGCGATCCTGACCGCGGCCTCGCTGCCCTGGTCGACATCGCTTGCCGGGATCTTCAACGCGCTGATGCTGCTGTGCATGGTGCCGTTCCTCGATCTGCGCGACTTCCTGCAGTCCCTGAAGCGGCCGATCTGCATCGCGCCGATCGCGCTGGTCGTTCTCGCGCTGATCGGAACGCTGTGGTCGGATGCCGCGTGGGGCGCGCGCTTCTATGCGGTCAATCCGACCCTCAAGCTGCTCGTGCTGCCGGTCCTGCTCTATCATTTCGAGCGCTCTTCGCGCGGACACTGGGTCTTCATCGCCTTCCTGGTGTCCTGCGCCTTGTTGTCGGTGATGTCCTGGCTGGTCGCGTTCTACCCGAACCTCGCGCTCAAGACCGATCCGCCCGAACACGGCATCTTCGTCAAGAACTACATCAACCAGAGCCAGGAATTCGCGCTTTGCGCGGTCGCGCTGGCCTATCCGATCGCGATGCTGTTGCGCGAGAAGCGGTACTGGTTCGCTGCGTTGCTAACGGCGCTGGCGCTGAGCTTCTTCATCAACATGACCTTCGTGGTGGTCTCGCGCACCGCGCTCGTCACCATTCCAATCATGTTCGGCGTGTTCGCGCTGCTTCACCTCAGATGGCGCAGCATCGCGATCATCTCCGGTGTGCTGCTGTTCGGCGCAGTTCTCGCCTGGCAGGCCTCGCCGCAATTGCGCTACACCGCCGAGCGGTTTACGACCGATTACACCGGCTATGTGGAGCGGGGCGAGGCAACCTCCATGGGCATGCGGCTCGAGTTCTGGCGCAAGTCGCTTGGCTTCTTCGCGGAAGCGCCGATCATGGGACACGGCACGGGTTCGACCCGCGGGCTGTTCGAACGCGTCGCAACGCCCGCCGGTGAGCGCCGGGCGTCAGCCGAGGTGATCGGCAACCCGCACAACCAGACGCTCAACGTTGCGGTGCAATGGGGCGCGATCGGCATCGTCATCCTCTACGCGATCTGGATACTGCATCTCCGGTTGTTCCGCGGCGACGGGCTTGCCAACTGGATCGGGCTCCTGGTGGTGGTGCAGAACGTGTTCACCTCGCTGTTCAACTCGCATCTGTTCGACTTCCACGAGGGCTGGATGTACGTCATCGGCGTCGGCGTTGCCGGCGGCATGGTGATCCGGGCACAGCAGGGCCGGGCCGAGAGCGCGGAAGTGGGTTCCTGAGCGTCGCGCGGCTGGCAAGTCTTGTCCAGATGGGCTATCAGCGCGGTCAGGTTGCATCTAACTGGGTCTTCATCGGTCGGCGGATGACGCGATTTACGCATCTTACCTCGCGCAATTTCCTCATCGCGCTCCACGACCTGCTGGCGACGACGGCAGCGCTTTTCGTTGCCTTCTATCTTCGATTCGAAGGTGGCGACGGTTTCTACGCGCGATTGCCGCTGCTGTTCCATATCCTGCCCTACTTCCTCGCCTTCAGCGTGGTGGTGTTCTTCCTCAGCAATCTGACCACGACGAAATGGCGCTTCATCTCGCTGCCTGACGCGCTGAACATCATTCGCGCGGCAACCGTGCTCACGGTTGCCCTGCTCGTCCTCGACTACATCCTCGTTGCCCCCAACGTTCGCGGCGCCTTCTTCCTTGGGAAGGTGACGATCATCCTCTACTGGTTCCTCGAGATCTTCTTCCTCAGCGCGCTGCGCATGACCTATCGCTACTTCCGCTATACGCGGGTGCGGCGTCACGCGAGAGGCGGGGAGGCCGCGCCGACGCTGCTGATCGGCCGCGCCGCTGATGTCGAGGTGCTGCTGCGCGGCATCGAGAGCGGAGCGATCAAGCACATCTGGCCGGTGGGCGTCTTGTCGCCATCGCGTGCCGATCTTGGCCAACTCATCCGCAACGTGCCGGTGCTGGGCGGCATCGACGACGTCGAGGACGTGATCTCGGACTTCGCCAAGCGCGACAAGGCGATCGCGCGCCTCATCATGACGCCGTCGGCTTTCGAGCCGGACTCGCATCCGGAATCGATCCTGATGCGGGCACGCAAGCTGGGCGTGATCGTGAGCCGGATGCCCTCGCTGGAGAGCGGCGACACGCCAAGGCTCACGGCCGTCGCGGTCGAGGATCTCCTGCTGCGTCCGAGCGAGAAGATCGACTATGCGCGCCTCGAGGCCCTGATCAGGAGCAAGGCCGTGATCGTCACCGGCGGCGGTGGTTCGATCGGATCCGAGATCTGCGAGCGCGTGGTCGCGTTCGGCGCGGCGCGTCTCTTGATCGTGGAAAATTCCGAGCCGGCTCTCTACGCGGTCACCGAGGCGCTGGCCGCGCGTGGTGCGACTGCCCAGATCGAAGGCCGGATTGCCGACATCCGCGACCGCGAGCGCATCATGCGCCTGATGGCCGAGTTCAAGCCCGACATCGTCTTCCATGCCGCGGCGCTCAAGCACGTGCCGATCCTGGAGCGCGATTGGAGCGAGGGTGTCAAGACCAACATCTTCGGTTCCATCAACGTCGCGGACGCCGCCGTTGCGGCCGGCGCCGAGGCGATGGTGATGATCTCGACCGACAAGGCGATCGAGCCGGTGTCAATGCTCGGCCTCACCAAGCGCTTCGCCGAAATGTACTGCCAGGCGCTCGATCGCGACCTCGCAGCCGGAGCCAACGGCACCAAGCCGCCGATGCGGCTGATCTCGGTCCGCTTCGGCAACGTGCTGGCCTCGAACGGGTCGGTGGTGCCGAAGTTCAAGGCCCAGATCGAGGCCGGCGGTCCCGTGACCGTGACGCATCCCGACATGGTCCGTTACTTCATGACCATCCGTGAGGCCTGCGATCTCGTCATCACCGCGGCGACGCATGCGCTTGGAACGCAGCGTCCCGACGTTTCGGTCTACGTGCTCAACATGGGGCAGCCGGTGAAGATCGTCGATCTCGCCGAACGCATGATCCGCCTGTCCGGGCTGCAGCCGGGCTACGATATCGAGATCGTGTTCACGGGCATGCGGCCGGGCGAGCGCCTGCACGAGATCCTGTTCGCCTCGGAGGAGCCGACCCGCGAGATCGGCGTGCCCGGCATCATGGCTGCGCAGCCGAACGAGCCGCCGATGCAGACGCTGCGCAAATGGAATGTGGCGCTGGAGCAGGCGATCGCGCGCGACGATCGCGCCACCATCAGGACCATCCTGAAGGATGCCGTGCCCGAGTTCGGGTCAACGGCGGCCTGAGCTTTGTTGCGCAATCTCGCGCTCGGGGAGCAACGATGAGCGAACGGAAACCGGTCGCGCTGGTGACGGGGGCGAGCGGCTTCCTGGGCCGGCATGTCGTGCCAGCGCTGGCGCGGGCGGGGTGGTCGGTTCGCCCGGCGGTGCGCAGCCCGAAGGGGAGCGACAGTGAGGTCGTGATCGGATCGATCGGCCCGGAGACCGAGTGGCAGGCCGCGCTGGCAGGCGTCGACGCCGTCGTCCATCTCGCCGCGCGCGTGCATTACAAGAACGATGAGCACGCGGTCGAGCTCTACCGCAACGTCAATGTCGAGGGCACACTGCACTTGGCGCGCTGTGCGGCGAGGGCCGGCGTGCGTCATTTCATCTTCATCAGCACCGTTCTCGTTCACGGCCGCAGCAATGACGGCCGTGCGCCGTTCAGCGAGAGCGACGTCCCGACGCCGCGTGGCCTCTACGGCACGTCCAAGGCCGAGGCCGAGGCGGGCTTGAGGCTGCTGGCGCGCGAAGCCGGCATGAAAATCTCGGTGATCAGGCCGCCGCTGATCTACGGTGCGCACGCCAAGGGCAATTTCCCGCTGCTGGCGCGCGCAGTCAGGCTGGGGCTGCCTATGCCCTTTGCGGCGATCCGCAATCGCCGCAACTTTCTATCCGTGCAGAACCTGTCGTCATTCATCCTGCACCGGCTCGGCTATCCCGACCCCGCAAGCAATTTCGAGATATTCCTGCTCGCCGACACGGAGCGGGTCTCGACGCCCGAATTCATCGCGCGCCTGGCGAGAGCCTCCGGCAAGAGCGCCCGGCTGTTCGGCATACCGCCGGCCCTGCTCAGCACGGCCCTGCGCATGATGGGGCGCCAGGATATGAATGACGGCCTGGTCGGCTCGCTCGAACTCGACCTCTCCAAGGCGCTCGCGACCGGCTGGCAGCCGGAGGTTTCCCTCGACGAGGGTCTGCGGCTCGCGGTGTCCGCTCAAGCCGGCTGAGCGCCGGCGAATCGCCGCAGCACGAAGGCGACGGCGGCCGCGCCAGCGATGAGGCATATCATCGTGATCGCCGTCGAGCCGGCGCGAACGGTGACGATGGCGAGCAACGCCAGCACGAGATTGAGCGCGAATGTCTCGGCGATCACCCGCTTGACCGTGAACCCGCTGTCGGTCGCGCGCTGATAAAAATGCGTGCGGTGCGCCGACCAGAACGGTTCGCGCCTGATGATGCGGCGAAACAGCGTGATGGTGGTATCCGCAAGATAATAGGCGGCGAGCAGCAGCGCCGCGGCCGGCTGGCCCCGAAAGGCGAGCTCCAGCAGGCACCAGCCGAGCAAGAGGCCGATCGGCAAGCTGCCGACATCGCCCAGGAAGACTTTTGCGACCGGACGGTTGAACGGCGCAAAGCCGAGCATGGCGCCGCAGAGCGCGGCGGCGATCAGCAGGGCCGGCCACGAGAGATCCCCGAACATTCCCAGCAACAGCAGGGCAGCGGTGACCGGCACGACTTCCGCCACCGTCATCAGGTCGAGCCCGTCCATGAAGTTGACGAGGTTGACGAACCAGACACCGGCAAGGACGACGAGGCCGCGCTCCAGAGCAAGCGGCAGCGCAGGCACGATGCGCGCGGTCTCGGGCGCGGTGAACACCACGGCGCCGACGCAGGAGGCCTGCAGCGCCAGCCGCACCAGCACGGGCAGGGACACGATGTCGTCCGCGAAGCCGACCAGCGCGATCACGACCGTCGCAGCGACCAGCGCCGGCGGGATCGCGACATTGGCCGAGGCCGCCCAGAGCGAGGCGACGATCAGCGTCGCGGCGATCACCGCGATGCCGGCGCCCTGCGGCGTCGGGATGCGATGCGAGGACCGCGCATTCGGCCGCGCAAGCGCGTAGCGCTGCAGCAGGGGGCGGCTGATCCAGGTGACGAGCGCCGAGATCAGCGCCGCGGCCACGACCGCAAGCAAGAGTGGCGCACCAGCGAGCGCCTCGGCAGCCGAGCTCACTCCGGCACTCCGATCGGAGCCGACCCTTGCGCGGCCTTCTCCGCGCTGAGGATCCAGACCAGGCCGCCGACGGCGCCGACGATGAAGAACACGGCGCCGTACAGCAGCGAGACGTTGACGCCCTCGTTGGGGGCAAGTCCCGCGAAGCCGAACGCCAGGCCCATCGTTGCTTCACGCACGCCCCAGCCGGCGATCGAGATCGGCATCATCGTGATCAGCATCACCGGCGGCACCAGCAGAAAGACGTCGCTGAAGCGGACCGGGGCCGCGATCGACTGCACGACGCACCAGGCGATGACGACGGCGAGCACGTGCACGAGCACCGACAGGATGGCGATGAGCGGACCGCGGGTGCGGCTGAAGATCACGCGGTTGGCAATGACGGCACAGGCGTGAATGTGGTGCGTTGCCCACCAGGTCTTCAGCCATGGCCATTTCAGCGCGCCGAAAACCAGGAAGCCGAGGCCGCCGGCGAGCGCCAGGAGATCGACGAGCAGCAGCGCCGAGCGCCCGTGCTGATCGGTGATGAGGGCGTAGCTCCAGGGCAGGCTGGCAACGATGAGAACCGCGAGCGCGATCAGGCCGACGGCGCGGTCGACGAAGATCGAGTAGGTCGCTGCACGCCAGCCCGCGCCGGCGCGCGCGACCAGCCACAGCCGGACCGCATCGCCGCCGATGGCCGAGGGCAGGGTCTGGTTGAAGAACGAGCCGATCACGTTGTAGCGCATGGCACGGCCGAGCTCGAGCGGCGCGCCGCAAACGGCGCTGATCTCGCGCCAGCGCAGCACGCCGACGAAGATCTGCACGAACGTGACCATGATCGCGACGCCGATCCAGAGCAGGCTGGTCACGGTAAAGCGCGAGAAAAGTTCGGACAGATCGACCTTGCGCAACGCCAGATAGAGCAGCGCCGCGGAGATCACGATTTTGGCAGTCGACAGCAGGATTCGGCGCATCTCGCCCGCATGACAGGGTTTGCGAAGATTGAGGCGACCCGACGCAAGGCGCCGAATTCGGCCGCTGTGGTATGGTTTTGGCGCCGATCTTGCAATAGCCCTTCTTGGGAGCCGCCGTTAAGAGCCGTCGTTAAGGGCATCATGAAGAAGCCGGTCGGAGCAACAGGGAGCCTATTGCGACCGTGTCGAGGTGGCGGCTAAACAGGGGGGCTAGCGATCCCCAGGGAACAGGATGACGGATCAGGCGATTTTGGTTACCGGCGCGGCCGGTTTCATCGGCTTTCACGTCGCCCGCCAGCTCCTGGGCGAAGGCCGTCCTGTCGTCGGGCTAGACAATCTCAACAGCTATTACGATCCGGCGTTGAAAAAGGCACGCCTTGCGCTGCTCAGGGACCAGCCCCGCTTCTCCTTCGTCGAGGCGGACCTTGCCGACCGAGAGACGATGGCGGCGCTGTTTGCGCGACATCGTTTTGCCAAGGTTGTGCATCTCGCCGCGCAGGCCGGCGTTCGCTACTCGATCGAGCAGCCGCAGACCTACGCCGATTCCAATCTCGTGGGCTTCCTCAACGTGCTGGAGGGCTGCCGCAACAATTCCTGTCGTCATCTCGTCTACGCCTCGTCATCCTCCGTTTACGGCGCCAACACAAAATTGCCATTTGCCGTTGCAGACCGTACCGATCACCCCGTGAGCTTCTATGCCGCGACCAAGAAAGCCAACGAGGTGATGGCGCAGTCCTACAGCCATCTCTACCGGCTGCCGGTCACCGGCCTGCGCTTCTTCACCATTTACGGCCCGTGGGGCCGGCCCGACATGGCGATGTTTCTGTTCGTGAATGCCATCCTGGCCGGCAAGCCGATCCGGCTCTTCAACCACGGCAGGATGCGGCGCGACTTCACCTATATCGACGACGTGACGCGCGTCGTGTCGAAGCTGGTCGATCTCGTGCCTGCGGACGATCCGGCTGCCGCAAATGCGCCGTTTAAGCTCTACAATGTCGGCAATCACCATCCGGAGGAACTGATGCACGTCGTCGGTCTTCTGGAGCGGGAGCTGGGCCGGACGGCGATCAAAGAATTGCTGCCGATGCAGCCGGGAGATGTGCTGGAAACGTTCGCGGATGTCGAGGATCTGATGCGCGACACCGGCTTTGCGCCGTCAACGCCGATCGAGCATGGGGTCCGAAATTTCGTCACCTGGTATCGCGACTATTTCAAGGTTTGAAATCACCATGGACAAACGCATAATCCCCCTGATCATGTGCGGCGGTGCCGGCACGCGGCTGTGGCCCGCTTCGCGCGAGGTGCGCCCGAAGCAATTCCTGCCGCTGTTCGGCACGCGCTCGACCTTCCAGGACACGCTGCTGCGCGTGTCCGACGCTGCCCTGTTCGACCGGCCGATCGTCATCACCAACGCGTCCTATCGCTTCATGGTGCTGGAGCAGCTCGCCGAGATCGGCATCGAGGCGGACGTCATCCTCGAGCCGATGCGGCGCGATTCCGGTCCTGCGATCGCCGCAGGCGCGGCCTTCGCGCAGAACCGCGACAGCGAGGCGATCGTGCTCGCGCTCGCCGCCGATCACGTGGTGCAGGACAAGGCCGCCTTCGTCGCCGCCTGCCGCGAGGGCCTCAACGCCGCGAGCACCGGGCGCATCGTCACCTTCGGCGTCAAGCCGGAGCGGCCCGCGACCGAATACGGCTACATCAACCCGGGCGAAGTGATTTCCGGCGAGGTGCATGCGGTCACGCGCTTCGTCGAGAAGCCGGACGCGGTGAAGGCCTCCGATTACGTCAATTCCGGCTATCTCTGGAACAGCGGCAACTTCATGTTCCCGGCGGGTGTGCTGCTCGACGAGTACCGCAAGGTCGACGCGGCAAGCGTCGATGCCGTGACAAGCGCCGTCAACAATGCAGGCCGCGATCTCGGCTTTGTCACGCTGGAGCCGCAGGCATTCGCCGCGGCCAAGGCGATCTCGATCGACTATGCGGTGATGGAGAAGACATCGCGCGCCGCCGTGGTGCCGGTGTCCTGCGGCTGGTCCGACGTCGGGTCCTGGCTTGCGGTGTGGGAGCTGTCGGAGAAGGACGCGCAAGGCAATGCGGCGCACGGCACCGCCGTGTTCGAGGATTCCCGCAACTGCAACGTCACCACCGATTCCGCGCTGGTCGCGCTCGAAGGCGTCGACGATCTCGTCGTGGTCGCAACCGCGGATGCGATTCTGGTCTCGCGCCAGAAGGATGCCAACGGGTTGAAGCGGCTCGTCACCAAGCTCAAGACGGTCGCGCCGAAGGTCACCGAGGAGCACCTGAAGGTGCACCGGCCCTGGGGCAGCTATCAATCCGTCGACAATGGCGAGCGTCACCAGGTCAAGCGCATCGTGGTGAAGCCGGGCGGACGCCTGTCGCTGCAGAAGCATCACCATCGCGCCGAGCACTGGATCGTGGTGCGCGGCACGGCCCAGGTCACGGTGAACGAGACCGTGAAGACGGTGCATGAGAACGAATCGATCTACATCCCGATGGGCGCCGTCCACCGGATGGAGAATCCCGGCAAGATCCAGCTGGAACTGATCGAGGTCCAGACTGGAAGCTATCTCGGGGAAGACGACATCATCCGGATTGAAGACGACTATCAAAGGTCGTAACCAGCAAGCTCCGAATCACGCGACCCGGGCCCAAGAGCGGTATGTTTTTCGGCTTAAGGCCCGGGGAACGTGTAACTTTTTGAATCAAATCGTGTCCGGCCCGCTAGCCCGCCATTCGCCACAAATGTGGCGTCCGTGCTAGAAGCGCGCCGGGGATTTGGGTTGAATCGGGGTTTGCTCAGATGAGTTCCAGGGGATCTGCGCCGGCAAAGGCCGGCTTGCGCGTCGGCGTCATTGGTGCCGGCGTGATGGGCAGCAACCACGCGCGCGTGCTCAGCGGCCTTCCCGGCGTCAGCCTCGTCGGCGTCGTCGATCCCTCACCGGCACATCGCATGCGGGCGACGGAACTTGCCAATTGCGAAAGCTTCGAGACGCTGGAGCAGCTCCTCGCCGAAGGCGTCGATGCCGTCACCATCGCGGCTCCCACGCATCTGCATCACGAGGTCGCGCTCGCCTGCATCGCCGAGAACATCCACGTTCTGGTCGAGAAGCCGATCGCGTCCACGGTGGAGGAGGGGCGCGAGATCGTCGCCGCCGCGCAAAAGGCCGGCGTCACGCTGATGGTCGGCCATGTCGAGCGCTTCAATCCGGCCGTCGCCGCGGTCAAGCAGGCGATCGCGGGCGAGGACATCCTCTCCATCGCGATCACCCGCGTCGGCCCGTTTCCGCCGCGCATGTCCAATGTCGGCGTCGTCATCGACCTCGCCGTGCACGACATCGACCTGATCCGCTGGTTCACCGAATCCGACATCGTCGAGGTGCAGCCGCAATTGTCGAGCGCCGTCGCCGAGCGTGAGGACATCGCGCTCTTGCAGTTTCGCACCGCCAATGGCGTGCTCGCCCACATCAACACCAACTGGCTGACGCCGTTCAAGGCGCGCAGCGTCACGGTCGCGACCCGCGGCAAATACGTGATGGGTGATCTGCTCACGCGCCAGGTCACCGAGTGCTTCGGTTTCAAGCCGGATGGCAGCTATTCGATGCGGCATCTGCCTGTCGGCCACGACGAGCCGCTGCGCGCCGAGCTGATCGCGTTCCTGAAGGCGGTGCGTAGCGGCGAAGCTCCGGCGGTGACGGGCGACGAGGGCGTTGCCAGCCTCGAGATCGCCACGCAGTGCCTGGAGACGCCCTCGCGTCCCGCGGCCACGTCGCCGGCCCGCAAGGGGCCGCGCCGCGTCGCCGGCTGACCCCTTTCCATGTCGACCAGTCGAGAAGGCGCCAAGAACCAGACCATGAACCAGCATCTGCGTTCTGAACCCATTCCCTTCATCGACGTCGCCTCGCAGCGCCGCCGGCTCGGCGCCTCGCTCGATGCGGCGGTCAAGCGCGTGATGGACCATTGCCAGTTCGTCAACGGCCCCGAAGTGTTCGAGCTCGAGAAGCAGCTCGCGGCCTATTGCGGCGCCAAGCACGTGATCGGCTGCGCCAGCGGCACCGATGCGATCCTGATGGTGATGATGGCGAAGAATGTCGGGCCGGGCGATGCCGTGCTGTGCCCGTCCTTCACCTTCATCGCGACCGCCTCGCCGGTGGCGCGGACCGGCGCCACGCCTGTCTATGTCGATGTGGACGAGACGACCTTCAACATGAGCCCGGAGTCGCTGAGGCGCGGCATCGCGGCCGCCCGGAAGGCGGGTCTCAAGCCGGTCGCGGTGATTCCGGTCGATTTGTTCGGCCAGCCGGCCGATCATGATGCCATCGCCGAGATCGCCAGGGACGAGGGCCTGTTCGTGCTCGACGACGCCGCGCAAGGCTTTGGCGCGAGCTACAAGGGCCGCAAGCTCGGCACCTTCGGGCTCGCCACCGCGACCAGCTTCTTCCCGGCAAAACCGCTCGGCTGCTTCGGCGACGGCGGCGCGATCTTCACCGATGACGACGAGCTCGCGGCCACGCTGCGCAGCATCCGCGTGCACGGGCAGGGCGTCGACAAATACGACAACGTCCGCCTCGGCCTGACCGGCCGGATCGACACCATGCAGGCCGCGGTCCTGA
Organism: Bradyrhizobium sp.; assembly: GCF_016462955.1. Classification (GTDB taxonomy): domain Bacteria; phylum Pseudomonadota; class Alphaproteobacteria; order Rhizobiales; family Xanthobacteraceae; genus Bradyrhizobium. Next base: position 9,381 of record NZ_JAEMSD010000017.1, on the reverse strand, counting down.
TCGAGAAGCTGAAGATCTTCGACGACGAGATCGCCGCGCGCAACGGGGTCGCCGAACGTTATGCCCGCGGGCTGTCGAATGTCGTCACTGTTCCGCGCCTCGCGCCGGGCAATACCTCGGTGTGGGCGCAGTACACCATTCGTCTTCCCAGGGGCACCGACCGCGACGGCTTTGCTGCGGCGCTCAAGGCCCAGGGCGTGCCGACCGCGATCTATTACGGCAAGTCGATGCATCAGCAGACCGCCTACAAGCACTATCCGGTCGCCGAGGGTGGCCTGCCGGGTTGCGAGAGCCTGTCGCAGGACGTCATCAGCCTGCCGATGCACGCCTATCTGACCGAAGCCGATCAGGAGCGGGTGATCGCCGCAGTGCAAGGCGCGCTGGCGGGGTGATCTTGCTTTCTTTCCCTCCCGCTTGCGGGAGAGGGTGGCGCGCAGCGCCGGGTGAGGGTTCTCTCCTCTGGGGGAGTCATCGTTGTTGAGACAACCCTCTCCCCAACCCTCCCCCGCAAGCGGGGGAGGGAGCGCACCTGCGCCGTGGTTTGCACCTAGACCTATTCCTGACATGCTCTAGAACAGACGCATGCTCGGACGCATCTTCACGGTTGGTGGTTACACGCTGCTCTCGCGGCTGACGGGGTTTGCCCGTGACATCATGCTCGCGGCGATCCTCGGTGCCGGCCCGGTGGCCGACGCGTTCTTCGTGGCGCTTCGGCTGCCCAATCATTTCCGCGCGATCTTTGCCGAGGGCGCCTTCAACGCGGCCTGGGTGCCGGCCTATGCCCATGTCCATGGCGAGAAGGGCGCAGGCGCAGCCAGCCTGTTCGCCGACCGCATCTTCACGCTGCTGCTGGCCTCGCAGGTGGTGCTGTTGATCATCGCCTGGCTGTTCATGCCGCAGGCCATGAGCATCCTCGCGCCGGGCTTTTCTGACGACGCCGAGCAGCGCAAGCTCGCGATCGAACTGACCCGGATCACCTTTCCCTATCTGCTCTTGATCACGCTGGTGACGCTCTATGGCGGTATGCTCAACGTGATGCAGCGCTTTGCCAGCGCCGCGGCCGCCTCGATCTTCCTCAACGTCGCCATGATGATGACGCTGGCGCTCGCCGCGTGGTTTCCGACCGCCGGCCATGCCGCAGCCTGGGGCGTGCTGATCTCCGGCTTCCTGCAATATTTCCTGCTCGCAGGCGATCTCGCCCGCCATGGCGGCCTGCCGCGCTTTGCGCCGCTGAAGCTCGACGAAGACGTCCGCGGCTTTTTCAAAGCGCTCGGTCCGGCGACGCTGGGCTCGATGGGGACGCAGGTGGCGCTGTTCGCCGACACCATCATCGCGACCTTCCTGCCCGCGGGCGCTCTGTCGGCGCTCTATTATGCCGACCGTCTGAACCAATTGCCGATCGGCGTGATCGGCATCGCCATCGGCACGGTGTTGTTGCCGGAGATGTCGCGGCGGATCACAGCCAACGACCAGGACGGCGCGATGAGGGCACAACGCCGTGCCTTCGATTTCACGCTGCTGTTCTCGATTCCGTTCGTGGCGGCCTTCCTCACCGTGCCCGACGAGATCATGCGCGCGCTGTTCGCCCGCGGAGCCTTCTCGCAGGCCGATGCGGTTGCCGCCGGCGGCACGCTCGCAGCCTACGCCATCGGCCTCATTCCTTTCGTGCTGATCCGCAGTGCAGTCGCGACCTTCTATGCGCGCAAGGACACCGCGACGCCGGTGCGCGCGTCGCTCACCGGCATCGCCGTCAACGTCGCGCTGAAGGTCGCCTTGATGGGATCGCTCGCCCAGATCGGCCTCGCGCTCGCAACTGCCGTCGGCGTCTGGACCAATCTCTTGCTGGTGCTGTTCTTCGCCGTGCGGCGCGGCTTCCTCGTGCTCGACCGCGCCTGGCTGCTGTCGCTCGGTAAATTCCTGCTGACCGGTCTGATCCTGGCCGCCGCGTTCTGGCTGATCGCGCACTTTAGCGGTGCCTTGCTGGGTGCAATGCACTTGCGGGACGAATTGACGCTGGTTCTGCTCGCCTTCGGGGGCACCATCGTCTACGCGGTTACTATCCTCGCGCTGTTTGGCCGCAACTGGCTGGTCTCGCTGGTACGCGGCTAGTTTTTGTTGCCAACCGTTTGCCTTGCCGGTTTTTCCACGGCAATATGGCCCACAAAACAACCATGAGAACGGGAACAGACAATGGCGGCTCCCATCAAGTTCGGCGTTGGCCAAAGCGTGTTGCGCAAGGAGGATGACGCGCTCATCCGCGGCAAGGGCCGCTATACCGACGATTACGCGCCGCAGGCTGCGCTCCGCTGCCTAGTGCTGCGCTCGCCGCACGCGCATGCCAAATACACCATCGATGCGGGCCGCGCCCGCGGCCTGCCTGGTGTCGCGCTGATCCTGACGGCGGATGACGTGACGGATCTCGGCAATCTGCCGTGCCTGTTCAACCTCGAGACCGATCCGTTTACCGGCCCGCCTTACCCGATCCTGGCCAAGGACGAAGTGCGCCATGTCGGCGATGCAGTCGCCTTCGTGGTCGCCGAGACCATCGACCAGGCCCGCGACGCGATCGAGGCGATCGAGGTCAAATGGTCGCCGCTGCCTGCCGTGACTGGCGTCGTCAACGCCATCAAGAAGGGCGCGCCGCAGGTCTGGCCGGACAAGCCCGGCAACGTGCTGTTCGACGTCTCGATCGGCGACAAGGCGGCGACCGAAGCCGCCTTTGCCAAGGCGCATGCCGTCGCTGAAATCTCGATCGTCAATCCGCGCGTGGTCGCGAGCTTCCTGGAGACGCGCGCCGCGGTCTGCGAGTACGATGCCAAGCGCGACCATCTGACGCTGACGATCGGCAGCCAGGGCAGCCACCGCCTGCGCGACATCCTCTGCCAGAACGTGCTCGACATCCCCACCGACAAGATGCGGGTGATCTGCCCCGACGTCGGCGGCGGCTTCGGCACGAAGCTGTTCCCCTATCGCGAATACGCGCTGATGGCGGTTGCAGCCAAGAAGCTCAAGAAGACGGTGAAGTGGGCGGCCGACCGCACCGAGCATTTCATGGGCGACGCGCAGGGCCGCGACAACGTCACCACCGCCAAGATGGCGCTGGCCGAGGACGGCAAGTTCCTCGCGATGGATTGCGACCTGATGGGCGACATGGGCGCGTATCTGTCGACCTTCGGGCCCTACATCCCGCATGGCGGTGCCGGCATGCTGCCGGGCCTCTACGACATCCAGGCGTTCCACTGCCGGGTGCGCACCATTTTCACCAACAGCGTGCCTGTCGATGCCTATCGCGGCGCGGGCCGTCCTGAAGCGGCCTATGTCATCGAGCGCCTCGTCGATGCCTGCGCGCGAAAGCTCGACATGACGCCGGATGCCATCCGCCGCAAGAACTTCATCCCGCCGAAGGCGCTGCCCTACAAGACGGCCACGGGCAAGGTCTATGATTCCGGCGACTTCGCCGCGCATCTCAAGCGCGCGATGGAGATCGCGGAATGGAAGGAATTTCCCAAGCGCGCCAAGCTCGCCAAGAAGAGCGGCCTGATCCGCGGCATCGGTCTTGCGAGCTACGTCGAGATCTGCGGCACCATGGGCGAGGAGACCGCCCATGTGCGGATGGACCCCAACGGCGACATCACCGTGCTGATCGGCACGCAGTCGAGCGGGCAGGGCCACCAGACCGCCTATGCGCAGATCGTCGCCGAGCAGTTCGGCGTTGCCCCGGAGCGCGTCCACGTCCACCAGGGCGACACCGACGAGATCAAGACCGGCCTCGGCACCGGCGGCTCGGCCTCCATTCCCTCGGGCGGCGTCAGCGTCGAACGCGCCACGCGCGAGCTCGGCCAGAAGCTGAAGGAGATCGCGGCGCAGGCGCTGGAAGCGAGCGCCGGTGACCTCGAAATCTCGGAAGGCGTTATCCGCATCGCCGGTACCGACCGCTCGATTTCCTTTGCCGATCTCGCCAAGCGGCCCGGCGTCGATCCGTCGAAGCTGAACGGAAGCGCGACCTTCGCCAGCGCCGACGGTACCTATCCGAACGGCACCCACGTCGCTGAGGTCGAGATCGACCCGGCCACCGGCATCATCAAGATCGTCAACTACGTCATCGTCGACGATTTCGGCAAGACGCTCAATCCGCTGTTGCTCGCCGGCCAGGTGCATGGCGGCGCCATGCAGGGCATCGGCCAGGCGCTGATGGAGCAGGTGGTGTATGGGCCGACCGACGGCCAGCTCATCACCGCGACCTTCATGGATTATGCGCTGCCGCGCGCGGCTGATGGTCCCGCCTTCGTGTTCGAGACCAACAACATCCCCTGCAAGACCAATCCGCTGGGGGTGAAGGGGGCGGGCGAGGCCGGTGCGATCGGCTCCTGCCCCGCGATCGTCAACGCCATCGTCGACGCGCTCTGGCGCGAATACAAGATCGACCACATCGACATGCCGGCGACGCCGGAGCGGGTGTGGATCGCGATCCACGAGCATCACCGGCGGCACAGCCTGTGAACGGTGACCTTCCCCGCGGGCGGAATAAACGTCCGCCGCGGGGGTCTATTGATGTGGCCGATCTCCCAAGAACTCGGCGAGCCGGAGAAATCCCGATGAAACGAACGATGATTGTCGCAGGCACCCTGCTGCTGGGTGCGGGCGCCGTGATGGCGCAGCAGGAGATTGCCGTCCAGCAGGACAATCTGATGCGATCGATCGCCAAGAACCAGTACGGTGTCCTGCAGAAGATGAGCAAGGGCGATATCCCCTTCGACAAGGCAGCTGCCGATCAGGCCATCGCCGCCATCGAAGCCGATGTTGCCAAGATCGCCAAGATATTCGAGATCAATCCCAAGCAGGACGTGGTGAACGCGACCTACGGCTCCTCACCGAAGGTCTGGCAGAACAAGGCCGATTTCGATTCTAAGATTCCGCCGGTGCAAAAAGCGATCGCCGACGTCAAAGGCAAGATCACCGATAACGCAAGCCTGAAAGCGGCCTACACCTCGATCAACGACCGCTGCAACGATTGTCACGAAACCTATCGTGTGAAGTTGAAATAACGGGGCGACGAGGACGCGGTGAAGGGGCGGTTGCGAAGGCAGCCGCCTTTTTTGCGTGGCAGTGAGCCGCGGCGAGGCAGTAATTCTGTCCGCAAGGTCTGACGGATCGCTTTGAGAGCGGCTATCTTTGCACCAACGGCCGTGCGTTCATACGAGACGATGCATCCTCCTCCCGACACGCTTAGGACATCAGGGAGTTCCAACGCACGGCGAGCACCTCAATCAACAGCGAGACAGGCCATGGTAAAACCGTTCCCGTCGAAGACCCATATAGGCAACCACATGCTGCATCCGGAAACCCTGATGCTGACCTATGGCTATGATCCGCAATTGTCGGAGGGCGCGATCAAGCCGCCGGTGTTCCTGACCTCCACCTTCGTGTTCAAGACAGCCGAGGACGGGCAGGACTTCTTCGACTACGTCGCCGGCAGGCGCGAGCCGCCGGAAGGCATGGGCGCGGGCCTGGTCTATTCGCGCTTCAATCACCCCAACAGCGAGATCGTCGAGGACAGGCTCGCTGTCTACGAGCGCACCGAGAAATGCGCGCTGTTCTCGTCCGGCATGGCGGCCATCGCCACCACGATCCTGGCCTTCGTCCGCCCCGGCGATGTCATCCTGCACTCCCAGCCGCTCTATGGCGGGACGGAAACCCTGCTGACGAACACGCTCGCACGCCTGTCGATCGGCGCCGTCGGCTTTGCCGACGGCGTCGACGAGGCGGCGGTCAGGCAGGCCGCGGAGGAAGCCATGGCCAAGGGCCGGGTTTCGATGATCCTGATCGAGACGCCCGCCAATCCGACCAACGGGCTGGTGGACGTCGCAATGATGCGCCGGATCGCCGAAGTGATCGGAAAGGAGCAAGGCGCCACGCCGATAATTGCCTGCGACAACACGCTGCTCGGGCCGGTGTTTCAGCGGCCGATCGAGCATGGCGCGGATATTTCGCTGTACTCGCTGACGAAATATGTCGGTGGTCACTCCGACCTGATCGCGGGCGCCGCGCTCGGCTCGAAGGCGATCATGAAAGGCATCAAGGCGCTGCGCGGTGCCATCGGTACCCAGCTCGATCCGCATTCCTGCTGGATGATCAACCGCTCGCTCGAGACGCTGAGCCTGCGCATGGAGAAGGCCAACGACAATGCGCGTCTGGTCGCGGACTTCCTGCGCGATCATCCGAAGGTGGCGAAGGTCCACTACCTCGGTCATCACGCGGAGGCTTCGCCGGCGGGGGGTGTGTTCGCGAGGCAATGCCTGGGGGCGGGCTCCACCTTCGCCTTCGACATCGCCGGCGGCAAGGAGGCCGCAGTGAAGTTTCTCAACGCGCTGCAGATCCTCAAGCTGGCGGTCAGCCTCGGCGGAACGGAATCGCTCGCGAGCCTGCCCGCGACCATGACCCATTCCGGCGTGCCCGCCGACATCCGCCAGAAGATCGGCGTGCTCGATTCCACGATCCGGCTGTCGATCGGCATCGAGAACCCGTCGGACCTGATCGCCGACCTCACGCAGGCGTTGAACGCGGCTTGAGGGCATCGGGAATCGAAAAGGCCGGGCGCGCCCTCCGTCGCGCCCGGCCTCTCCGTGAAGTGCAGCCCTGAGGCTTACTTCGTCACCTGGCCGCGGATCTCGCCGCCCGGGTTCGCCGCGGTGTGGATGTTGATGTAGTATTTGCCGCCGAGCAGATCGGAGGCCTGTGCGTCCGTGAGGGTCGCTTCACCCTTGACCGGGCTCGAGGCCGCATTCGGGATCGGGACGGCAACGCCGGCGTTCTTGCCGGCCTCGGCCGGACCATGGAAATGCGCGGCGGTGGCGGGGCCGGAGAGGCCGGAATAGGTGACCGTCCAGGACAGCTTCTTGCTGGCGGCATCGTAGTCCAGATCGGCCGTTCCGGTGGCGCTGCTGGTGTTGGGGGGAACTTCGGACTTGCCGTCCAGGGTCGCCTTCAGTTTCTCCGCGCCGGCCGGGGCGGCGAAGGCAACGGCAGCTCCGAGTGCCAGTATGGCAAGAACGGCTTTGGTCATGGGTCTCTCCCTGTTGAGGCCTGATTGCCCTTCAAACAGTATGTCATGCGATTTATTCCGGCATGGCAGCTGGCGGTCTAAAATATTCGTGGTTGGCTCGGGCGCAACATGACCCTTAAGTTCGCGCGCTCACGATGGAATGATCGAATGCTGCTACGAACGCTTTTTGCCGCCGTGATCGCCGCCGGCGCGGCGTTCGCCCTCTATTGGTGGTTGACCGCCCCGGCCGTGCTGGCCTTGCCGGCGCCGAGCCGCAGCCCCGACCTCGCCAACGGGCAGGAACTGTTCAACGCCGGCGGCTGCTCATCCTGTCATGCCACCCCCAACCAGCCCGATCGCCTGCGGCTTGGCGGCGGGCTGGCGATCGGCTCGCCGTTCGGGACTTTCTATGGGCCCAATATTTCTCCCGATCCGGCCGATGGGATCGGCCGCTGGAGCGAGGCCGATTTCGTCAACGCCGTGATGCGCGGCGTCTCGCCCACGGGCACGCACTATTTTCCCGCGTTTCCCTACACGTCCTATCGTCTTGCCAGCATCGATGACGTCCGCGACCTCTTTGCCTATCTGAAGACGCTGCCGCCGGTGTCCGGCAAAGTGCGCGACCACGCGCTGCCGTTTCCCTTCAACATTCGCCGCAATCTCGGCATCTGGAAACAGCTGTTCATGGACACTGCGCCGTTCGTCGCGGACGCCGCACGTTCGCCGCAATGGAATCGCGGCGCCTATCTCGTCAACGGGTTCGGCCATTGCGCCGAATGCCACAGCCCGCGCAATGCGCTCGGCGGCATCATCGGCACCCAGCGCTTTGCCGGCGGGCCCAATCCGGAAGGCGAGGGCTGGGTGCCCAACATCACGCAGCAGGGCATCGGCAACTGGAGCGAGAAGGATATCGCGGATTTTCTCGAGACCGGCGACATGCCCGAGGGCGACAGCGCGTCGGGCGCGATGCGGGCGGTGATCAAGAATCTGGCGCAACTGACGGCGGAAGACCGCGCCGCGATGGCCGTGTATCTGAAGTCACTTCGGCCGGTGCAGGGACCGACACCGCCCCAGCGCCAGCAAGGCAGCTGAGCCGCAACGCTAGCCCGTGCCGAACGCCTTGAAGGTGATGATGGTGAGGGTGTCCTGGATGCCCGGCAGCACCTGCACCTTCTCGTTCACGAAATGACCGATGTCGGTATCCTTGTCGACGTAGAACTTCACCAGGAGGTCGTATTGGCCGGCCGTGGAATAGATCTCGGAGGCGATTTCGGCTTCGGCAAGCGCATTGGCCACCGTATAGGACTGGCCGAGCTTGCATTTGATCTGAACGAAGAAAGGAACCATCGCGGACACTCCGAAAGCGTAGTCTTCCGGCTAATAGGCCAAAACCGGCCGGATTTAGCAAGCGTGCTTGCTGGGTTCGGCGCGAGCTTGCTAAGACGGGCGATGGCTCGAAAACGCGGACAATCGTCATGACGACCCCGGTCGCACTCACCATCGCCGGCTCCGATTCGAGCGGCGGCGCCGGGATCCAGGCGGACCTGAAGACCTTCGCCGCGCTCGGCGTCTACGGCGCCTCCGTGATCACGGCATTGACGGCGCAGAACACGCGCGGCGTCACCGGCATTCATGCGGTGCCGGCCGGGTTCGTCACCGCGCAGATCGACGCGGTGTTCTCCGATCTCGACGTCGGCGCGGTGAAGATCGGCATGGTGGCCCAGGTCGCCAGCATCGATGCGATCGCGGCCGCGCTGTCGCGCTGGAAGCCGCGGCATATCGTGCTCGATCCTGTCATGGTGGCGACATCAGGCGACCGCCTGCTTGCCAGCGAAGCCGTCGATGCCCTGCGCACCAGGCTGATCCCGCTGGCATCGGTGATCACGCCCAATCTGCCCGAGGCGGCGGCGCTGCTCGACGCGCCGGTCGCGGCGAGCGAGGCTGAGATCGAAAGCCAGGGGCGGCGGCTGCTGGCGCTGGGCTGCCGTGCGGTCCTGATCAAGGGCGGACACGGCGAGGGCGCGGAGAGCATCGACTATCTCGTCGGCACGGACACCGTGATCGCGCTCGCCGCGCCGCGCATCGCGACCCGCAACACCCACGGCACCGGCTGCTCGCTGTCCTCGGCCGTCGCGGCGGGGCTGGCCAAGGGCGAGGATCTGGAGACCGCCGTGCGCAATGCCAAGGCCTGGATCAGCGCCGCGATCGGCGCCGCCGACCGCTTCAGCGTCGGTCACGGCCACGGGCCGGTTCACCATTTCCACAAGTACTACTGATCCGTTTCACCCTCCCCTGGAGGGGGAGGGTCGGCTCACATTGAGCGCAGCGAGATGTGAGAC
>NZ_JAEMSD010000289.1:3576-8784 GCF_016462955.1 Bradyrhizobium sp. | reverse complement strand
GCGTACTGGGTCGCCCGGTCAAGCCGGGCGACGACAGCTTTCGCGCGGAGGCCCTGTCGGCCTCACGCCCCGTTCAGGAATTGAAGCGGGTCAACCGGGCTCGATCCCTTGCGGATCTCGAAGTGGAGCTGCGGCGACGCCACCTCCCCGGATTGACCCGACTTGGCAATGACCTGACCGCGCTTGATGGTATCGCCGCGCTTCACCAACAGCTCACTCGCATGGGCATATGCGGTGACGTAGCCGTTGGAGTGCCGAACCAGGACGAGATTGCCGTAACCCTTCAGCTCGTTGCCGGAATAGGCGACGACACCGTCTTCAGCCGCCTTGACCGGCGTGCCCTCGGGCACCGCCAGATTGATGCCGTCATTGGACTTGCCATTGGTCTTGGCGCCGTAGGTCGTGACCACCTTGCCGCGCACCGGCCAACGGAAGGTCGGCAGCGCACCGGTGGCGTCCGCAGCCTTCGCCGGCGTCTCGGCGGGCTTCTCTTCGACATTGGCAGTCGCCTGCGCCAGACGCGCGCTTTGCACCGGCGCGGCGGCGGCCAGCTTGGTGGCGGGCGCGGGAGCGGCCGCGACGGGCTGGAGCGTCGCCACGGGAGCAGCTGCGACCGGAGCCGCCGGCGCCGCGAGGGCAGCGGTCTTGGCACCGGGCACGGTCAGCCTGGTGCCGAGCTTGAGTTTTGCGGACGGATCGATCCCGTTGGCGCGGGCGAGATCAGCCGTCGAGATATGGCTCTTGCGGGCAATGCTGGCGAGCGTATCGCCCTTATTGACGAAATGGGTGCTCGCCGGCGCAGCCATGGCCACGACGGGCTTGGCAGCAGGCGCGGCAGCAACGGGAGCCATCGCAGGCGCCGGGACAGCGGCCGTCGCCGCCGACGGGATGATCAACTGCTGGCCGGGCGAGAGCGCCCGCGGGCCCTTGTAGCCATTGGCCGCAAGGATCGCCTGCGGCGTGACGCGGTAACGCTTCGCGAGAACGTCCAGCGTATCGCTGGTGCCGACGATGATCTTGGTACCACCGGCCGGCTGGGTAGCCGCAACCGAGCGCGGCGGCACGGTGGCCGTGGTCTCCAGGTGCGGCTGCGCCGGGGGCGCGTAAGAGCTGACGCCGCGTCCGCCTCCGGACACGCCGCTGCCCGAACCGACCGGGTAGGATTGCGGGGTGGAGACAGCAGGCGGAGGTAGTGGCTGCGACTGATAATATCCCGGCTGCGTCTGCGGCCGTGCGTATTGCGGCAGCTCGCGCTGCTGCTGCGGCGGCGCCTGCTGCACCGAACCGGTTTGTTCGGACGCGAAGGGATTGGAGAAATTCGACTGGGACAGCCGCGACGACATGTCGGCGCTGCACCCTGCAAAGCTGAAGGAGATCAGCGCCAGCACCGCGACCTGCGGCACGCGGCGCGAGTAAAGCAACTCGGCGACAGCGGACATGGTTACTCACTCGTACGCAACAGAACTGGTGTTTTAAGTAAACACGCGCCGAGTAAATAACGGCTTAACCCTCCGATAAGATGTTGGCCGCACAGCCGATCCGGGATTCTACAGTTCCCGCGCCACGCCGGGCAACGCCGGCACGAAGCGGACCTCCACGAGTTCCCGGCGCTCGAATCCGGCTTCAGTGCGGGTCAGGCGGATCAGCGTCTGTACGCCCTGATGCGGGCCGACCGGGGCGATCAGGATCCCCCCGAGCTCCAGCCGCTCGACCACGTTCTCCGGGATCTGCTCCATCGCGGCGGTGACGATGATGCGATCGAACGGTCGGATATTGGGCGGCAGATCGAGACCGTCGCCAAGCATCACCTCGACATTGTGACAACCAAGCTTCTCGAGCCGGGCGCGTGCCGTGTCGGCGAGCTTGCGATAGCGCTCGACGGTCAGCACATGGCCGGCGAGCCGCGACAGCACAGCGGCCTGGTAGCCCGAGCCAGTGCCGATTTCGAGCACCCGGTGCTGCTTCTGGAGCTGGAGTTGCTCGGTCATGTAGGCGACGACGAAGGGCTGGCTGATGGTCTGTCCGCAAGCGATCGGCAGCGCGCTGTCACGATAGGCGCCATCGCGATCGGCCTCCTCCACGAAGAGATCGCGCGGCACCTCCTCCATGGTCCGCAGCACGGCCTGGTCACTGATGCCGCGGCGCCTCAGCGTGAGCTGAAACATCATCTTTTCCGGCGGCGGCTCGTGGGAAGTCATGGCTACTATCGCTCATTTCGTCTGGCGGCTTTGTCTGCACCGCAGGAACCTGAGCTGGGAATCTTGTTCCGGCTCAGGAACTCGTGGTAACCTTTCGACGCGGCATTTGACCACAACAGGCTTTCAAAGCGCTAAGTCATTTGCGAATTTGCCTTCGCTGAAACGCGCATTGCGCCACTTATCGTTATCTGCGAACGTTCGCGAAAATGGGCAAGGACTCACCTATGACTGCGACAGGGCTTTCGGGCCGCTCTGTTTTCCTCGTCGAGGACGAGGTCATGATCAGAATGATGGTCACGGACATGCTCGAGGAGCTGGGCTACAGGGTTGCCGCCGAGGCCGGCGACATCAATGAAGCCATGCGGCTTGCGCAATCGACCGAATTTGACCTCGCCATTCTGGACGTCAACGTCAACGGCAAGGTCATCTCGCCGGTGGCCGATGTCATCATGGCGAAGGGTTGCCCGTTTATTTTCGCTACCGGTTACGGCTCCTCCGGCCTGCCCGAACAGTACCGCGACCGGCCGGCGCTTCAGAAACCATTCCAGCTCGACGCGCTCAGCAGGACCATCGAAGCCGCGCTTCGCAGCGGCTAGGTCTATTTCAGAGTCGCGCTGAGCTGCTCCGAAAACGCTTCATTGGTGCGGTCGAGCCTGAGCGGGGTGACCGAAACGTAGCGCTCGCGCAGCGCCGCCAGATCGGTGCCGGCGTCAGGCGTGTCGAGCATCGCAGTCCGTTCGAAGCCGATCCAGAAATACGGATTACCGCGGCCGTCCCTGCGCTCATCGATCTTGAGGAAGCCGAGATTGCGCTTGCCCTGCCGCGTGACACGGACGCCCTGCACCTCCTCGGGCGCGCAGGACGGGAAGTTGACGTTGATCACCGTGTCCTTGGGAACGCCGGCGGCAATCACCTTGCGCAGGATGTCGGGCCCGAACTTGCGGGCGGTGTCCCACGGCGGGCGCTCCCGGGTCTCGACGCTGAACTCCTGCGACAATGCAAACGACGGCAGCCCCAGGATGGTCCCCTCCAGCGCGCCGGCAATGGTGCCGGAATAGACCACGTCCTCGGCGACGTTGCGGCCCTTGTTGACGCCGGACAGCACGATGTCAGGCAGCTTGGCACCGAGGATGTGGCGGGCGCCCATGATGACGCAGTCCGTCGGCGTACCGTGCACCGCAAAATGGCGAGGGCCGACTTCGCGCAGGCGCAAGGGGTCGTTCAACGACAGCGAATGCGACACGCCGGACTGGTCGAGCTCGGGCGCCACCACCCAGACGTCATCGGACAAGGCGCGCGCGATCTCCTCCACGACCTTGAGGCCAGGAGCGTGAATGCCGTCGTCATTGGTGCAGAGAATGCGCATGCGAAAGGTTCGTTTCCAAAAAAAAACGGGTCTGAGCCGTCTTATCTGGCCGGGGCCGAACAGGCAAACCGGACGATTGCGGTCGGGCGGCTGGTTCCCGGCCTGATCCCGTTACCCTCGAATGCGCCATTGCGGCAGGAAGCGCGCCAGCCGACCCTCCGCACGCAATTGCATCGCCGGCACGGCCGCACTGATGACCGGAGCCTCGATCACGCCGAGCGCCTCCAATTGCGCCACGAGCGGATTCGACTCCGGCGGCTGCGGAAAGCGCTCGCGCGCCACTGCCAGCGCCTTGTCGAAGTCGGCAGCATTGACGCCGGGCTTGGACCGCCGGCTCTGCACGAGATCGTCGTCCCAAAGCCGGGCGATCTCGATGTCGAGCACGCCGCGCAGGCGCTGATCGATGGCCTGGATCCCGGCGCCCGTTACGGCCCATTGTCGGCCGACCCAGAAGATGTCGCGGTGCAAGGCCATGACCCGTGGGTTCGCGTTGGCGGGTGGCCGGCAGGATAGCCGGCCGCCCGATCTACGCAAGCCTACTCGCGGCCGATCACCTTCAGCCCGCCCATATAGGGCTGGAGCACGTCAGGGACCGCGATCGAGCCGTCCTCCTGCTGATAGGTCTCCATCACGGCAATCAGCGCGCGGCCGACGGCGGTGCCGGAGCCGTTCAGCGTGTGCACGAAGCGCGGCTTGCCGTCGGGCCCGCGCGAGCGCGCATCCATACGGCGGGCCTGGAAGTCGCCGCAGACCGAGCAGCTCGAGATCTCGCGGAACGCCCCGCCCTCGCCCTGCCCGGGCATCCAGACCTCGATGTCATAGGTTTTTTGCGCCGAGAAACCCATATCGCCCGCACAGAGCGTCATCACGCGATAATGCAGGTCGAGCTTCTGCAGCACCTGCTCGGCGCAGGACAGCATCCGTTCCAGTTCGTCCTTGCTCGCTTCCGGCGTCGTGATCGAGACCAGCTCGACCTTGGTGAACTGGTGCTGGCGGATCATGCCGCGGGTGTCGCGGCCCGCGGCGCCCGCCTCGGCACGGAAGCACGGCGTCAGCGCGGTGAGGCGCATCGGCAATTGCTTCTCGTCGAGGATGGATTCCCGCGCGAGATTGGTCAGCGAGACTTCTGCGGTAGGGATCAGGCCGAGCCGCTCGGTCTTCAACCGCTCATGGTCGGGCGAAGCGAGCAGCTCGCCCTTGATCGCCCAGAACTGATCGTCCTCGAATTTCGGCAATTGCCCGGTGCCGAACATCACCTCGTTGCGCACAAGCAGCGGCGGATTGATCTCGGTGTAGCCGTGCTCGGTGGTGTGCAGGTCGAGCATAAACTGGCCGATCGCGCGTTCGAGCCGCGCCAGCCCCTTCTTCAACACGACGAAGCGCGCGCCGGAGAGCTTTGCCGCCGCCTCGAAATCCATGTAGCCGAGCGCGGTGCCGAGATCATCATGCAGTTTCGGTGCGAAGCTGTAGTTGCGCTTGTTGCCGTACACGTGGTGCTGCACGTTGCCGTGCTCGTCGACGCCGTCGGGCACGTCGTCGAACGGGATGTTCGGAATTGCCGACAGCTCCTTCGCCAGCTCCTCGTCGGCAGCCTTTGCGGCGGCTTCGAGCTCCGGCATCGTGGTCTTGAGCTCGGCGACTTCC
>NZ_JAEMSD010000289.1:0-3566 GCF_016462955.1 Bradyrhizobium sp. | reverse complement strand
TCCTTCGCCTTCTTGGCATCTCCGATTTCCTTCGACGCCGCATTGCGCCGTGCCTGCGCCTGCTCGGAGGCGAGAATCGCCGCACGACGCCTCTCGTCGATCGCCAGCAGCGAGCCCGACATCGGCTTCAAGCCACGCCGCGCGAGGCCGGCATCGAAGGCTTGCGGATTGTCGCGGATCGATTTGATGTCGTGCATGGCTGTGGTCCTGGGCTTGTTGCAAGTCTGCAAATTCTGATTTGCATTCATGCAAATGGCCGCTCCCCCTAGCACAGCTGTCATCATCCGCGAAGGCGGATGATCCAGTATTCCAGAGACGTCAGTGATCCCCCGTGAGGCCGGGGCGTACTGGATTCCCCGCCTTCGCGGGGAATGACAGTGGAGCTAGCCGCCCTACTCCGCCGGATTGGCGGGCGTCGACACGTCGGTGCCGGTCGCGGTCTGCGCGGCTGCCGCCTTCCTCTCCACCATCGCCACCGCGAGGATCGAACCCTCATAGAGTGCCATCAGCGGAAATGCGAGGGAGCACTGGCTGAGCACGTCGGGCGGCGTCAGCACGGCTGCAATCACGAAGGCCAGGACGATGAAGTAGCGGCGCTTCTCGCGCAGCATCTTCGAGCTGACGATGCCAATCCGCCCGAGCAGCGTCAGGATCACCGGTAGCTGGAAGGCGATGCCAAAAGCGAAGATCAGCGACATCATCAGCGACAGATATTCGCCGACCTTGGGCAGAAGCTGGATCTGCGCGGTCTCGTCGCCGCCGGCCTGCTGCATGCCGAGCGAGAAGCGCACCAGCATCGGCAGCACGACGAAATAAACCAGCGCGGCGCCCAGCACGAAGAAAAACGGGGTCGCGACCAGATACGGCAGGAAGGCCTGCTTCTCGTGCTTGTAGAGCCCGGGCGCCACGAATTTGTAGATCTGCGTCGCCACGATCGGGAACGAGATGAAGCCGGCCCCGAACAGCGCCAGCTTCAACTGGGTGATGAAATATTCCAGCAGCGCCGTGTAGATGAACTTGGAATTCTCGGGGCCGGCGATCCAGACGAACGGCCAGACCAGCACGTTGTAGATCTGCTTGGCGAAGAAGAAGCAGAAGATGAAGGCAATGCCGAAGCCGAGCAACGCCTTGATCAGCCGCGAACGCAGCTCGATCAAATGGTCCATCAGCGGGGCTTTGCTGGCTTCGATGTCGGCGTCGGTCATGACGCTTTGGCGTCCTTGATCGCCTCGGATGGCGCGGTGTCCTGCGCCACGGGTGCCTGCTCGACCTCACGGGTGATCGCGAGCGGCTCGTCGACGGCTGCATGCGCCTCGGCCTCGACGAAGGTTTCCGGTGTCGGCGTTTCCGGAGTCGTGGGTGTGGACGGCGGTTCGACGACGGTCGTCGCCGACGTCTCTGCGGGCTTGTCCAGCGCATCGACGCGGAGCGCGTCGCTGACATCCTTCTGGAGCGAGGTCAGTGGATTGAAGCCGGTCGCGGCTTCCTTGACCTCGTCGAAGCTCTTCTTGAGGTCGGCCATCTCGGCCTCGCGCATCGCTTCCTGGAATTGACCCTGGAATTCGGCGGCCATCTTGCGGGCCTTGCTCATCCATTGCCCGACCATGCGCAGCACGCCCGGCAGCTCTTTCGGGCCGATGGCGATCAGGGCGACGACCCCGACGAGGACCAGTTCACTCCACCCGATGTCGAACATAAAGTCTTCCGTTCACGCCAGCCGGAGCCGGCCCAATCCCTCGCGCGCAGGATCGGGGCCGCTCTACCCGCGTCTCGCGTGCTTCTTCCGGCTCAGACGGCCTTGCTGCCGACGTCGGACCGCGTCGCGGTCGGCGCGCCATTGTGTTCGATGGACTTCGCCGGCTCGGGCTTGTCAGCGGGCTTGTCCTCGTCCTGCATGCCCTTCTTGAACGCCTTGATGCCCTGCGCCACGTCGCCCATCAGATCCGAAATCTTGCCGCGGCCGAACAGCAGCAGGACCACTGCGATCACCAAGATCCAGTGCCAAATGCTGAGTGAACCCATCCTGCAACCCTCCAAACGCGCATGGCCGGGGACCCGGCCGATCTTCACCGAAACCTAGGCTTGGCGGGTGTCAAAAACAAGGACCAAGGCAGCGCCAATTCGCTGCTGGTGCTACGCAATCTTGCTAGTGTTAACCTGTCGCAGGGGCCCAGAGAGACGGTGCCTCAGTCCTCAGCGCCGCCATCGCTGCGACCCTCGCCGCCATTTTCGTGGCCGCCTTCCGGTGCCGCTTCCGCAGTCTCGGGTTCGACCGCAGGCGCGAGCGCAAGATCCAGCTCGTCGCCGGGTTCCAAGGGATCCTCATCCTCCCGCAGGGCCGGGTCATCGGACGGAGTCGGCACGCTGAAGCCGGTTGGCAGGCGCGAATCCAGCAGGCCCGTCCCTTTCAGTTCCTCCAGGCCGGGCAGATCGCCGAGCTGTTCCAGGGTGAACTGCGACAGGAACTCCTCGGTGGTGCCGAAGGTCAGGGGACGGCCGGGCGTCTTGCGCCGGCCACGCGGCTTGATCCAACCGGTCTCCAGCAGAACGTCGAGCGTGCCCTTTGAAGTGACGACGCCGCGGATCTCCTCGATCTCGGCCCGGGTCACCGGCTGGTGATAGGCGATGATCGCCAGCACCTCAATCGCGGCGCGCGACAGGCGGCGGGTCTCGGTGCTCTCGCGCGTCATCAGCCAGGCAAGATCGCCGGCGGTGCGGAACGTCCATTTGTTGGCGACGCGGACCAGGTTCACCCCGCGCAAGGCGTAGTCGGCCTGGAGCTGCTCGAGCGCGGCTTTGACGTCGACGCCCTCCGGCATGCGCTTGGCGAGCGTCGCGGTGTCCAG
The DNA here is from genome assembly GCF_016462955.1 of Bradyrhizobium sp. Lineage (GTDB taxonomy): Bacteria > Pseudomonadota > Alphaproteobacteria > Rhizobiales > Xanthobacteraceae > Bradyrhizobium. Next base: position 720 of record NZ_JAEMSD010000289.1, on the reverse strand, counting down.
CGGCTCGCTCGACGCGAACAGCAGCGCTTCGAGCAGCCGCAATTCCTCGGGGCGAGCCTGGGTTTCGTTCTCCATCGGCTCGGCCTCTTCCACCCGCATTTCAGCCAGGCTTGCCATGGTAGATTCTCCTTCTTGCACTTAGGCGACCGGCGCATCAGGCGCAGGAGCTGCGTCCGGGACCGGCTTTGGGCGCCCCTTCCGGAAATAGATCGGCGCAAACGCCTCTTTCTGGTTCAGCTCGAGCTGACCTTCCCGCACCAGTTCGAGCGCGGCGGCAAAGCTCGAGGCGAACACCGTGGCGCGCTGCGTCGGATCGGCGACATGCCGGATGAGGAAATCGTCGAGCACGCCCCAGTCGTCCTGCTCGTTGAGGCTGCCGACCAGGCGCTCCAGCGTGGCGCGGGCCTCGGCGAGCGACCACACCGTACGCTTGGCCAAATGCACGCTCGCCAGCACGCGCGACTGGCGCTGGGCGGCATAGGCGGTGAGCAGGTCGTACAGCGTCGCGGTATATTTCGGATGCTTGATCTCGGCGATTTGCTCGGGCTCGCCGCGCGGGAAGATGTCGCGCTGCAATTGCGGCCTGTTCATCAGCCGGTTGGCGGCTTCGCGAATGGCTTCCAGCCGGCGCAGGCGGTTGGCGAGCGCGGTGGCCATCTGCTCGGCGCTCGGGCCTTCCGCACTCGGCGGCTCCGGCAAAAGCAGGCGCGACTTCAGGAA
>NZ_JAEMSD010000288.1 GCF_016462955.1 Bradyrhizobium sp. | reverse complement strand
TGTCGATTCCTCGAAATTCTGATTACCGACATTTTTGCGCTCGAAGCGGGGCCCGCCGCGCTGGCACCTGGCGCCGGGGGGTGGTGTCGGGCAGGACCGGCCGGCGAAAAGGCACCCGCCGCGTGGCCGGCAAACCCTCGTCCGATGAGCATCTCACTAAAAATCTGGATCCTAGAAGATCGAGTCCCTGGTCAAGGGCGCATGCGGAGGTCGGTCATGACTGGGGTTCGCCATCAGATGGATAGGTGGGGATAAACTGCTCCCTGAAATTCTCGAGCGAGGCCAACACATCGGCCACCGTTTGAAGTTTCGAGGCGCGCTCCAGCATGGCAGGAACATCGTTGAGGATGAGCTTCGCCTGGTCGGGCAGCTTGTCGTACACCTTCATGATTGCCGTGGTCACCTCCGGAAGAGCACTCTTGTCGAACCGCGCGACTTCGACAGCGAAATGGGCGTAAGCTCTGCACCAAAGCGCCGCACTCCGCAAAGTCACAGCAAGTTCAATCGAGCGTCTATAGAGATCTGCGCCGCCTGCAAGGTTTCCCGCACGCATCTCGATCAAGCCACGGCTTGCGAGATTGACGATCTCCTCGTTTGTTCCCAAGGCGGGCTTTACGTTTTCGAGCTCTGCCCGCGCCTCGGGCACGCGCCCCTGCAGTGCGAGGGATACGGCCAGGTTGTTATGCAGTACTTGCGAACCCTTGTTGGCTACCAGGCCGCGCCTTGCGAACTGTTCGCCGACGCGTCCGTCACCGAGATGCCCTACACCGACGAATGAGCCCATCACGGCGGGGCGAACACTGAACGGTTCTATCTCCTGCCAGCGCGTTGTTGCTCCAATCACTTCGTTCCACTGATGAGCGGACAACTGCTCCCAAGCAAGCGCTTCAGAGGCATTTGCTGTCAAATCATGAGAGACGTTGATCGTCGGGTCCCGTCGGCTCGCCCATTGAACCTGTGCCACTGAGTTCTCGGTGGGTTTAGCCAGGCTCTTCCGAAACATCTTGCGCGCAAGCTTATGGCTGCCCGCCTGGAGCTGAAGAGTGGCGAGGGCCGCAGCAAGCTCGGTCAGCTCGAAATCCGAAAACCTGTCATCATCAAGCACCCGCTTAGCTTCACGCCAGTTGATAGACTTCTTCTGCGCCACGTCTTCCGTCGCGACTTGGGCTGCAAGTAGCCAAGGATCATATTTTGTTGCTGCCGACCTCGATAAGAAGTGGAGCGCGCGATCTGGCTCGGCTTGATGAACCCAGAACCGCGTTAGCGATCGCAGGACGTATCGGTTGTTAGGCGCGAGTGCGGCCGCCGCTCTGAGGAGTTGTTTTGCAGAATTATTCAGACCCAAATTTGTATATAGCAGAGCTGTTTCGGTGAAGAGTAGCGGATCCCTTGGATAAACGCGCAGGAGTCGCTTACGGCGTGCGATCTCCGAGTACATTTTTTTGGTTTCTGTCGGGAGGGGTTCTTCGGCAACGGCAGCGTCTTGAGAGAAAGACCGCGCCAACTCGATTGATCCGGGGAGGGATGCTGCATCTGCGAGAACCAATTGGGAGGCAGCCGCAATTTCTGCCTTGAATTCGTCATCGCCCGAAACGATTGCTGCAGCGAGCAATTCCTCGGCTGCGGCAAGGTCCTTCTCTTCGCGCCACTCCCTGACCCGAAGATGAAGCTCCTGCACCAGACGGGACGACAGTGCAGCAGTTAGCGCTTCGGACGGTGTTTGCCGTTCCGAAGACCCGAGCTCTCCAGCCTCCGTCGTGGCGCGGATCGTTCGCCAGCGCGGAATGACCTGCCGCTTGATGTCGTCATCGGACGGTATCAAGCGCTTCGGCTCGCGATTGCAGCGTGCTTCGAAAGGAGATCAAACTTCGTCGCGTAGCGGGACAAGTCGAATTGGTTTTGTTTGCGGCTCTTCGGGTGACCGCGCAGCGTTGGGTCTGGCTCGCAAAGCTCTCGGACGCTTGCAACGACCTCATCTTTGAATTTGGCTGGGACCACCAGCTGGAGCTCCTCGAGAACTGACGAGAATGCTCGCTGAACAATGGGTAGAACCTCAACATACGTTCCGGTCCACCCCCCACCACGGCGGGGAGGAAGATGAGGCTGATCAATGCGATTCATCAGCATGGCAGTGATGCCCTGCCCCAAAAAGAAGAACGCGATAAGGCTGCCAAACATGTAGAGATCGCAACCAAGGCGGCGAGTATTCCAGTCGGCAAGATAATGCCCGTAGAGCAGCTCAGGAGGAGCGTAGGCGGGATCCCCAGCTATTCCGTATTCGGCATGAGGCACCGCAACGCCCTCTTGGATTGCACGGCCGACATCACCGACCTTAAATGCGCTCTGCTTAGAAAAATGCAACAAGTTGGATGGCTTCATGTCCTGGTGCGCAACCTTGGCGCCGTGCAACTGCCTCAACCCGACCGCAGCGTTCTGTAGCGCTTTGAATATCCATTCAGCGCGAACATTGTCGTTCACCAGCCGGATCTGTCGACGGACGTCGCCATCCGCCAGCTCAAAAATAATGTACGGAACGCGGTCCTGCAGGTTCGGGCCGACGACGATTTCGCCGGCAGCCAGAGCGAGCACCACCCGATCCATCCGGCGTTCGCCGCACATAGCGCAAAGCGACTGTTCAAACGTTGCTGTGTCGATGATCCGCTTCAGGCGATTCAGGATATCTCCTGAGGCAGCCCGAAGGGCAACGCTCAGGTCTATGGCTTTCAGGAACGCGGTCTGATCCCCACGCTTGACGACATAGCCGACTGAAAAGTTTCCCCCCGACCCTTTGTCATCCGGAGGTCTCCTCGGGAGCCCCGCTTCGTCGAATGACCAGCCAAAAGGACTGTCTACAGTCCAACCACCCTCAAGCTTCATTCCCGATAGAGCATAGACAGGTGACGGCAAGACCCACCCCCAAATAAGTGCACAAGTCCCGGGTGCAATTTTTAAGCTGAGTCGCTGGGGACGCCGAGTCCAATCTCCTCTGAAGGCTGGTTGCGGGATTGAGATGCACTTCTCGCCGCTCAGAGGATTAGGCTTCCGCCAGGTGCGCAATGGTGGCAGATTGGGCCAAATTGAACGATCGGCGGTTCTCCACCGCGGTTCTCCACCAACGAATCCGGTGGCTCTCGACGCCCTTTGTTTTACTGGGGTTTTCGCACGTCGCGGTCAGATGGCGGAGAGGGAGGGATTCGAACCCCCGATAGGCTTGCACCTATGCCGCATTTCGAGTGCGGTGCATTCAACCACTCTGCCACCTCTCCTGAAGGCGCCATATAGGAGCAGCGGCCCCTGTGGTTGGGGGCGTTAATAGGCGAGGATGGCGGGCCAGACAAGGCGCGCGGGACGAAAATCGGACCGGTTTTTCCTGGAACGCGACCTAATGACATGGGGGCGAAAACGGGGTGGGACCGCCAGACGCGGTAAACACTGGCGGTCCCGGTGCCGCTCATTGAAATACTGGCCGTGAAGGGCGGCTTCGCCGGCCAGTGGAGGCGACGATTCGACCGTAGCGTGCAGACCGCTTGGTGCAACGCAATCCGGTCCTTAACCTAACCGGTCAAGGTTACTCCGCAGGCCAGGTCGGACGCCCGCGCCGACAAACCCGGACGGAGCATCCCTGGATCCCGCGGCGACCGAAACCCCTCACCCGAATGGCATCTTTCGATGCCATTCGACCTCTCCCTTCGGGAGAGGTGGGCAGCGGCGAGAGCCGAGCGAGCTTGGACGGTTCAGTCGTCCTTCTTGCTGTCCTTGCCCTTTTTCTTGCCGTTCTCCTGGGAATCCCGGTCCTTCTCCTTGCCGTTCTCCTTGCGGCGGTTGGTGAAGCGGGCATTGCCGAGGCCGGTGCCGATGGTGAGCACGCCCCAGCGGTCGACGTCCTGCATGAACGGCACTTCCGACAGGCCCTGAACCACGCCGTCATTGTGCATCAGGATCGCGGTGTCGTGCTCGCCGATGGACGGGATGCCCTCGATCAGGCTCGCCGGCAGGTTGAACTTGCTGCTCTCCCAATTGCCGGGCAGGTTCTGCGCACCTTTCTCGATCGAGCCGTCGGCGTTGATCACCCCGGGACAGGCGATGCCGATGAAGGGCGCGAGCTTGTAGCCTTCCTTGTCGGCTTCCGTGATCAGCCCCTTCAGCATCTTGGTGAGCCGCTTCACCGCACCTTCACGAGTCGGCTCGTCATCGGCGTGGCGCCACAAATCGGATGTCACGACCTTGGCCTTGGACAGATCCTTGGCCTTCTTCCAGCCGGTTTCCACGAGGCCGCAGCGGATATTGGTGCCGCCGATGTCGACGGCGAGGATGCTGTCATGCGCCTCGAAGATCCAGGACGGCGCCAGATGCAGCGCGCCGACCAGGCCGGCCTCGTCGGGGTGGTGGCGGATCGGCACCATGTCGATCTTGAAGTCGTCGGATTTCAGGATGATCTCGGTCCGGGCGATCGCGAGCTCGCCGAGCCGGGAATCGCGAAAGCCGCCGCCGACCACAATGCGTTCGGTCTTGGCCCAGGCCTTGGTCTTGAGGAAGCGGCGGGTGACATAGGCGAGCTCCTGGGCGAACTCCTCGATCGCGCTGTGCACGACGGCGGAGGCTTCGACGTCGTCGCCCACCATGATGTCATCCAGCGTCTTCTTGCTGATGTTCTCCGTCTGCTCCTTGCCGAACGGATCCTCACCGGTCTTGCGCAATGGCTTGCGCCAGTGCTCGAGAATCTCTCGGAACGCGCGCCTGCTGGCGCGGTCGCCGAGAAAACCGTCCTCGTCCTTGATCTCGATATTGAAACTGTCCACGTCCACCGAAGGCAGCCGCTCCGCCCCGTGATGGGCAATGCCCGTCGTCGTCTTGACCAGTTCGTCTGTTGCCATGGGAAGCCCCTTGCCCGCGTGTCGAATTGCGAGGACAACGGCGAGGGAACCCGTTGGTTGCAGCGCCACCCGAGATTCGGCTGGAAGCGGAAAGCACCGCCAACTGCTTCAAACCCGGGCCGTTTTCGCCCGCTTTTCCTTGACTTGCGGCTGTTGGTCGCTATAAGTCCGACAGCCGGCGCGGGGCGTTTCTCGCGCCGCTTGCTTTTTTGTGGGTTTTCAAAGGGATAACTCCCGCCCGCACAAAGCTCATAAACCCGTAGCGACTGACAAAAAGCCGGCCCCGACATGCTCGTCGCGAGGCCGGGATTGAACACGAAGGAAAAAAACGATGTTCGCAGTCATCAAAACCGGCGGCAAGCAATACCGCGTCGTGCCGGATGATGTCCTGGAAGTAGGCAAGATCGAAGGCGAAGTCGGCTCGATCGTGCAGCTGAATGAAGTCCTGGTTGTCGGCGGCGACACCCCGGTGCTGGGCATTCCGACGGTGGCGGGCGCGTCCGTCGCGGTCGAGGTGCTCGACCACAAGCGCGGCCCCAAGGTCATCGCGTTCAAGAAGCGCCGCCGCAAGAATTCGCGCCGCAAGCGCGGCTACCGCGACGAGATCACCGTGCTGCGCGTCAGCGAGATCCTGACCGACGGCGCCAAGCCCTCCAAGGGCCCGCGTCCGAAGAAGGAGAAGGTGGCGAAGGAGCCGGCAGCGGAAGCCGCCGAATAACCAGAATTGATCACGCCCAATTCACGAATTGATGCGTGAGACGTTTTGAAATGATTCCGTCAAGGAATTGACCTAGACATACGCAGGATTTCGGAGACGAGCCATGGCTCACAAAAAGGCAGGCGGTTCATCGCGCAACGGACGCGATTCGAAGGGCAAGCGCCTCGGCATCAAGGCGTTCGGCGGCGAGATCGTCACGCCCGGCAACATCATTGCGCGTCAGCGCGGCACGACCTGGCACCCCGGCCTTAATGTCGGCATGGGCACGGACCACACTTTGTTCGCTAAGATCGAAGGTCGTGTTGCGTTCCAGGCCAAAGCCAACGGCCGCACCTTCGTATCGGTGCTCCCGATCGCCGAGGCGGCTGAATAGACGGTGGACAAAAACGGAGTCCGCCGGTCCCACTGAACCGGCGGAGTCCTGGAGATCGCAAGAGATCGAAGGCTCCAAAGGGGAGGCGGGAAACCGGCCTCCCCTTTTCGTTGCTCACTTTGACTTAGACCACTTTGACTTAGTGACTTTTACGGAGCCGGACATGTTGCAGGATTTCTCGAGCGTGACCTTGGCCGAGGCGAGACCCAGCGTCGTCGCCACCGAGCGGTTGACCTTGCGGCGGCCGACACTGGCCGACGTCAGGGCCATCGCCCGGCTCGCCAACGACCGCCGTGTCGCCGAGAACACGCGCCGCCTGCCGCATCCCTATTCGCAGGACGACGCCGCCAACTTCATCCGCGCCACCGCCGAGCTCGGCAGCGAGACGGTATTTTTGATCGAGCACGACAGCGGGCCGGTCGGCATGGTCGGGATCGACTGTTCGACGGCAGGCCATGCCGAGCTCGGCTATTGGCTCGGCGTCGAGCACTGGGGCCGGGGCTTCGCCACCGAGGCCGCGCGCGGCGCGATCGATTTCTTCTTCGAGGAGTTCGCGGACGAGCACCTCTATGCCGGCGCGCGCGTCACCAATCCCGCATCGCGCAAGGTGCTGGAGAAGTGCGGCTTCCAGTGGAGCGGCGTGCAGCTGCACCGCTTCCTGGCGCTGGGCTCCTCGACACCCGTCGATTGCTTCCGCCTCTCGCGCGGGGTGTGGTCGTCGCTGAAGAGCTGGAGCAGTGCGCGGCGGATGAGGTAGGGCGGAGGGCGCCGCTCCAAACGCAATCGTCGTCCCCGCGAAGGCGGGGACCCATAACCACAAGCAGGAGTGCGGGGCGACGTCCCCACTCCGAGTCCTCGCAAAACCACTCCCTGTGGGTATGGATCCCTGGCTCGCGCTGCGCGCGCCCCGGGATGACAGCCTCGTTGTGGCTACGCCGGAGGATTCACCTCGTCGCTTTCCCGCCCGAGATCCCGCTCGCGCAAGTAAATGTAGAACCCGGCGCCGATGATGATGGCGGCGCCGACGAGCGTCGCGATCGACGGCACGTCGCCGAACACGACGAAGCCGAAGATCACGGCCCACACGATCATCGAATATTGATAGGGCACGACGACGCTGGCCGGCGCGAGCTTGAGCGAACGGTTGACGCAGAACAGCGCCGTCACCGAGATCAGGCCGGCGGCCGCGAAGATCACGAGGCTGCCCGGCGTCGGCGGCACCCAGTTGAACGCCGACAGCACCGCGCCGAGCGAGAACGTGCCGATGAATTGCGATGATGCCATCACAATGTCGGGCGTCTTGCGCAGGCTGCGCGTGATCAGCATCAGGGTCGCAAACGACAGGCTGCCGCCGAGCGCGATCAGCGCCGGCAGGCTGACGGTCTGCGCGGAGGGGCGCAGCGCGATCAAGACGCCGCAGAAGCCGACCAGGATCGCGGTCCAGCGCCGCCAGCCGACCTTTTCGCCCAGGAAGATCGCGGACATCGCGGTGACGAAAATGGGGCCGGCGAGATAATAGGTGATGACGTCGGCGAGCGGCAGATAGACGGTGGCGAGGAAGAAGGCCGCGACTTCCAGCGTCGACAGCACGACGCGAACGAGCTGCAGGCCCGGCCGCTCCATGTGCAGGAACTGGTGACGCTGCGTCCATATCAGCGGCGACAGCAGAAGCAGCGCCGCGCAGGCGCGCAGGAACAGGAGCTGTCCCACCGAATAGGTGCCGACCAGGAACTTGCCCATGGCGTCGCCGAACGAGAACATGAAGATCGACAACACCATCAAGGCGATCCCCGCCAGGCGCGCCGAGCGGTCGTCATAGGCGGAGAGGTTCTTGAACAGGGACATTGCGGTCGTTCGCGGGGAAGCCGTCATTGCGAGGAGCTCTTGCGACGAAGCAATCCGGTCTGCTTCCGCGGAGACAGACTGGATTGCTTCGCTTCGCTCGCAATGACGAGCGGAGAGAGAGCGGGATATTGGCGAATACAGTCGCCAGCCGTCGTTTTAATGGCGGGAGCCGTCGCGGCAAGCCCGCGCAGGCCGAATTGAACGGATTGTCGCACTGCGCGCAGCGCGATACGGATCGTTTTCCAATCCGTTCCGAATGGTGCAGTGCATGACCGATTTCGACCCCGCCCAGCATCGCATGATCCCCGCGCAACGCTGGTTCGAGGATTTCGTCGTCGGCGAACGCTTCGTGCTGCCGAGCCGCACCCAGACCTCGGCTGTGTTCGCGGCGTTCCAGACCGCGAGCGGCGACACCCATCCCGTGCATTACGACGTGGAATACTGCCGCGCCCGCGGCATGCCGCATCTGCTGGCGCACGGCTTCCAGACCCTGATCCACACCGCGCCCGGCGCCGGCCTGTTTCCGTTCATGGTTGAGGATTCTCTGGTCGGCCTCCTCGAGCAGTCCAGCCGGTTCCTCAAGCCGGTGTTCGCCGACGACACCCTCTATCCGGCGCTGGAGGTCACGGAGCTGGCGCCGGGACGCACCACCGGTGCGGTGACGCTTCGCAGCACCGTCTTCAACCAGCGCAAGGAGCTGGTGCTGGAGGGCATGCAGAAGTTTTTGATCCGGCGGCGACCGGCCGGTTAAGCAAGGGGTCCAATTCGCGGAATATCGGCCGATTTGCGGACCAATCGGGTTGCCGCAGGGGGCCGGCTGGCCTACCTATGCCCCATGAAATTCCTCGACGAAGCAAAGGTCTATATCCGCTCCGGTGACGGCGGGAACGGCTGCGTGGCGTTCCGCCGCGAGAAGTTCATCGAGTTCGGCGGTCCCTCCGGCGGCAATGGCGGGCGCGGCGGCAACGTCATCATC
>NZ_JAEMSD010000287.1:4533-8803 GCF_016462955.1 Bradyrhizobium sp. | reverse complement strand
ACGAAGTTCACCGAGGTCGGTTATGTCGGCCGCGACGTCGAGCAGATCATCCGCGATCTCGTCGAGGTCGGGATCGCCCAGGTGCGCGAACGCAAACGCAAGGACGTGCAGGCGCGCGCCCAGCTCGCGGCCGAGGAACGCGTGCTCGACGCGCTGGTCGGCGCCAATGCGAGTTCGGCGACGCGGGAGTCGTTCCGCAAGAAGCTGCGGGCCGGCGAGCTCAACGACAAGGAGATCGAGATCGAGACGCAATCGTCCGGCGGCGGCATGCCGATGTTCGAGATCCCGGGCATGCCGGGCGCGCAGATGGGCGCGATCTCGCTCGGCGACATTTTCGGCAAGCTCGGCGGTCGCAGCAAGACGCGGCGGCTGACGGTCGAAAGCTCGCACGAGATCCTGGTCAACGAGGAATCCGACAAGCTGCTGGACACCGAGCAGCTGACCCTGGAGGCGATCAGCACGGTGGAGAATAACGGCATCGTGTTCCTGGACGAGATCGACAAGATCTGCGCACGCGACGGCCGGGTCGGCGGCGACGTCTCGCGCGAGGGCGTGCAGCGCGATCTCTTGCCGTTGATCGAGGGCACCACGGTCTCGACCAAGCACGGCGCGGTCAAGACCGACCACATCCTGTTCATCGCCTCCGGCGCCTTCCACGTCGCAAAGCCGTCCGACCTGTTGCCGGAATTGCAGGGCCGCCTGCCGATCCGCGTCGAATTGCAGGCGCTGACCCGCGACGACATGCGCCGCATCCTGACCGAGCCCGAGGCTTCGCTGATCAAGCAATATGTCGCGCTGATGCAGACCGAGGGCGTGACGCTCGACATCACCGACGGCGCCATCGACGCCCTCGCCGACATCGCGGTCGCCGTCAATTCCACCGTCGAGAACATCGGCGCGCGGCGGCTCCAGACCGTGATGGAGCGGGTGCTGGACGAGATCTCCTTCACCGCCCCCGACCGCAACGGCGAGACCGTCCGGCTCGACGCGGACTACGTGCAGAAGCATATCGGCGACCTCGCCAAGAACGCGGATCTGAGCCGGTTCATTTTGTAATTTTGGATCAGTCCGCTATGGATGCGGCGTGACCCTCCGCATCCTGCAACATCCCTGGCGGCTCCTGCTCGCGATCAACGCGGCGGTCATCGTTGGCGTCTTCGTCCACAAGATCCAGCTGCCGCCTTATGTCCCCTACATCCACCTCCTGGTCGACTATCATTTCGGCTTCATCAAACGCGCGTTGATCGGGGCAATCGTCGCGCTGTTCACCGACAAGGTGCCGGTCTGGCTGGTGTTCGCGCTCGGCGGAGCGACGTGGTCGGTGACGCTCGCGCTGTATGCGCGGCTCTTCCGGAAGACGTTCGGCTTCTCCGCGAGAACGCTGCCGCTGTTCGTCTTCACCGCAGGCTCGCCGTTCTTCTTGAAGAACTTCATGCACACGCTCGGCCATTTCGACATCTATGGTTGCGCGCTCGCCATCGTCCTGCTGCTAATGCCGGCAAGCTCGCTGCTGTTCGTGGCGACAGCCGCGCTGTTCGCGATCGTCCTCGTGCTGATCCACCACATCCATCTCTTGATGTATGTGCCGACCATCATCACCATCGTCGTGTTCAGGCACTACCTTTCTCACAGCTGCAACCGCGCCAGCGTGGCTTTCGGCATCGTCGCCCTCGCCCTCGTCGCCGCGCTGTTCTTCGCCGCGCAGTTTTGGGGAACGATGCCGATCCCCGAAGCGGACTTCGTCGCATATCTGAAAGCACGGATGGCCGATCCATCCCGCACCGATCTCCTACAATTCGCCTATATCTGGTACCAGCCGCTGGCGAAGGAAATTGCCGATACCTGGGGGCGCCTGCCGCACAATAGTCTCGGCGTGCCCGTGTTCGCTCTCTTGATCTGGCTGCACTTACCGCTGTGGCGTTTCTTCGCAAACCTGATCGGCGCACTCGCAAGCGAGATGCACCGCCGCCTCGTCATTGCGGCGCTGATTGGCATCAGCCTGGCCTATGTCGTGATGTTCGCAATGGTGTTCGACTATTCGCGCTGGATCTCGAACTGGGCAGTCTGCATGTTCCTGATCCTGCACGTCGTGAAGATGCTGCCGGCAAAGCATGAAGCTGCGCTGATCCCGGCGGAGGATCGGAAGACCAACATTTTCGGCCTGATCATCACGCTGATCCCACGCGTCGGAATTGTCCGGCCGTTTTAGGCGCAATCACAGCCCCGGAGACGGTGCGCTCCCTCTCCCGCTTGCGGGAGAGGGCTGGGGAGAGGGTGTCTCCGCGCTGGGATTATCGAGATTAACTGAGGACGTCTCAGTGCGGCGAGAGCCCTCACCCGCCGCGCTTCGCGCGTCGGCCTCTCCCGCAAGCGGGAGAGGCAAGAAAAGCCGCTACCCTCTCGCCCGCCTGATCCGCACATACAGCGCGCCCTCGCCGCCGTGGCCGATCGCGGCTTGCTCGAAGCCGACGACGAAGGCGCGGAATTCCGGCAGGCTCAGCCATTCCGGCACCTGGCGGCGCAGCACGCCGCTTTCGCCGCCGCTGCGGCCCTTGCCGGTGATGACGAGCACGAAGGTCAGACCGTCGTCATGGGCACGGTGCAGGAAGCCGGCCAGCGCGCGATGGGCGCGCATCTGGGTCATGCCGTGCAGATCGAGCCGCGCCTCGATCTCGCTGCGGCCGCGCGAGAGCTTGGTCCGCTCGCGCTTGCCAAGCGGCGCAAGGGGCGGGACAGACGGTTTGGTCACGCGCGGCGCCGGCGCGGCCCCGATGGGGCGCGGCGATAACGCGGGCCGCACGCTCGGCACGGCGGCCGAGGCTTCGGGATTCGGCGCGGCATGCGGTTTCGTAACGCGGTGCTTTCGCAGCGGTTTGACATGCCTTGCAACGAGATCCCACAGCTCGCGCTCGTCCTCGCTCAGCGGGCGGCGGCGCGGCGAGGGGCGGGGCTCCAGCACAGGCGGACGGGACGATCGCTTCATTGCTGTCGAGGAGGACGATTCTTCACCGGGCGGCGCGGTTCGGAGACAGGCTCGATCGCGGGACGCGGCACAGGTAGCGGGATGGGGCCGGCAATCGCAACCGTCTCCGTCTTGTCTTGAGGCGCGGCGGCCGCAGGCGTGTCTGCCTTGGCCGGGACGGTCTGCGGAAACAGTTTTGCGATCTTCTCCGCGGGGCGCGGGTCCGGGATCGGCAATTTCGCGGCGAGCGGGGCTGGATCGAGGCTCTTCGGCACCAGCATCACGAATTGCATGGGATGGCGTAGCCGCCCCGAGACGCGGCCGGCTTCCGCCCCGGCGCCGAAAAACAAATCGGCGCGGGCGGGCCCGATGATGGCCGAACCGGTGTCCTGCGCGATCATCAAGCGGTTGAACGGCGTCCTGGCGCGTTCGGATTCGATCGGCAGTTCGCCTTCGATGAAGAACGGCGTGCCGTAGACATGCAGCGCCTTGTCGACCGCAATCGAGCGGCCGGCCGTCAACGGAATCCCCTGCGCGCCCACCGCTTCGTCCTTATCGGAGAGATTGACCTCGCGGAAGAAGATGTAGGCGCGGTTCGCACGGCGCAGCTCCTTGGCGCCGTCAGGGTTCTGCGTCATCCATTCCCTGATCTTCTGCATCGACATCTCTTCCCTCGGGATGATGCCGCGCTCGATCAGGATGCGCCCGACGGCCGTGTAGGGATAGCCGTTATAGGCGTCGTAATTGAGCCGGACCGAGCTGCCGTCGTCGAACTTGATGCGCGCCGAGCCTTGGATCTGGGCGAACAACAGATCGGTCGGATCCTTCAGCCAGGCGATTTCCAGCCCGCGGCCGGCGATCTTGCCGTCCTCGATCTCGCCGCGATCGTAATAGGGCACCAGCTTGCGGCGGCCGATCTTGCGATAGACTGGCCCCTTGTTCGGCAGGCTGAGCGAATCCTGCTTGTAGCCGCGCACGAACAGGTTCGACGGACGTCGATAGACCGGCACGGTGTAGACGTCGGTCTGCGTGCGCGACCCCTCCAGCACCGGCTCGTAATAGCCGGTGACGAACCCCGCGGGCTCGCCGAGGCGCGAGATGCGCAGCGGCGTGAAGTTCTCCTCGAAGAAGGATTTTGCCTTGGCGTCGTCGGCGAGATCGAGCGTCTTGGCAGCCCCGCAGGGCTCGTTGAGAGAGCCGGCCAAAGCCTTGCCGTCGGCGGCGCCGTTCTTGGCCTCGGCGTTCTTGGCCTCGGCCGCGCCGTTATGCGCATTGATCGGGCGGCAGCTGGCGCGGTAAGTCTTGTAG
>NZ_JAEMSD010000287.1:0-4523 GCF_016462955.1 Bradyrhizobium sp. | reverse complement strand
GAGCGTCTTGGCAGCCCCGCAGGGCTCGTTGAGAGAGCCGGCCAAAGCCTTGCCCTCGCCGGCGCCGTTCTTGGCTTCGGCCGCGCCGTTCTGCGCATTGATCGGGCGGCAGCTGGCGCGGAAAGTCTTGTAGGCGGCGAGATGATTGTCCTCGCCCCACCCCTTCAGGTCCGCCCAGGCCAGCGGCGCATATTGCGCGCCGGGAACTTCGAACGGCAGAGGAAGCTGCGGGTAGGGCAGGGCCCGTACCGGCACAGCAGGCTTTTGCGGTGAATGGTGGTGGTGATGATGGTTGCGGTGGTGGCGCCGCGCCGCCTCGGCCCCGAGCGAAAACGCTGACAGCGCGACGGCGCCTGCGCAAAGCGCCGTCGCGCTGGTCTTCAGGAAGACCTTAATTCGCGCTTCCGGTGCCAACCAGCTTCCAGTTCGGATCGCGAGAGGATGTGTCGCGGGCGAATGTCCAGATGTCGGTGATGTCGGCGACCGTGTCGGCGCTGCCGTCGACGATGTTGCCGGCCTTGTCGCGGGTGGCCGAGATCATCTGCGAGACGAAGCGCACGGTGAGCTGGGCGGTGCGGTCGCGCATCTCCGCACCCACGAGCTCGGCCTTGTCGATCGAAACGAAGCGGGTCTCGGTCTTCTGCTCGTTCTTCTCGCGTTCCCTGATCACGGCGTCGAAGCTCTCGTAGACCTCCGACGACAACAAGTCGCGCAGCGCACGACGGTCGCCATTGGCAAAGGCCAGGACGATCATCTCGTAGGCGCCCTTGGCACCCGACAGAAAATGGCGCGGGTCGAAGCTGGAATCCTTCTCGACGATGGCATCGAGGCCCTGTGCCAGGGGAGTCCCCGGCTCGGTGAGCCCCTTCCAACGGTCGGACGGCGGGGTCGGCTCGGCCGACGGCGCCAGGGGGGCCTGGTCGATCACCTTGCCCGGCATGGTCACGACGTTGTTGTCCTGGGCACCTCCCAGCGCATTGCGGGCGGCGGTGCGATCGAACGGCGGCCGCTCGTTGCCCGTGCGCTGCCCCAGCACGCTGCGCAGTCTCAGGAAGATGAAGACGGCCAGCGCCAGGAATATGATGGTGTAGATGTCCACGTCGTATTCGCTTTCTGGTCTTTTCAGGGCTCGTTGCCGGGAAAATCAATCCGGCCAGTAGACCGTTCCCTACCGAAACGGCAAGTCTACATCACCATTTTAGGTCCACGTCGGTCCGTGGGATGTAGGCACGAAATCTTGCCCGGCCAATGGCGCCTTTTGGCACAGCAGCGAGTGTAGCGCGTTTTATGCTTAAGGGGAAACCCGATCCAGCCCGGAAATCGCGCGTCTTCAATCGTTTAAGGCACAATTTCGCGGGAAAGGCAGAATGAACGTCACAGCCATGGGCAGGGGTGCTAATCCCGCCCGGGACCGTTCGTCCTTGTGGAACGAGCCAGCCCTATGTTAGCCAACCGCCGCGAAATTCAGCCCAAATCGGGTAAGGAGAGACTCTTATGACCAACGGTAACGGCACCCCTCCCGAGGCGGCCCAGGCTCCCCAGCTCAACGTGCTGGCGCAATATACCAAGGACCTCTCGTTCGAAAATCCCAATGCGCCAAGCTCGCTGCAGCAGCAGAGCCAGCCGCCGCAGATCAACATCCAGATCAACGTCAACGCCAACAATCTCAGCGAAACCGAGTACGAGGTGACGCTGTCGGTCGAGGGCAAGGCCGAGACCGCCGGTAAAGTGATGTTCTCGTTCGAGCTCGCCTATGCCGGCGTGTTCCGGATCGCCAACGTGCCGAAGGAGCAACTGCATCCGGTGGTCATGATCGAGTGCCCGCGTCTCTTGTTCCCGTTCGCCCGCGAGATCATCGCGACCGCCGTGCGCGACGGCGGGTTCCCGCCCTTGATGCTGGACCCGGTCGATTTCGTCGGTCTCTATCGGCAGAACATGGAGCGGCAAATGGCCGCCCAGGGCCAAGCCGGTCAGGCCTGAGCGGCTGCCACAGCGGCTGGGGCGGGCAAGTACTCGTTCCAGATCGCCTTGTCGCCGAGCGTCGCAATGAAGGCCCGATGGGCCTCGCGCTCGGCCTCCGATATCCGCGGCGCGAGCGGCACCAGACGTTGCCGCCGCGGCGCATCGCCGGTGCTGCTGACTCTGATTTCCTCGGCCTCCGAGGCCAGCAGCAGCTGAGACTGCCGCGCCCCGACCAGATCGACATAGACCTCGGCCAGCAGCTCGGCGTCCAGCAACGCGCCGTGCTTGGTGCGGTGTGAATTGTCGATCGCATAGCGCGAGCAGAGATCGTCGAGCCGGTTGGACACGCCGGGATGCTTGCGGCGCGCCAGCAGCAGCGTATCGACCAGCCGCTCGCGCGGGATCGCGGCGCGCTTGATCCGGTCGAGCTCGGCATTGATGAAGCCGATGTCGAACGAGGCGTTGTGGATCACCAGCGGGGCATCGCCGATGAAGGCGAGAAACTCGTCGGCGACCTCGTGAAACAACGGCTTGGTCGCCAGGAATTCGGATGACAATCCATGCACCGCGAACGCTTCGGCCGGCATGTCCCGCTCGGGATTGATATAGACGTGATAGCTCTGCCCGGTCGGCATGCGGTTGAATATCTCGACGCAGCCGATTTCGACCAGGCGGTCGCCGCGAAGCGGATCGAGGCCGGTTGTTTCGGTATCGAGGACGATTTCGCGCATGTTTCAAGAAGCCGTCAGAGACGGCGAATCAGGTTCGCCGCTGCGGCATCTTAACGACCTCGGCCAGGATGTGCGCGATTTGCGCGCGCACCGGCTCGAGTCCGTGCGATGTATCCACCACGAAATCCGCCCGCTTGCGCTTTTCGGCATCCGGCAGCTGCTTGGCAATGATGGCATCGAGCTTGGCTTCGTCCATCGTGCCACGCGCCAGCACGCGCTGGCGCTGCAGTTCCGGCGAGGTCGACACCACGACCACGGCATCGACGCGCTTCTCTCCGCCGGTCTCGAACAGCAGCGGGATGTCCAGCACCACCACCGGAGCTCTGGCGGCCTCGGCATCGGCGAAGAATTTTTGCCGTGAGGCGCCGAGCATCGGATGGACGATCTGCTCGAGCTGCTTGATGGCGGCGGGATCGTGCACCACGCGCCCCGAGAGTTTTGGCCGGTCGACCTTGCCGTTGACAGTGGTGCCGGGGAAGGCGGCCTCGATCGCGGGCGCGGCCTCACCCTCATAGAGCTGATGCACGGCAGCATCGGCGTCGTAGACGGGAACACCGACTTCGGCGAACAGTTTCGCCGTGGTGGATTTGCCCATCCCGATCGAGCCTGTCAGTCCGAGGATCCGCATCAACGTCCAGCCATGTCCGTCATTCACACCGCAACTAGCCGCTCGCGCCGCAGAAACGCAAGCAGCGGCAATAGCGGCAGGCCGAGAATGGTGAAATGGTCGCCCTCGATGCGCTCGAACAGGTGGACGCCGAGACCCTCGAGCTGATAGGCGCCGACGCTGGTGGTGACGGCCTCGCCGGCCGCGTCGAGATAGGCCGACAGCTCGGCCTCGGTCATCTCTCGCATGGTCATACGGGCCACCGAGACATCCTCGAACACGATCTGGCCGTCATGCGCCACGGCAACGGCCGAATTGAGCTCGTGGCTGTTGCCGGCGAGGTCACGCAATTGCGCCATCGCCTGGTCGCGGCCGGCGGGCTTGTTGAAGAGACGCATTCCAAGGGCCAACGTCTGGTCCGCGCCGATCACGTGGCTTCCCGGATGGTGCGCGGAGACGGCCTTGGCTTTTTCCCGCGCGAGCAACAGAGCGATCTCGCGCGGGCTCGACAGCTTCGACGCCGCCTGAATGCCGCGTTCGTCGATATCGGCGGTGATGGCCTTGAATTCCAGCCCGGCATTGGCGAGCAGCATTTTTCGCGCACTGCTCTGCGAGGCCAGGATCAAGGGAGATTTGCCGAGCCACAGACCCATCGGGAAAACTACTCGGACGGCCGGTTGCGCTGGCGATCGCTGTAGAGCTTCATGATCGCCGCTGCGGTTTCCTCGATCGAGCGGCGCGTGACGTCCAGCAGCGGCCAGTCATGCTTGGCGCTCAGCTTGCGCGCGAACGCGACCTCCTCGGTGACCGACTGCCTGTCGATATAGGTGTCGCTGCCGCTGCCGGATTCGGCGCCCATGGAGAGCAAGCGATTCTGGCGGATCTGGATCAGGCGTTCGGGGGTCGCATGCAAGCTAACGACCAGTGGCCGCGTCAGCGTCTCCAGCTGCGAGGGAACCGGAATGCCCGGAACCAGCGGCACGTTGGCGGTGCGGATGCCGCGATTGGCGAGATAGATCGAGGTCGGCGTCTTCGAGGTACGGGACACGCCGACCAGAACCACGTCGGCTTCGTTGAGACCTTCGACGTGCTGGCCGTCGTCATGGATCATCGTGTAGTTCAAGGCGTCGATGCGTTTGAAATATTCCGCATTGAGCACGTGCTGGGCGCCGACCCGGCCGGTGGTCGCGGCTCCCAGATAGGCTTCGAATAGCTGCATCACC
>NZ_JAEMSD010000286.1 GCF_016462955.1 Bradyrhizobium sp. | reverse complement strand
AAGGCCGCATGACGGTCTGCAACATGTCGATCGAAGGCGGCGCGCGCGCCGGCCTGGTTGCGCCCGACCAGAAGGCCTACGACTTCCTGCGCGATCGTCCGAAGGCGCCGAAGGGCGCGGCCTGGGACGCAGCGATGCGCTATTGGGAGACGCTGCGCTCCGACGAGGGCGCGCATTTCGACCATGAGCTGCGGCTCGACGCGGCCAAGCTGCCGCCGATCGTGACCTGGGGCACCAGCCCCGAAGACGTGATCTCGGTCACCGGCATCGTGCCAGACCCTGATAAGATCGCAGACGAGGCCAAGCGCATCTCCAAGCATCGCGCGCTGAAATATATGGGCCTGACCGCGGGCACGAAGATCACCGACATCAAGCTCGACCGCGTCTTCATCGGCTCCTGCACCAACGGCCGTATCGAGGATCTACGGGCTGCGGCGAAGATCGCCGAGGGCAAGACCGTCAACGCCCACGTCAACGCCATGGTCGTGCCGGGCTCAGGCATCGTGAAGGAGCAGGCCGAGGCCGAGGGCCTCGACAAGATCTTCATCAAGGCCGGCTTCGAATGGCGCGAGCCGGGCTGCTCGATGTGCCTTGCCATGAACCCGGACAAGCTGAAGCCGGAAGAGCGCTGCGCCTCGACCTCGAACCGCAACTTCGAGGGCCGCCAGGGCTTCAAGGGCCGCACTCATCTGGTGTCGCCGGCCATGGCGGCAGCCGCGGCGATCGCGGGACATTTCGTCGACGTCAGGGACTGGCGCTGAGCCGGTTCCGGTATTAGCCGCCCGTCATTCCGGAGCGCCCGAAGGGCGTATCCGGACTCTCGACATTCCGGGTCTGGCGCTTGCGCGCCATCCCGGAATGACGGGCCTAACTCACCTCACCAATACCGATACGGATATTGCCAGCGCGGCCAATGGCAGACGCGGCGCGGGCCGTAATAGGTGAAGACGATCCGGCAGCGGCGCGGATACGAGTAGGCAGGATAGTAGCCGCCGACATAATAGGGCCGGTAGACGTGACGATGCCGGTAATAGGGGCGATGGTGTCCCCAGTGACGGTGGTATCCGCCATGTCCGCCGTAGCGAAAGCCGTGATGGCGATAGCCGACATGCCGGTGATGAAACGCCGGTCCGGCGCGGAAGCCGCCGACATGAGCGCGATGAAAGCCACCGCCCCGGAAACCGCCGATATGGCCGCCCCGGAAACCACCACCGTGAAAGCCGCCACCGCGGAAGCCTCCGCCGCCGTGAAAACGTCCGCCGCCAGGGCCGCCGCCATGGCGAACCTGCGTGACGAGATCGTCGGCCGCCGCCTTCGCCGCGGGTGACGTCGCCGGATTGATCAAGGTCAGCGCTTCAGCGCGACGCGCGGTTCCGGCCGACAGCATCAGCGTCGCGGCGGCTGCGAGACCGAGCAGGCGCATCGGGCTCGCCCGGCGTCCGAATATTCTCAGCATGGAATTCTCCCTGAATCAGCACGGCAGAGCTGCGATGCGCGCTGCGCCGCTGCTGCCGTTCAATGACGGTCGCTCCCGGGTCGAAGTTGCGGACAGCGACGTGAACGCGCCATGAATGAACGACGCCGGACGCCGCCATGCGACGCAGTGCCTCGCGTTGCCGCGCGTATTCGATGCTGCTCTCGAGGGATTTGCGCCGGAGGGCTAGCGCTTCACCAGAACGGGCCGTAGCCGAACACGAACGGGGCCGGCACGCCGTAGGGATAGGGACGGTAATGGACGGGCCGCGCGTAGTAGCGTGGATCACGGCGCACGACAGGTCGCACCACGACATTTCGTGTGGGCCGTCGCGCATCGAAGACCGCGATCCCTGCCGACGCCTCCGGAATCGCCGCCCTTTGCGCTGCGGACGCGCGCGACAGGCCGCCGGCCAGCGCGACGGCAATGGCCAATGCGATCCATTTCGCCATCACGGGCATGGAACAGTCTCAGCCGCGGCGCCAGTAGCAGCTTACGCGCGGAACGATCACCGTGCCGCTCGGCCTGTACTCCTGGACATAGGTGGCGTTGCAGACGCGGACGGCATCGGGGCCGGGATTGTAGCGGGGATAGACGCCGTCTGGGCTTTGATAGGGCGTGACCCGCAAGCGCGCCGGGGGCCGCTTGCGCGGCGGGGGAACGTCGTCCGGTGAGACCAATTGGGCGATCCGCATTCCGGAACTGGCGGTCTGGGCCTCGGCGCCAACGGAAAACTGCGAAAACAACCCCATGCACAGTAGAGCCAGCACTGTTTTCGTTCGCATTTTTTTCGTCCGCCTGAAACGTCCCATTCGAGGGCCCACGCTCCCCGTTTTGACAGCGCGCGTCAACCTCGCGGCGCTTATAAAGCGGGATGCATCGCCGCGGAACCTACGCTAAGAGGTGTGCATGTGGACGGAATTGAAAGCGCCCTCGCTGGCCGAGATGGAAGCAACGGCGCATGAGATCTTCGAGCGCCTGCCGAAGGAGTTCCGCAAGCTCTGCGAGGGCGTAATCATCCGCGTCGACGACTTCCCGAGCGAGGAGGTCCTGGACGAGATGGAATGCGAGAGCGAGTTCGACCTGCTCGGCCTGTTCCAGGGCGTCGGCCTGCCGCAGCAGAGCGTATCCGACGTGGCGCGGCTGCCCAACATGGTCTGGCTCTACCGCCGGCCGATCCTGGATTACTGGGCCGAGCACGACGAAAGCCTCGGTCACATCGTCCGCCACGTCCTGATCCACGAGATCGGCCATCATTTCGGCCTTTCGGACGACGACATGGAGGCGATCGAGGCTGCGGCGGAGTAGGCGCTCCTCCTTCGTCACCGAGCATTCGAGCTCGCGTGACGATCTGTGCCAAGGCCAGGCGGTGTCGCTTGCGGAATTCCCCGACTCAGCTCTAGCGTTACGCCATGCGTTCCCGCGGCCGTAGCAATGCGTATCGATCTTCCCTCGGCGGCGCACCGTTCGGCCGCCGCTTCTCGGGACTTCTGCCCTGGATGTTCGTGGTCGGCGTCGTGGCCGCGGTCATGCTCCTCTTTCGTCACGGAACGAACTGGCCCCTGCCGCACGCGGACGAGCGATCGCAGGACGCGGAAATCGTCTTGCAACAGACCGGCCATGCCGACGTCCGTCCGGTCGACGTCATCCGCACCATCGACGGCGACACTTTTCTCGCGCGTGTTCGCCTGCGCGAGGGACGCGATCCCGTCGTGCGGGTCCGGCTACGCGGCATCGATGCGCCTGAACTGAAAGCATCCTGCCAGGAGGAGCTCGACAAGGCCGAAGCTGCGGCCCGTGCCCTGCGGGATCTGCTCGGCCAGGGCGGCGTGACCATCACCAATCTCGGTCCCGACAAATACGGCCGCGTCCTCGCCGACGTCGCGACAAGGCGCACCGCGAATGTTGCGACGGCGTTGCTCGCCGGCGATTTCGTCCGCAACTACAATGGCGGCCATCGTGGCGGCTGGTGCGCGCGCGGCTGGCGGTTCTGGTAACAAAAAAGCCGCGTCGAAAGACGCGGCCTTTCATCCCGGCTGATTCAGGCGATCAGCGCGTCACGACCACGGTCGTGCCGACGGAGACGCGGCTGTAGAGATCGGTGATATCGTCGTTGAGCATCCGGATGCAGCCATAGGAGACGAAGCCGCCGATCGACCCCGGCACGTTGGTGCCGTGGATGGCGTATTCGCCGCCGGCCAGCGTCATCGCCGCAACGCCCATCGGGTTGCGCGGCGAGCCGCCGGGAATCACGTCGGGGATGTTGGGCTTGTCGCGCTTCACCTCGGCGGGCGGCGCCCAGGCCGGATTGAGATACTTGCCGTCGATCTTCGTGGTGCCAGCCCATTGCTTGCCGGCCTTGCCGACGCCGACCGGATAAACCACGGCATGGCCGTGATCGAGGATGAGATAGAGCCGCCGCTCGCTGGTCTTCACCACGATGGTGCCCGGCGAATAGTCAGCCAGGTGCGTTCCCACCAGCTCCGGCCGCGCCTGCGCCGCCGTCGACATCAGAACTCCAGCCCCGATGGTGGCAGCCACCGCCACCGCAATCCTCATCGACATCGATGCTTCCCCTTGCCCAAAAACGGATCGCCCAAAATTGACGCAGAACCTGGAAATGGCTGCGTACCCGACATTCTTGACCGCGCGGGTTCACCGGATGGTTTCCGCGCGCAGCCGCCAAGGGTCGTCAGCAGGGGGAACAAAGAAAATGTTCGAAATAAAGTAAATGACCTGAAAACAACACCTGATGGGAAAGATGCAGGCGCGAGCGGGCTCACGGTGACAAGTGGGTGAGGATGCAAGCGGCCGTCATTCCGGGCGCGCGACAGCGCGACCCGGAATCTCGAGATTCCGGGTTCGGTCCTGCGGACCGCCCCGGAATGACGATGTGTTGTGGGCTTACGCCGACTTCTTGTTCTGCCGGTTCTTGACGAGGTCGTCGACCACGGCGGGATCGGCGAGGGTCGAGGTGTCGCCCAGGCTGCCCGGCTCGTCCTCGGCGATCTTGCGCAGGATGCGGCGCATGATCTTGCCGGAGCGGGTCTTGGGCAGGCCCGGCGCGAACTGGATCTGGTCGGGCGAGGCGATCGGACCGATCTCCTTGCGCACCCAGGTCACGAGCTCCTTGCGCAGATCGTCGCTCGGCTGCACGCCAGCCATGAGGGTGACATAGGCGTAGATGCCCTGGCCCTTGATGTCGTGCGGGAAACCGACCACGGCGGCTTCCGATACCTTCTCATGCGCCACCAGCGCGCTCTCGACTTCCGCGGTGCCCATGCGGTGACCGCTGACGTTGATGACGTCGTCGACGCGGCCGGTGATCCAGTAATAGCCGTCGGCATCCCTGCGGCAGCCGTCGCCGGTGAAGTACTTGCCCTTGTAGGTCGAAAAATAGGTCTGCTCGAAGCGGGCGTGGTCGCCATAGACCGTGCGCATCTGGCCCGGCCACGAGCGCGTGAGACACAGATTGCCGGTGGTCTCACCCTCCAGCACCTTGCCCTCGGCATCGACGATCTCGGGCACCACCCCGAAGAACGGCTGCGTCGCCGAGCCCGGCTTCAGCTTGGTCGCGCCCGGCAGCGGCGTGATCAGGATGCCGCCGGTCTCGGTCTGCCACCAGGTGTCGACGATCGGGCAGCGGCCGTCGCCGACCACGCGATGGTACCACAGCCAGGCCTCGGGATTGATCGGCTCGCCGACCGAACCCAGCAGGCGCAGGCTCGCGCGTGAGGTTTTCTTCACCGGCTCGTCGCCGGCCTGCATCAGCGCGCGGATCGCGGTTGGCGCGGTGTAGAAGATGTTGACCTGATGCTTGTCGATGACTTCCCAGAAGCGCGACATCGACGGATAGTTCGGCACGCCTTCGAACATCAGCGTGGTCGCGCCATTGGCCAGCGGCCCATAGAGAATGTAGCTGTGGCCGGTGACCCAGCCGACGTCGGCGGTGCACCAGTAGATGTCGCCATCGTGATAGTCGAAGACGTATTGATGCGTCATCGAGGCGAACACGAGATAGCCGCCGGAGGTGTGCAGCACGCCCTTAGGCTGACCGGTCGAACCCGACGTGTAGAGGATGAACAGCGGATCCTCGGCGTGCATGTGCTCGACCGGGCATTCCGTCGTCACCATTTCCGCCGCCTCGTGATACCAGAGGTCGCGCGTCGGATTCATGTCGACCTTGCCGCCGGTGCGCTTGACCACGACGACCCAGTCGACGCCGTCGGCTTTAGCGAGCGCCGCGTCGACATTGGCCTTCAGCGGCACTTTCCTGCCGCCGCGCAGGCCTTCGTCCGCGGTGATGATCACCTTGGACTGGCAGTCGTTGATGCGCTGGGCGAGGCTGTCGGGCGAGAAGCCCGCGAACACCACCGAGTGGATCGCGCCGATGCGTGCGCAGGCCAGCATCGCATAGGCTGCCTCCGGGATCATGGGCAGGTAGATGGTTACGCGGTCGCCCTTGCCGACGTTGCGGGTGCGCAGGATGTTGGCCATCCGGCAGACCTCGTCATGCAGCTCCTGATAGGTGATGTGCTTGGACTGCGAGGGATCGTCGCCTTCCCAGATGATCGCAGTCTGGTTGGCGCGTTTGGCGAGATGCCGGTCGATGCAATTATAGGCGACGTTGAGGATGCCGTCCTCGAACCATTTGATCGAGATGTTACCGGGCGCGAACGAGACGTTCTCGATCTTCGTCGGCGCGTGCATCCAGTCGATGCGCTTGGCCTGCTCAGCCCAGAAACCGTTCGGGTCCGAGATCGAGCGGGCGTACATTTCCTTGTACTTGGCCTGGTCAACCCAGGCGCGCTTCGACCATTCCGCGGGGACGTCGTAGATCTTCTCGGACATGCTTCCCTCCACATGCGGCAAGCTCAGGCCATGCCGGCATCATCATTTGACGGATTATGCGTCGGGCTAACCGGACCCGACAAGGAGCACAAGCTGGACCTTCGGCGGGCACCCGGCCATGCGGAGGATCAAGCCGCGCGAGCCGGCCGTCGCAGATCTGAAACAAGCCGGTTTGAAACAAGCATCAGCAGCCTCCGGTCTATTTACCCCGTTACCCGGAACGGCCCTGCGCAAAGCCCCATGCGGCAACAGAGGTATCTGGGAACCTCCTCTCACTGATTCGGGACTCGCAATACGGTTCGGAACACCCTAAATGGCCAACCCGGGTCCCAGGCGACCCCAAGGAACAAAATTCAGAACAGCGGCATTGAACGATAGCAGACAGGGTCAAGGCTTAACATTATGATGGATCAGCAGAATCTCGGGACGATGCGGCCCGCTTCAGCCGATCCAGCCGCTGTTGCCCTGGCCAAGGCCCTCGGACAATGGCCGAAACCGACCGGTTTCAGGCGTCCCAGCCCCAAAAAGACCTTCGACGCGGCGCCGGCGACGGTCGAAGCGCTCGCCAAGGAGCTGGGCTTGCGCCTCGGCGACCAGAACGAGCTGACCATCCGCCGCATCAAGCGCGGCAAGGGCTATTCGTTCGTCCGTCCCAACGGCGCGCATATCCGCGACGCCCGCACCATCCGCCGGCTGCATTCCATGGCGGTGCCGCCGGCCTATCGCGAGGTGCGCTACTCGGCCGACCCGAACTCGCATCTGCAGGCCGTCGGCCGCGATGCCGCCGGCCGGCTGCAATATCGCTATCACGCCGACTGGGAGAAGGTCCGCGAGCAGCGCAAGGCGCATCGCCTGGAAAAGCTCGTGGGCGCGCTGCCGAAAATCCGGCGCAAGGTCTCGGCGTTCCTGTCCGGTGACGAGCCGACGCGCGAATTCGCGCTCTCGGCCGTGATCGAATTGATCGCGCGCACCGCGATCCGACCCGGCAACGAATCCTACGCCCGCCTCAACGGCACCCGCGGCGCCACCACGCTGCTGAAGTCCAACGTCACGCTCGAAAACGATTGCTTCGTGCTGACCTTCAAGGCCAAGGGCGGCAAGGCGGTGCGCAAGGAGTGCGACGCGGCCAAGCTAGTGCGTGCCATCGGTATTTTGCAGGGCGTGCCCGGCAAGCGCATGTTCCAGTATCGCGACGCCTACGGCGTCGTGCGCGCGGTCAGCACCACGCAGGTGAACGCGTTTCTGCGCGAGATCGCCGGCATCAAGATCTCGCTGAAGGATTTTCGCACGCTGATGGCCTCGGCGGTCGTCGTGGAATCCCTGTCGCGGATCACGCCGGCGACCAGCCAGCGCGGCCGCAAGAAGCAGGTGCTGGAGGCGATCCGCGCCGCGGCCGACAAGCTCTCGAACACGCCGGCGATTTGCCGCAGGAGCTACGTCCACGACACCATCGTCACCGCCTTCGAGGAGGGCATCCTCGAGCGCTTCGCCGCGACCATGAAGGGCCAGCGCTCGCAGGGGCGGCGCGAGCAGCTGCTGGCCCAGGTGGTGGCGACGGCGGCGGTGTAACGCAGCTGCGGCAGGGCGGGCAAAGCCAAGCGTGCCCGCCACTTCTAACGAGATACCGAGAAAAATCGTGGGCACGGCGCCAAGTGCGCCTTTGCCCACCCTACGACGGCCGCGATCGTAGCCCGCATGAGCATCGCGATATGGGGGACCAGATCATCCCGGATGTCGCTGCGCTCATCCGGGCCACGGCAGCTTCGACTACAGCCCGCCCATCTTGCAGACGAGTTTCCACTCCTCCGCCGTGACAGGCTGCACGGAGAGGCGGGAATATTTCACCAGCGCCATGTCTGCGAGCTTCTTTTCGGCCTTGATTGCGGCCATCGTCACCGGCGTTTTCAGGGGCTTGTCGGCCTTGATGTCGACGCAGACGAATTTGCCGGTCTTGTCGGTCGGATCGGGATAGGCCTCCTTGATGATCTCGGCGATGCCGACGATCTCCTTGCCCTCGTTCGAATGATAATAGAACGCCTTGTCGCCCTTCTTCATGGCGACGAGGTTCTGGCGCGCGGTGTAATTGCGTACGCCGGTCCAGGCCTCGCCCTTGGCGCCCTTGGCCACCTGCTGGTCCCACGACCACACCGATGGTTCGGATTTCACCAGCCAATACGCCATGCTCATTCCTCGGACTTGAAGGGGCGCGTCATCAGCGCCGAGATTGCGGCATCGATCGTGCTCTTGCCGTTCAAGATCGATGCGACCGCTTCCGACACCGGCAGCTCGATGTTTTTCGACGCTGCGAGCTCGATCAGCACGGGGGCGGTGAACTCGCCCTCGGCGAGCTTGCCGGCGGGCGGCTGCTCGCCGCGTCCAAGCGCAAGGCCGAGCGCGAAGTTGCGCGATTGCGGGCTGGCGCAGGTCAGGATGAGATCGCCGAGGCCCGATAGGCCGGTGAGGGTTTCGCTGCGCGCGCCCAGCGCGCGGCCGAGG
>NZ_JAEMSD010000285.1:2790-8821 GCF_016462955.1 Bradyrhizobium sp. | reverse complement strand
GAGCTGGTGATGAGCCTCGTCTCCATCATCGGGCCGCGGCCGAACCTGTTCGACCTCCAGGGCATGGCCACGACCAAGCGCCTCGAAGTGCGCCAGCCGATCCTGACCGATGCCGACCTGGAAAAGATCCGCTCGATCTCGGAAGTGGCCGAATCGCACTTCAAGTCGCGCACGCTGGACACGACGTTCCACTCCGGCCTCGGTGCGGCCGGCATGGACCAGGTGCTGGATGAGCTCTGCGCGCGTGCGGAAAGCGCGGTGCGCGAGGGCGTCAACATCATCATCCTGTCCGACCGCATGGTCGGCACCGACCGGGTGCCGATCCCCTCGCTGCTGGCCTGCGCCGCCGTGCATCATCATCTGATCCGCACGGGCCTGCGCACCTCGGTCGGCCTCGTCGTCGAATCCGGCGAGCCGCGCGAAGTGCATCACTTCGCCTGCCTCGCGGGCTACGGTGCCGAAGCGATCAATCCCTATCTCGCGTTCGAGACCATCATCGCGATGAAGGACCGCCTGCCCGGCTCGCTCGACGATTACGAGATCGTCAAGCGCTACATCAAGTCGATCGGCAAGGGCCTGCTCAAGGTGATGTCCAAGATGGGCATCTCGACCTACCAGTCCTATTGCGGCGCGCAGATCTTCGACGCCGTCGGTCTCAAGGCGGATTTCGTCGGCAAGTTCTTTGCGGGCACGCATACCCGCGTCGAGGGCGTGGGTCTGTCCGAAATCGCGGAAGAGGCGGTGCGCCGCCACGCCGACGCGTTCGGCGATGCACTGGTCTACAAGAGCGCGCTCGATGTCGGCGGCGAATATGCCTATCGCAGCCGCGGCGAGGACCATGCCTGGACCGCCGAATCGGTGTCACTGCTGCAGCACGCCGCGCGCGGCAATTCGCAGGAGCGCTATCGCGCCTTCGCAAAAATCCTCAACGAGCAGTCGGAGCGGCTTCTGACGCTGCGCGGCCTGTTCCGGATCAAGAACGCGGATGAGGAGAAGCGCAAGCCGGTGCCGCTCGACCAGGTCGAGCCGGCCAAGGACATCGTCAAGCGCTTCGCCACCGGCGCGATGAGCTTCGGCTCGATCTCGCGCGAGGCGCACACCACGCTCGCGATCGCGATGAACCGGATCGGCGGCAAGTCGAACACCGGCGAAGGCGGCGAGGAAGCCGACCGCTTCAAGCCGATGCCGAACGGCGATTCCATGCGCTCGGCGATCAAGCAGGTCGCCTCGGGCCGCTTCGGCGTCACCACGGAGTATCTCGTCAACTCCGACATGATGCAGATCAAGATGGCGCAGGGTGCCAAGCCCGGCGAAGGCGGCCAGCTCCCCGGCCACAAGGTCGACGCCACCATCGCAAGGGTGCGGCACTCGACCCCGGGCGTCGGCCTGATCTCGCCGCCGCCGCACCACGACATCTACTCGATCGAGGACCTGGCGCAGCTGATCTACGACCTCAAGAACGTCAACCCTGAGGGCGACGTCTCGGTCAAGCTGGTCTCCGAGATCGGCGTCGGCACGGTGGCCGCAGGCGTCGCCAAGGCGCGTGCCGACCATGTCACCATCGCCGGCTTCGAGGGCGGCACCGGTGCATCGCCCCTGACCTCGATCAAGCATGCGGGCTCGCCGTGGGAGATCGGCCTCGCCGAAACCCACCAGACGCTGGTGCGCGAGCGGCTGCGCAGCCGCATCGTGGTCCAGGTCGACGGCGGCTTCCGCACCGGCCGTGACGTCGTGATCGGCGCGCTGCTCGGAGCCGACGAGTTCGGCTTTGCTACAGCGCCGCTCATTGCGGCCGGCTGCATCATGATGCGCAAGTGCCATCTCAACACCTGCCCGGTCGGCGTCGCGACCCAGGACCCCGTCCTGCGCAAGCGCTTCACCGGCCAGCCCGAGCACGTCATCAACTACTTCTTCTTCGTCGCCGAGGAAGTCCGCGAGATCATGGCCTCGCTCGGCTTCCGCACCTTCAACGAGATGGTCGGCCAGGTTCAGCTGCTCGACCAGACCAAGCTGGTCGCGCATTGGAAGGCCAAGGGCCTCGACTTCTCCAAGCTGTTCGTCAAGCAGAAGGAAGAGAAGGGCCAGAAGATCTACCACTCCGAGCGCCAGAACCATCATCTGGAGGCGGTGCTCGACCGCACGCTGATCGAGAAGGCGCAGGCCGCGCTCGACCGCGGCGCGCCGGTCAAGATCGAGGCCAACATCAACAGCACCAACCGCTCCGCGGGCGCGATGCTGTCGGGCGCGGTCGCCAAGATCTACGGCCATGCGGGTCTTCCGCACGACACCATCCATGTCAGCCTCAAGGGCACGGCCGGACAGGCCTTCGGCGCCTGGCTCGCGCACGGCGTCACCTTCGAGCTCGAAGGCGAAGGCAACGACTATGTCGGCAAGGGCCTCTCGGGCGGCAAGATCATCGTCAAGCCGCCGAGGAACTCCGCCATCGTGCCGGAAGAGAGCATCATCGTCGGCAACACCGTGATGTACGGCGCGATCGAGGGCGAGTGCTACTTCCGCGGCATCGCCGGCGAACGCTTTGCCGTGCGCAATTCCGGCGCGGTCGCCGTGGTCGAGGGCGCGGGCGATCATTGCTGCGAGTACATGACCGGCGGCATCGTGGTGGTGCTCGGCAAGACCGGGCGCAACTTCGCGGCCGGCATGTCCGGCGGCATCGCCTATGTGCTCGACGAGACCGGCGACTTCGACAGGCTGTGCAACATGGCGATGGTCGAGCTCGAGCCGGTGCTGTCGGAGGAGATGATCAACGCCGACACCTATCACGCCTCGGGCGACCTCGAGGCGCACGGCCGGGTCGACGTGTTCAAGAACCTGCTCGCCTCCGACGTCGAGCGGCTGCACGTCTTGATCTCGCGCCACGCCAAGGCCACCGGCTCCAAGCGCGCCGCCGACATCCTCGCCAATTGGAAGGACTGGCTGCCCAAATTCCGCAAGGTGATGCCGGTCGAGTACCGGCGCGCGCTGCGCGAGATGGCCGCCAACGCGGACGCGGAGCCGAAAATCGCGATCGGGGCGTAAGAAAGAGCCCTCATGGTGAGGAGCGCGATAGCTGCGTCTCGCACCATGAGGTCACCATCCGGGCCTCTATCCATCGAGACGCGGCGCGAAACGCGCGCCGCTCCTCAGGATGAGGAGTGAGAGAACAAAGAATTTAAGCGGCAGGGACTTCGGGTTTAATGGGCAAGATCACGGGTTTTCTGGAAATCGAACGGCACGACCGCAAGTACACCCCGGTCACCGAACGCGTGCAGCATTACAAGGAGTTCGTCGTTCCGCTCTCCGAGAAGGAGGTGCGCGACCAGGCGGCGCGCTGCATGAATTGCGGCATTCCCTATTGCCACGGCACCGGCTCGGTGGCGCCCGGCACGCCCGGCTGCCCCGTCAACAACCAGATCCCCGACTGGAACGACCTCGTCTACCAGGGCAATTGGGAAGAAGCCTCGCGCAACCTGCACTCCACCAACAATTTCCCGGAGTTCACCGGCCGCATCTGCCCGGCGCCGTGCGAGGCGTCCTGCACGCTCAACATCGACGACAACCCCGTCACCATCAAGACAATCGAATGCGCGATCGTCGACCGCGCCTGGGACAATGGCTGGCTGAAGCCTGAAGTCGCCGCCCACAAGACCGGCAAGAAGGTCGCGGTGATCGGCTCCGGTCCCGCCGGCATGGCCTGCGCCCAGCAGCTCGCCCGCGCCGGCCACGACGTGCATCTGTTCGAGAAGTACGCCAAGGCCGGCGGCCTGCTCCGCTACGGCATCCCCGACTTCAAGATGGAGAAGGGCGTCATCGACCGCCGCGTGGCGCAGATGGAAGGCGAAGGCGTCACCTTCCACTACAACAGCCATGTCGGCGCGGACGGCAATGTCGATCCACGCGAGATGCTCAACGAGTACGATGCGATCGCCCTGACCGGCGGCGCGGAAGCCCCGCGCGACCTGCCGATCCCCGGCCGCGAGCTCTCCGGCATCCACTACGCCATGGACTTCCTGCCGCAGCAGAACCGCCGCGTCTCCGCGGAGCCGCTCGGCGGCGTCCAGGAGATCCTGGCCGCCGGCAAGCACGTCGTCGTCATCGGCGGCGGCGACACCGGAAGCGACTGCATCGGCACCTCGCTGCGCCAGGGCGCGCTCTCGGTGACCCAGCTCGAGATCATGCCCGCGCCCCCCGAGCGCGAGAACAAGGGCCTGACCTGGCCGAACTGGCCGCTGAAGATGCGGACCTCGTCGAGCCAGGCCGAAGGCGCGGTGCGCGAATTCGCCGTGCTGACGCAGAAGTTCTCGGGCGAGAACGGCCAGGTCAAGAAGCTGCACTGCGTGCGCGTCGACGACAGTTTCAAGCCGATTGCCGGCACCGAATTCGAGCTCGACGCCGATCTCGTCCTGCTCGCGATGGGCTTCGTCCATCCCGTGCACGAGGGCCTCTTGAAGCTGCTCGCGGTCGACCTCGACCCGCGCGGCAACGTCAAGGCCAACACGCTCGACTACCAGACCTCGCGCCCGAACGTGTTCACCGCGGGCGACATGCGCCGCGGCCAGTCGCTCGTGGTGTGGGCGATCCGCGAGGGCCGGCTGTGCGCGCGGTCGATCGACACGTTTTTGATGGGGAAGACGGATCTGCCGCGGTAGCAAGCCGGTCATTCCGGGACGCGCCACTTGGCGCGAATCCGGAATCCATCGGGCCTCAGGGTTGGTGAATAAATGGATTCCGGGTTCGCGCTTCGCGCGCCCCGGAATGACGATAGAGAGAGCCGCGCCCCTTCGGCTTCGTCTCGTGAGACGCGCAAGCAGGCGCCCTCAATTCTGCAGCCTCACCCCCAGCAGCATCACTGTGCCCTGCGAGCTCGCCGCGGCGATGTTCGAATCCAGGATGTCGTGGCGCAGCGTGCCCTTCACCCAGATGTTGCGGTTGAGCTTGTAGATCAGATTGCCTTCGAGCGAGTAGGTTTTGTCGTTGCGACCCTGGTTCTGGTAGTCGTACGTGCCGTAGGTGAACTTGCCGACCGCGGTGAGCCAACGGCGGAAGTCGTGGTCGACTTCGGCCGCGTAGGTGCGCACCAGCACGCCGGAGGAGCCGGGAATCGTGGTTTCGTTGATCTGCGTGTCGGTGAAGAGCTTCACCGTGGTGAGGCCGCTCGCGTTCCAGATCAGCGAGCCCGTGGTGAGGAAGCCGGCGAGCTGGCTGAGGCGCGGGTCGGTGTAGTTGCGCGCGGAATAGCCGACCGAGATCTCGCCGGTGAGGATGCGCGAGAACTCGAAGGACGAGCCGATCTTGGCATAGCCGCCGTTGGAATCGCGGAAGTAGCCGTTGCGGTCGGCGGCCTGGTCGTGGACGCGGGTGTCGCCCTGGATCTCGACGAACGGCTTCAGGCCCGGCTTCAGGTCATAGGAGAAGCGTCCGACGCCGCCATATTGATTGAAGTCGCGATCTCTGTTGGGGAAGGTCGTGCCGTCGATGAGCTTCGAATCGGTGTAGGCGGTGCGATCGATGGTGGCGCCGGCGGAGACCTGGAAGCGGTTGAAGGTCTGGTCGAAGCCGATGGTCGTGCCGTAAGTGGCATAGACCGGGTATTTCTGCAGGCCGGCCTGCACGTTCGGGCTGCCGGGATTGTCGGTGGCGAGCCGCAGGCGGAGCTGCGAGAGCAGCTTGAAATCGCGGGTGACGTCGAGCCGGCCATCGACATGGCCGTTGAAATCGGGCCGGTTGGCCTCGACCGGCGACGGCGAGGCGAGGCCGTTGAGCGTCGCCGGCATGTCGTTGGTGTAGCCGGAGAACGAACCGCGCAGATCGGCGACCAGCGCATGGCGCTCCCAATCGGACACCACGAGCAGATCCGGCGCGATGACATAGGCGGGCGAGCCGACCGGCTTGTTGAGGCGCGTCGGATTGGTGTCGTAGCCGGCGGAGAGCTCGAGCCCGCCCTTGATCAGGAAGCTGCCGGCATAGTCGCCGACCGCACCGAACGGATCCTCGTCCAGCTTGAGGCGGCGGCGCAGCGGCTGGCCGGGCACGT
>NZ_JAEMSD010000285.1:0-2780 GCF_016462955.1 Bradyrhizobium sp. | reverse complement strand
CGCCATGGCCGGCGGCACGGGCACCTTGTGCGCCGTCTCCGACGGCGGCGGTGCGATGCGCGGCGGGGTTAGCGTCGCGGCCGGCGCTGCCGGCGGCGTCGGCGAACCGGGGCCGGCCGGACGCTTCGGCTTCGGCTGCCCCGGATAGAGCTTCGGCTGCTGCCGCTTGCGATTGAGCGAGTCGTAACCCGAGCCGCTCGCACCATTCGCGGCCGGCAGGCCATAGGTCGGGACCTGACCGACACGCGAGTTTGCCGGCGTCTGCTGGCGCGGGCCGGCATTGGGATCGGGCAGCCTGGGCAGCGCGTCGGACGGAGACTGCGGCACGCCGGCTGTTCGGCGCGTCGGCAGCATGTCGGGCGAGGCAAAGCCGCCGCGATTGGGGTTGAACAGGTCGGGCGTGAGGCTCTGGGCCGCCACCGGACCGCTGCCGAGGGCCGTCAACGCGAGGCACGGCAAAGCCGCGCGCAGGAAATGCGCGACAGTGCTCCGGCTCCTGCCTGGAGACGACCCCACGATGGAATTATCCCAACAAAATCAACTGCTTCCATGATCGTCCCCGCCGACTGACAGGAACCATCGTTAATGGAGTTAAAACAATTATGGTTAATGACCGGTTGAGGGCGCCGGAGCGCGCGTCGCCTCGCGGGTCTGGCCGTGCTAAGCAGGCGCCAATGGGCGAGCGCCCCTCCTCCCTGGACCAGAGCATGCCGAGTTCGAAACCGCTGATGACCCAATCATCCGGCTCCATCCCTGACAGCGTCGAATCCGCGCTCCGCACCCTGGAGACGGAGAGCGGCGGCATCAACGCCCTCGCCGCCGCCCTGCGCGGCCCGCTCGGCACGACGTTCGCGAAAGCGGTGGACCTGATCCGCAACGCCAAGGGCCGCGTCATCGTCACCGGACTCGGCAAGTCAGGCCATATGGGGCGCAAGATCGCGGCAACGCTGGCCTCGACCGGCACGCCGGCCTTCTTCGTGCACGCCGCCGAAGCCGGCCATGGCGATCTCGGCATGATCACGCCCGACGACGTCATTCTGGCGCTGTCCTGGTCCGGCGAGCAGCCCGAGATGAAGAACCTCGTGAACTATTCGGCACGGTTTGCGATCCCGATGATCGCGGTGACCTCGAACGCTTCGTCCTCGCTGGGACAGGCCGCCGACCTCGTGATCGAGTTGCCGAAGGCGCGCGAGGCCTGCCCGCACAATCTGGCACCGACGACGTCGACGCTGATGCAGGCCGCGATCGGCGATGCGCTCGCGATCGCGCTGCTCGAAGGGCGCGGCTTCACGGCGCTGGAGTTCGCGCATTTCCATCCCGGCGGCAAGCTGGGCGCGATGCTGAAATTCGTCCGCGACTACATGCGCACCGGCGCGGAAATCCCGATGAAGCCGCTCGGCACCGAGATGTCCGAGGCCGTGGTCGAGATGTCGGCCAAGGGGCTCGGCTGCGTCTGCATCGTCAACGCTGCCGGCGAGGCGGTCGGCATCATCACCGACGGCGACCTGCGCCGTCACATGCGGCCCGATCTGCTGACGGTGACCGTCGACGAGATCATGACGAAGCAGCCCAAGAGCGTGCCGCCCTCGATGCTGGCGACCGAGATGATCGAGGTGCTGAACACGCGCAAGATCACGACGCTGCTGGTGACCGAGGCCGGCAAGGTGGTCGGGATCGTGCATCTCCACGACCTGCTGCGCGCGGGCGTGGCGTAGGGCGCGCGCCCTCTCACCTCATCATTGCGGCCGCTAGAGGGCCGCCGGAAACCGCGCCGCATTCTCCTCCAGCGGCAACTTCAGCCCGTTCGCCAGATACGACACGGTGCGATAGAAACCGCACAGCAGCATGATCTCGAGGATTTGCGCCTCGTCGTAGTGCGCCGATAGCGCGGCAAACTCCCCGTCACACAGCGTCGCGCGATGATGCAACGCGTCAACGGCGGCGATCAGCGCCTGCTCGGCTGGTGACCAGCACGCCGACGTCGCATCGCCGAGCACCGTCGCACGCACCTCGTCCTCGGAGAGCTTTGCCGGTCCGGCAAAGACCGAGACATGCACGCCCCATTCATATTCGCATCCGTTCAGCGCGCAGGTGCGGTCGATGACGATCTCGCGCTGCCGCAGCGAGAGGGGCCCCGGATCAAGCAGCCCGCCGGCGCGAAACTTGTCCCAGGCGCGGCCATGGCGCGCCATCACCCGGAACAGCATCAGCGGCGGCGCTCCGCGCATGATGCGGTCGAATTGCGCCTGGATCTCCGGGGGATAAGGCGCCGCGAGCGGGGCAATGCGCGGTCTGGCTTCGGACATCGGCCACTCCATCTGCTACACTTACAGTAGCATGTAAGCTACATTATTTGTAGCATGGCGCAAGAGGCGACGATGGCCAAACAAGCCGTAAAGACACACAGCGTCCGCGGCTCCCGCACCGGGCGGCCGATCATGGCGCTGCTCGACCTGCTCGGTCGGCGCTGGGCCTTGCGAATCTTGTGGGAGTTGCGCGATGGACCCCTCACCTCGCGCGCGTTGCGCGGCGCTTGCGACGAGGCCTCGCCGACGGTGCTGCAGGCGCGGCTGACCGAGCTGCGGGAAGCGGGATTCGTGGAGCTGGGCGACGGTGGAGGTTACGGGCTGACGCCGCTCGGGCGAGACTTGTGCGAGACCTTCATGCCGCTGCACAGGTTTGCGGAGCGGTGGAAGAGGTAGGGTTCTCGCTTACCCTCCCCTGGAGGGGGCCTGGAGGGGAAGGGTCGCTACGCATGCAGCGCAGCGAAATGCGTAGCG
>NZ_JAEMSD010000754.1 GCF_016462955.1 Bradyrhizobium sp. | reverse complement strand
GCTCGGGGTGGAACTCAATGCCGACCGCGCCACCGGGCGCGCAGCAGGCGGGCGAGGCGGAACGGGGAGAGGCTTCTCCCGACGCTGTGCTCGAAGGCGGTAACCTGCGCGACGACATAGTCGCCGGTGGAATGCAGCAGCGGCTCCGGCATGTTGAGGCTGCGCGCCAGCATCCGGGTTGCGAACGCCATCATCCAGGGCAGGACGTGGTCTGCGACGGTCCGGTAGAGCAGCAGCGCGATCATGGTCATCTCTCCTGTTGCGACAGAAGATGCGCGCCTCTGCGTCCGAATTCGATTACCTCGCCGGTAATGGAAGCGCGGAATTCCGCATGGTAGGTTTCCGGCCATGAACGCACATGCCTCCACCGCACGGACCGAACGCAGCCAGCCGCTCCATGTCGGCGATCATTTGCGCGAATGGCGGCAGCGCCGCCGCATGAGCCAGCTCGATCTCGCCGGCGAAGCCGAGATCTCGGCGCGGCATTTGAGCTTCGTCGAGACCGGCCGCGCTGCGCCTTCGCGCGACATGGTGCTGAGACTGGCCGAACGGCTCGACGTCCCCCTGCGCGAACGCAACGTGCTGCTGGTAGCGGCCGGTTTCGCGCCGGCCTTTCCGCAGCGCCCGCTGGAGGATCCCGCCTTGAAATCAGCCCGCCAGGCGATCGACCTCGTCCTGAAAGCGCATGAGCCCAACCCTGCGCTTGCGGTGGACAGGCACTGGAATCTGGTCTCCGCCAATCGCATGGTGGCGCCGCTGCTCGACGGCATTCCGCAGCATCTGCTCGGCCAGCCCCTCAACGTGCTGCGGCTCGCCTTCCATCCCGAGGCGCTGGCACCGCGCACGGTCAATCTCGCCGAATGGTGCGGGCATCTGCTGGAGCGGCTGCACCGGCAATGCGAGGCAACGGCCGATCCTGAATTGATCAGGCTCTACAACGACCTGAAGAGCTATCCGCTCCCGGCGCGTTCGGCGCCGCTGTCGAACGACCATGTCGCCATTCCCTTCAAGCTCAGGCGCGGCGGAGAGATCCTCAGCTTCTTCTCCACCACCATGGTGTTCGGCACGCCCGTCGACATCACGCTGTCGGAGCTGGCACTCGAGACGTTCTTCCCGGCGGACGAACGCACCGCCGAGCGGCTGAAGCAGATGGCGGCAGCCATGAAGTAGCGCTCTTGCCTCGGGGCGGGTTCTGCTTATCTTTGGGCGAACCCGTGACCTGCCCGAAGGAGGCGCTGACATGAGCACGCTGAAACCGCTCCAGATCGACGTCGTCTCCGACGTGGTGTGCCCGTGGTGCTATATCGGCAAGCACCGGATCGAGAGCGCGCTGGCGCTGGTGCCCGACGTTCCCGTCAAGCTCAACTTCCGTCCCTTCTTCCTCAATCCCTGGGTGCCGCGCGAGGGCATCAGCCGTGACGATTATCTCACCCAGAAGTTCGGCTCGGTCGAAGCCTACAAGGGCATTGCGGGGCGCGTCGTTGCCGCAGCGAGCGAAGAAGGCCTCGTCTACAAGCCGGAGCTCGTGGCGCGCCAGCCCAACACCACCGACTGCCACCGCCTCATCCTCTGGGCGGAGGCGATCGGCAAGGCGCCCGAGATGAAGCAGCGCCTGATGGAGCTTTATTTCCGGGATGGTGGCGACCTCACCGACGTCAACGTGCTGGTGCAGGCGGCCGCTGATGTCGGCCTCGATGCAGAGGACGTGCGCAGGCGCCTCGCCACCGACGAGGACGTCGCGCGCGTCTCGGCCGACGCGCAGGAGGCGGCAGAGAAAGGCATCTCCGGCGTGCCGACCTACGTCTTCGCGCAGAAATACGCCGTCTCCGGCGCACAGGATCCCAACTTGCTCGCCCGCGCCATCCGCCAGGTCTCGGCGGAGATCAACGCGCAGGCCGCAGAATAGCTGGTCTATCTGCGGAGCAGATGGACCGCGCGCCGCGCCGCCTCGTAGGCGGCGCCGTGGGCTGCAACCGCGGCGTGAATGAGCGCCACTATGGGATCGTGCCGCCGCAGCGGGATCAGGACGTCACCGACGGCAAAACGCCCGCGCCAGATCGGATTGATCATGGGATGGTCGGCGGTCGCGGTGGAGTCCGCGCTGGCGATGGCGGGATCGGCGCAGAGATGCCGGGTGAGGTCGAGCGTGAGCTGCACGCCCGGCGAATATTTGGCATAGCGCTCGTCGATGCCGAGCTTGAAGAAGAAGGCGCGATTCTGGTGGCGCAGCACGATGCCGGCGGCGACCGGCGTCGCGCCGGCGCGCAGCGTCACGATTTCGCATTGTGCGGTCTCCGCCAGCGCGGGGACGGCGCGGCGGATGAAGGTCGCATCGCCCGCATGCTGGACCAGCGCAGTGCCGCGCTTGCCCTTCCAGCCGCCGGCTTCGAGCTGCAGGAATGTCTCGAGCGCCGGC
>NZ_JAEMSD010000284.1:5648-8858 GCF_016462955.1 Bradyrhizobium sp. | reverse complement strand
AGGCCAAGAACGCCAGCCAGTGGCTGGCCGGCGAGATCGAGAGCTTGCGCAAGAAGGTCTCCGAGGCCGAGGCTCGGGTCGAGGACTTCCGTTCCAAGTCGAGCCTGTTCGTCGGCACCAACAACACCACGCTTTCGAACCAGCAGATGGGCGAGGTCAACACCCAGCTCAACAATGCGCGCTCGATGAAGGCGGACGCGGAATCCAAGGCGCGGTTGATCAAGGAAATGCTCCAGAGCGGCAAGCCGATCGAGGCGTCCGAGGTCGTGAACTCGGAATTGATGCGGCGGCTGTCGGAGCAGCGCGTGACGCTGCGCGCGCAACTTGCGGAGCAGTCGTCCACGCTGCTCGGCAATCATCCGCGGATCAAGGAGCTGAAGGCGCAGCTCGGCGATCTCGACAATCAGATCCGGGACGAAGCGGCCAAGATCTCGCGCTCGCTCGAAAGCGACGCGCGGATCGCGAGCGGCCGGGTCGACGGGCTGATGACGAGCCTCGAGCAGCTCAAGAAGCAGGCAGCCTCCACCAACGGCCAGGACGTCCAGCTCCGCGCGCTGGAGCGCGAGGCCAAGGCGCAACGCGACCTTTTGGAAACGTACCTTGCCAAGTACCGCGAGGCCAATACCCGCGAAACCATCGATACCGCGCCGACGGACGGCCGCATCATCTCGCGCGCCATGGCCTCGAACACGCCGGCCTATCCGAAGAAGCTGCCGATCGTGTTGATCGCGACCATCGCGACGCTTTTGCTGTCGTCCGGAGTCGTCGTCACCGGCGAGCTGCTACGTCAGACCGCTCCGCGGGTGGCAGTGGCAATGGGCCCGGCCCAGGCGCCGGTGCGCCGTGAGCCGATCGTGGTTCAGCGCGCCGCCCAGCCTGATCTGGACCCCGTCGTCGATCCGGTCCAGGCGGAGCCCGCGCCGCTGCAGCCTGCGATGCCGACCGGCATGGACGTCACCGAGTTCGCCGAGATCGAGCGTCTGGCCGACAATCTGCGCGACGCGGGCGCTGCCGCGCGAAAGGTCACGGTGCTCGGCACCGCGCCCGGCGACGCCATCACGTTGTCGGCCCTCACGCTCGCCCGGCACCTTTCGCGCGATGCCCGCGTCGTCGTCGTCGATCTCGCAGCAGACTCGCCGATCATTGCCGCGGTGTCCGTCGATGCGTCGGCTCCGGGCCTTGCCGAACTGATGCAGGGCGAGGCGTCGTTCGCGCAGATCATCACCCGGGACAAGCTGTCGCGGCTGCACCTCGTGATGCCCGGCCGTCCCGGCTTCGACCGCAGCCTGCTGCAATCGCCGCGCGTGGCGCTTGCGATCGACGCCCTGCTGCGCGCCTACGATCACGTGCTGATCGACGCCGGCAGCGCCTCGGACCTGCCGGCCGACCTGTTGACGGCGCATGCCCGCGCCGTCGTGGTGCCCGATGCGTCGATGGAAGCGGAGGCGCGCATCCTGATGTGCGAGCAGTTGAAGGCGGTCGGCTTCAGCGAGGTGACGATGCTGAGCAAGCCGGTGCAGCCGGCGGATGCCGTGGAGACGCCGCGCGTGGTGGCAGCGTAGGCTCTTCTTTCTCCGTACATTCGAATCGTAGGGTGGGCAAAGGCGCGTTTGCGCCGTGCCCACCACCTGCTGTTGATGCGAAGAAGACGTGGGCACGCTCCGCTTTGCCCACCCTACGACATCAGTGTATGCGGAGGGTCCTTTACCCGAACGCCTGCCGCAGCCGTCGGGCCATGTCGAACAGCATCTGGTTCTGCTTCACCAGGCGCTTGCCGTGGCTGAGCGAGGACATCGCCATCGCCGCGAGCTTGCCGCGCGAGGTCAGGGGCACGAAGCTGTCGAAGATCTCCTCGTCGTCCTTGCAGAACATCCGCTTGTAGTCGTCCGTGCCGATGCCGAGGTCGAGCGAGCGGTAGCCGCGTTCGGCGTAGCAATCGATGATGTAGCGCATCAGGATCAGGCCGGGGCTGTAACGGGCGTGCTCGGACATCGTGTAGGTGTTGAACATCATCGAGAAGCGCTCTCCGTCGGCGACGCCGGCGAAGATCGCGATAACCTCGTAGTCGCATTCGAGCGCGTGGATGTCGATGGCGCGGCCTTCACCGCGCGGGGCAAGGCAGGCGCTGCGGATGAACTGTTCGACGCCGGGCTCGGCGAAGACGTTCGGCAATTTCTGCTCGGCCATCCGCGCCGGCTTGACGCGGAAGAACCAGTCGAGCAGGCGGGTGATATCGGTGTCCGTCGTGGCCAGGTGATAGCGATAGCCTGCGAGTGCCTGGAGCTTCTTTTCCTTGCTCTTGAGGCGGCGGCGGAAGGAATTGCTGATCCGCGATTCCGGTAGGCCGCCGGGCTCCAGCGCCAGCAGTGGACAGCCGTTGATCGAACTCTGTCGCGGCAGCAATGCAAACGGATTCTGCTGGTCGTGCCAGCGCAGCGGCTGCTGGCCGAGCACGAGTACGTCGACATGCTCGCTCAGCGGCGCAAGCAGTGCGTCGAGATCGGCGCTGGTGACCTGCGCTGCGGACTCGGCATTCCACAGACCCATGTTGAAGGTCGTGTGCTTGCCGCCCATGAAGCAGGCCGTGCGCACGCCGCGGCTTTGGCGCAGCGAGAATGGCAGCAGCAGGAGCGGCCGGCGCTCGGCGTCGCGGGCGATCACGACGAACGGCAAGGCGCCTTCGCGGGCGCCGACCTGTCTTTGCCACGGGCCGAGCAGGTCGAAACGCTGGTAAGGCGTGAAGAGATGGCCGTTGGCCTCGAAGGCGCGCCAGACCACCTCGGCCTCGGCGAGTTCGGTGACGACATCAACCTGCGCGATACGGCTCGCTTTCGACCGCGCTGGCGCTTCTGCCGTCCGGCTTTGCATCGCCGCAGCCATGGTCATTCGCGAAACCTGTCGAGAAATCGAAAAATGCGTCGTTCGGCCTGTGGCCGACCTTTGCAAACAAAGGTCAACAAAGGGTAATGACGATCGCGGAGGGAACGGACCGCCGGGCGAGCGCGAAGGGTGGGATTGTGGCTTCCGACGACAGATGGCTCCAACGGCTGCGCCTCGAGCTGGCCTGGTTCACTGGCCGGGCTCTGCTGCGCAGCCGCGGTGCCGGCGCCATCCTGTGCTTTCGACATGTGCGGCCGCGGCGCCGGGGCGGATTTCAGCCGCTGCGAAAGCACGAGGTCACCCCTCAATTTCTCGACCGCGCCATTCGTG
>NZ_JAEMSD010000284.1:0-5638 GCF_016462955.1 Bradyrhizobium sp. | reverse complement strand
CTGAAGCGCTGGGACTACGATCTCGTCGGCATGGACGAAGTCTGCCGGCGCGCGGTGACGCTGCCGGAGAAGCGTCGCTTCGTGGCGCTGACCTTCGACGGCGCCAGCAAGGATCTCGCCACCTTTGCCTATCCGGTGCTGACGCGTCACGCCGTGCCCTTCACGATCTATGTGCCGACCGCCTTTCCGGACGGCGTCGGCGAGGCTTGGTGGCTGGGGCTGGAGCAGGTGATCGCGCGCGAGAGCCGCATCATCCTGATGATGGGCGAGAAGGAGCAGCGATTTACCGTTACCGACGATGCCGGGAAGCGGGCGCTGTTCTCCCATCTCGAGGGCTGGCTGCGCTCGCTGCCGCATGCGAACCTGTCGGCTGCGATCGCCGACCTCTGCACGCGCTACCGCGTCGACCTCGCCGCGCTCTCGCGCGAGGCGTCGATGAACTGGGAGGACCTTGCGAGGTTCGCTGCGGATCCGCTGGTCACGATCGGCAGCGCGACCGTGAATTATCCCGATCTCGCCAATCTGACGGATCCGGCCGCGCTGCGCGAGATGAAGATGGGCAAGGCCGTTGCTGAATCGGCTTTCCACCGCGAGATCAGGCATTCCGCCTTTCCGTTCGGCGACCGCGCCTCGTTCCGGCGCAGCCACGTCGTGATGGCGGAGGAGGCAGGCTTTGCCAGCGCGGTGTCGACGATCCCCGGCATCGTGGAGGCGGAAGGTCGTACCAATCTGCGCGCGTTGCCGCGGATCTGCTGGAACGGCCGCGTTGGTTCCCTGCGCCTGCTGCGCGTGCTGGTGTCGGGCGCTGCCTTCGCGCCGGTACGGCCGACCGGCAGTGCTACGAGCCGGACTTGACGCGGTCGGGCCGCTGCATCCAGCTCACGATCGGCATCGCCGGCAGCACCCAGCCCATGCCGACGACCACATAGTAGATCGCCTGTCGCCAGCCGGATTCGGCGATCCACGGCATCTGCGCCGCCGCCATGCCGAGCAGGGCCCAGACCGTGGCCAGCACCAGGAGCAGGATGGCGCCGAGGAACTTACGGGTGCGGATGGTCATGGCGGATTATTGGCGGCCTTCGCGTAACTTGCGCTGCGGGAGCGGGGGACTATAAGGGGCACGCAGTCCGGTTCAAGCCTGGTTTTTGCCTGTGATGACGACGATTTCCGCCCCGTCCGAGCCGCATCGCGCCGTACGCGTGTGGCTGATCGCCGTTGCCGCGTTGATCGCGCTGATGGTGCTGGTCGGTGGCGCGACGCGGCTGACGGAATCCGGCCTTTCGATCGTGGAATGGAAGCCGGTCACCGGCAGTGTTCCGCCGCTCACCGAGGCGCAGTGGACCGAGGCGTTCGAGGCCTACAAGAAGATCCCGCAATATCGCGAGCTCAATGCGGGCATGAGCCTGTCCGAGTTCAAGGAGATCTTCTGGTGGGAATGGAGCCACCGGCTGCTGGGCCGCTTCATCGGCGCTGCGTATCTGTTGCCGTTCCTGTTCTTTCTGTGGCGCGGTGGCCTCTCCGGTGAGCTGAAGCGACGACTGTGGCTATTGTTCGCGCTGGGCGGGCTCCAGGGCGCGGTCGGCTGGTGGATGGTGGCTTCGGGCCTGACG
The DNA here is from genome assembly GCF_016462955.1 of Bradyrhizobium sp. GTDB lineage: Bacteria > Pseudomonadota > Alphaproteobacteria > Rhizobiales > Xanthobacteraceae > Bradyrhizobium. Next base: position 4,028 of record NZ_JAEMSD010000284.1, on the reverse strand, counting down.
GAACGCACCGAGGTCTCGCAATATCGGCTGGCGACGCATCTGGTGCTGGCGCTCGTGATCTTCGCCGGCATCGTCTGGACCGTGCGGCGCCTCAAGGAGCGGCCGCAGATCGCAGTGCCTGGACGGCTGCGGTTGACCAGCGCGCTGCTCCTCGCCGTGACCTTCGTGCAGATCTATTTCGGCGCGCTGGTTGCGGGCCTGCGCGCCGGGCGTGCCTACAACACCTGGCCCGAGATCGACGGCGCTTTCATCCCGTCCGCCGAGCGGCTGTGGTTCGAGACGCCGTGGTGGCGTAACATGTTCGACAACGTGCTGACGGTGCAGTTCGAGCATCGCATGATGGCCTACGCGCTGTTCGCGCTGGCGGCGCTGCATGCGATCGACGCGGTGCGTTCGCGCGCAGGGGCGGCGGCGAGCGGCGCGCTGTGGTTGTTTGCGGCGGTGAGCGTGCAGGCGGTTCTCGGCATCCTCACGCTGCTCAACCAGGTGCCGATCGGCCTTGCGCTCGCGCATCAGGCGGTCGCGATCGTGGTGCTGACGCTCGCGGTGATGCAGGTGGATCGGCTTGCAGCGCGGCAACCTGCGGAATCGCAGCCGCGCGCGGTCCCCGTGGGTCAGCCCGGCTGATCACCATCAGCCCGGCTGATCAGCAATAGCCGTAGACGCCGCATGCATAGGGCAGGCGCCAGAAATAATCGACCTGCTTGCCGCCGTAATATGCGCCCTGATAGTCGTAGCTCCAGGGGCGGCCGTAATAGCCGGGCAGGGTGTGCGAGCCCGGCAGCAGCGGGGTGCCCGGCAGGTTGCGGATATAGCTGCCGACCCCATAGGCCGGCGAGATCAGCGCATCCGGATCGGTCTCGACGTAGACCTGCGGCGGGTCTTTGGCGACAGCGCGCCGCTTCGGCGTGGCCGGCAGATCGGCGGCGAGCGCGCTTGAAACCGTCAGCATTGCTGCAAGGGCAGGCACCATCCAGCGCACCATCGTCGGCTCCGAATCAAAGGGGCGATCCAAGGACGATGTATGGGGCAGATATGGTTAATGAGGATTAACGGGGTGCCGTCATTCCGGGGCGGTGCAAAGCACCGAACCCGGAGTCTCGAGATTCCCCGGTGCGCAATTGCGCGCCTGTGGTCTGATCCTTCGGACTTTCCCGGAATGACGGTGACGACTACGCCCCCAGCGCCTGCTCGAGATCCGCGATCAGGTCTTCCTTGTCCTCGATGCCGACCGACAGCCGCACCACGTCAGGGCCGGCGCCGGACTTGATCTTGGCGGCGTCGTCGAGCTGGCTGTGCGTGGTCGAGGCGGGATGGATGACGAGCGAGCGGGTGTCGCCGACATTGGCCAAATGCGAGAACAATTGCAGTTTCGACACCAGATTGACCCCGGCGTCATAACCGCCCTTCAGGCTGAAGGTGAACACTGCGCCCGCGCCCTTCGGCGCATATTTGCGCGCGAGCTGGTTGTATTTGTCGCTCGGCAGGCCGGCATAACTCACCGATGCCACCGCGGGATGGCCGGCGAGGAATTCGGCGACCGCTTTGGCATTGTCGCAGTGCTTCTGCATGCGCAGCGGCAGTGTCTCGATTCCCGTGAGGATCATGAAGGCGTTGAACGGCGACAGCGCCGGGCCGAGATCGCGCAGGCCGAGCACCCGGCAGGCGATCGCGAAGGCGAAATTGCCGAAGGTCTCCTGGAGGCGGATGCCGTGATATTCGGGGCGCGGCTCCGACAGCATCGGATACTTGCCGCCCGTCGACCAGTCGAAGGTGCCGGCATCGACGATGATGCCGCCGAGGGAGTTGCCGTGGCCGCCGAGGAATTTCGTCAGGGAGTGCACCACGATGTCGGCACCGTGGTCGATCGGGCGGATCAGGTAGGGCGAGGCCAGCGTGTTGTCGACGATCAGCGGCACGCCCGCCTTGCGCGCCACCGTCGAGATCGCCTCGATGTCGGTGATGCTGCCAGCGGGATTGGCGATGGACTCGATGAAGATGGCTTTGGTGCGCGGCGTCACCGCGCGTTCGAAGCTTGCGATGTCATCGGGATCGGCCCACACCACGTTCCAGCCGAAGCTCTTGAACGCATGCGTGAACTGGTTGATCGAGCCGCCATAGAGTTTTCGCGCGGCGATGAACTCGTCGCCGGGCTGGAGCAATTGCTGCAGCACCACGACCTGCGCGGCGTGGCCCGAGGCGACCGCGAGCGCGGCGGTGCCGCCTTCGAGCGCGGCGACGCGCTCTTCCAGCACCGCATTGGTCGGATTGCCGATGCGGGTATAGATGTTGCCGAACGCCTGCAGGCCGAACAGCGATGCGGCGTGGTCGGCATCGTTGAAGACGAAGGACGTCGTCTGGTAGATCGGAGTTGCGCGCGCACCGGTGGTTGGGTCGGGCTGTGCACCGGCATGCACGGCAAGCGTCGAGAATCCCGGAAGGCGATCGCTCATTTGGGCGTCCTGTTCTTGTGGTCTGTAATCGCGCGGCATGCTGATCGGCGCCGCGGCCGCCGTCAAGGCGCGGCTTCACATCGAAATGATCGTGCTACGCATTGTCGCGTCGCGAGAAGAACCTTCGCAATTGCGTCAGCTTTGCTCGCTCTTGTTCTTCGCAGCGCGATCAGATGCGGTGGTGGTGCCGCCGCCGACGCTCATCCGATTGAGGGACAGCCGCATGCCCTGCGTCGGTGCCGGCGCGCGCTTGGAACTCAGAGTACGTGAATTGACGCCCATCCAGGATATCTCGGATGACAGGCGCCCGTATTCGATCTTGGGGCAGCGGTTCATCACCACCTTGATGCCAACCGATTCCGCCCTCGCAGCCGCGGCGTCGTCGCGCGCGCCGAGCTGCATCCAGATCACCTTCGGCAGCGGGTCGAGCGTGAGCGCCTCCTCGACCACGGGCATGATGTGGCTGGAATTGCGGAAGATGTCGATCATGTCGACGGGACCACCGATATCGGAGAGCGAGGCGATGAACGGCTTGCCGAGCAGCTCCTTGCCGACATGGCCGGGATTGACCGGGATCATGTCGTAGCCGCGCTGCGCCAGATATTTGAACGCGAAATAGCTCGGCCGCACATTGACCGGCGAGGCGCCGACCATCGCGATCGACTTCACGCCATTGAGGATGCCGCGGATGTAATTGTCGGGATAGGCGTCGTGGTTCATCATTTTCTTTCTCCGACCCTCACGGTGAGGAGCGCGGAACGCGCGTCTCGAACCATGAAGCGGCAGCCGGGCCTCTATCCTTCGAGACGCCGCCTTCCGCGGCTCCTCAGGATGAGGAGTTGACTATTCATCCCGCCATGTCGGCGCGCGCTTCTCGATGAAGGCGCCGATGCCTTCCTCGGCGTCGCGCGCCATCATGTTCTCGGTCATCACCTCTGCGGTGTAGCGATAGGCGTCCGCAAGGCTCATCTCGGCCTGGCGATAGAACGCTTCCTTGCCGAGCTTGATCGTGTATGCTGATTTCAACGCGACCTTCTGCGCCAGCGCAATCGCGGCGTCGCGCTCGGTGCCGGCGGGAACGGTGCGATTGACCAGCCCGATCTCGCGGGCGCGCGCCGCTGGAATCGGCTCGCCCGTCAGCAGCATCTCCATCGCCTGCTTGCGCGGCACGTTGCGCGACAGCGCCACCATGGGCGTCGAGCAGAACAGGCCGATATCGACGCCGGGCGTCGCAAAGCTTGCTGCCTCGGAGGCGATCGCGAGATCGCAGCTCGCAACCAGCTGGCAACCGGCTGCGGTCGCGATACCCTGGACCGCGGCGACCACCGGCTTCGGCAGGTGCACGATCGCCTGCATCATCGCGCTGCAGGCATTCATCATCTCGGCGAAGAAGGCGCGGCCGCGATCGGGATCGGCGCGACGCGCAGTCAGCTCCTTCATCTCGGGGCCGGCGGAGAAGGCGGGACCGTTGGCGGCGATCACGACGCCGCGGACGGCCTTGTCGTCGCGGATCCTGTCGAACTCCGCATGCAGGCTCGCGATCATCGCGGCCGACAGGCTGTTACGCGCGGCCGG
>NZ_JAEMSD010000283.1 GCF_016462955.1 Bradyrhizobium sp. | reverse complement strand
GGAGTAGCGACACATCCGGCGAGCGCCAGCGACAACAGGAATAGGGCGGGCGCTTTGACCATGATGCTGCACTCTGTACGCAAGAACTGAGCGAGGTTGCGTCGATCATGTTTAAGATTCCCTGAACGATTGCGCTCGTCGTTGCGACCAACGCCAATGCGATACCTGATCCTCCTCGTGACCTTGCTCGCGACCGGCGCGCGTGCCGACGACGCAAAGCCGTTCAACCCGGCCGACTATCCGCCCGGCGTGCAGAAGGCCGTGCGCTTTGCCAATGAGGAATGCAAGAGCCAGGAAGGCGGCCAGGTGACCTTCGCTCCCAATACCGTGCGCAGGATCGACCTGACCGGCGATGGCCGCGAGGACTACATCGTCGATTTCCAGGACACCAAGTGCGGCGACCGCGAGACGACCTATTGCGGAACCGGCGGATGCGTCATGAAGATCCTGGTGACGCTGCCGGATGGTAGCGTACGTGAGGTGTTCGACGGCTACGTCCTCCGCTACAGGATCATGGCCCCACCGGCGAAGCGCGGCGCCGCGCGCACCATTCGCTTCGATCTGCATGGCAGCTTCTGCGGCGGCTTTGGTGCGCAGGCCTGCTGGAAGGCCAAGGCCATCAGCGCGACCCCGTTTGCGTTCAAGCAGCCGTAGGGCAGGTCCACGGCCGCAGGCCTTGCAGGGCCGCTGGCGTTGGCGATAAATGGGCCGCAATGAACGGACGGCTCGCGTGCCGCCCGTCGCCGAAGAGGAAGCCCGATGCAGCCCCTGCGCATGTCTCGCCGCGTCATGAATCTCGCCTATATGCTGACCCAGAATGCGCGGCGGCATGGCGCGCGTCCCGGCTTCGTCTGGGGTGACAAGTCCTGGACCTGGCGCGAGATCGATGCGCAGGTCTCGGCGCTGGCGGCTGCACTTGCTGCACGCGGCATTGCGAAGGGTGATCGCATCCTCGTCCATTCCAAGAATGGCGACGAGATGTTCTTCTCGATGTTTGCCGCGTTCCGCCTCGGCGCGGTCTGGGTGCCCACCAATTTCCGCCTGATGCCCGATGAGGTCGCCTATCTCGCAGAGGCGTCCGGGGCGAAGGCGTTTTTGTGCCATATCGATTTTCCCGAGCACGCCGCTTCCGTGAAGGGCGGCGCGCTGCAATTCACCTGGAGCATCGACGGCAAGGCTGCCTTCGGCGAACGCTCGGTGGCCGAGGCCATCGCCTCGCAGGCGGGCGCTGCCGTGGAGAATGTCGCCGTCGAGCACGACGATCCCTGCTGGTTCTTCTTCACCTCCGGCACGACAGGCCGCTCCAAGGCGGCCGTGCTCACCCACGGCCAGATGGGATTCGTCGTCACCAATCATCTTGCCGATCTCACGCCGGGTGTGACGGAGCAGGATGCCTCGCTGGTGGTGGCGCCGCTCTCGCACGGCGCCGGCGTACACCAATTGATGCAGACCGCGCGCGGCGCATGCACGGTGCTGCTGCCGACCGAGAAGTTCGACATCAACGAGGCGTTCCGCCTGATCGAGGCGCATCGCGTCAGCAATCTCTTCACCGTGCCGACCATCCTGAAGATGATGGTCGAGCATCCCGCCGCCGACAAATACGATCATTCCTCGCTGCGCCACGTCATCTATGCGGGCGCGCCGATGTACCGCGAGGACCAGAAGGCGGCGCTGAAGAAGCTCGGCAAGGTCATCGTGCAGTATTTCGGCCTCGGCGAGGTCACCGGCAACATCACCGTATTGCCGGCCGCACTCCACGATCCCGAGGACGGCCCGCACGCCAAGATCGGCACTTGCGGCTTCGAACGGACCGGCATGCAGGTCTCGATCCAGGACGACGAGGGCCGCGAGCTCAAAGCCAACCAGAGCGGCGAGATCTGCGTGATCGGGCCGGCCGTGTTCGCCGGCTATCACGACAATCCCGAAGCAAATGCGAAGGCGTTTCGCAACGGCTGGTTCCGCACCGGCGATCTTGGCCACATGGACGAGGAGGGCTTCGTCTACATCACCGGACGGGCCTCCGACATGTTCATCTCCGGCGGCTCCAACATCTATCCGCGCGAGATCGAGGAGAAGATCCTGACGCACCCAGCGATCGGCGAGGTCGCCGTGCTCGGCGTGCCCGATCCGACCTGGGGCGAGGTCGGCGTTGCGGTCTGCGTTGCGCGGGAAGGCGCGAAGGCCGTGAGCGAAGCGGAGATGGCGGCGTTTCTGTCGCCGAAGGTGCCGCGCTACAAGATGCCGAAGCGGTTCTTCTTCTGGGATGCGCTGCCGAAATCCGGCTACGGCAAGGTGCCGAAGCGCATGGTGCGCGACGAGCTCGAGGCGCGCGGGCTGCTCGACCTCGACAAGGCCAGGACGGGCTGAGCACGGCAGATGCGGAGTATCAAGCAGCCGGGCTCGCCCGCCACCGAACGCATTCAATGGGTGGAGGCGAGGGGACGTGCTTTCAGATTCACGCTTCAAGCCGGCCTGCCGCTGCTGGAGGCCGCGCGGCGCGGCTTTGCCGCGGAAGGTTTTGCCGGCGGTGTCCTGAACTTTCGCCGCGGTGCGCTCGGGCCGTTCGCCTATGTCATGCCGGCGCTGTCGACGACCGGCGACAACGCCGCGTTCTACAGCGAGACGTTCCGGCCGGCCGGCGGGACTCGCACGAGGCTCGGCAGCATGACTCTCGGCATGCGCGACGGCGCGCCGTTCTTTCACTGCCACGGGCTTTGGACGGAGGCGGACGGCAAGGCCAGCGGGGGCCACATGATGCCGGACGAGACCATCGTCGCCGAGCCGTTCGAGGTCGAGGCCTTCGGCGTCGACGGTGCGATGTTCATGGCCGAGCCGGATCCCGAGACCAATTTCAAATTGTTCGGGCCGGTAGCGGCCGAGCGCACCGGCGCGCGGACGACGAGCCGGGCCTTCGCGCTGCGGTTGCGGCCGAACCAGGACTTTGCAGGCTGCCTCGAAGCGTTCTGCCACACGCATGGCATTGCGCGTGCGAAGATTCACGGCGGGGTCGGTTCGACGATCGGGGCGCGCTTCACCGATGGCGGGATCACCGAGCCGTTCGCCACCGAGCTGGCAATAGTCGCCGGCACGATCGTGCCGGGAGCTTCCGGGGGACATGAAGCCGCGCTCGACGTTGCGCTGATCGACTACACCGGAGGTCTCGCAGAGGGACGCCTCGTCCGCGGGGACAATCCCGTGCTGATGACGATGGAGCTGGTGCTGGAGGCGCTGGATGAGAATGCGGGCTGACCGCGTCATTCGCGGTGAAATCACTTTCTAGGGATGAGCGTTCCTGATATGTTCATCTGGAGGAGACGTCCTCTGGCGGGAGGGGGAGTGGTAATATGCGAGGACGACAGCGCGACATCAGGCTGCCTGCTCCCTATCTTCGGCGCATCTGGCTCGATCGCGCGCTGGTCCCGGACTGGGAGGCGTATCCCTATTGTCTGCCGATTTTCCGCGAAGAATTCGACCTGAGCTTCGACGACGCGATTACCATTATCGTCGGCGAGAACGGCACCGGGAAATCGACCATCCTGGAGGGTATTGCGGCGCTCGCCGGTTTTGACGACGCGGGTGGGGGCAAGGGCTATCGTCCGGTTGATCATTCCAACGCACGCGAGATCATGGGCGGCGAGTTGTCGTCGGCGCTGCGCGCCGGCTGGGTGCCGAAGATCACGAATGGCTGGTTCTTCCGCGCCGAGACCTTCTTCTCCGTCGCAAGATATCTCGACGAGGTTTCGGACATGCCGCCCGATTTTCTGTCGTACTCCCATGGTGAGGGCTTCCTCCGCTTCTTCCAGGAGCGATGTCAGAAGCAGGGCATCTTCATCTTCGACGAACCGGAATCGGCGTTGTCGCCGGCACGGCAGATGGAGTTTCTGAAGCTGCTGCACCGGATGGATTCGTCGCGCAATTGCCAGGTCATCATGGCGACCCATTCGCCGATGCTGATGGCGTATCCCAACGCGCGGTTGCTGCGGCTGACGAAGTATGGCCTCGAGCCCGTGACGGTCGAGGAGACGGATCACTACCGGGTGATGCGCGAGTTCTGCAATGACCCGCGCGGGTTCGTCGAAGCGACGCTCGGGGAGTAGTCGAACGAATACTTGTTCGGCGCTTCCAAGGACCCAGTGGAGGGTGCCAACGCATTCAGCCCTCGTGTCCCGGACAAGCCGTAACGCGTGAGCGTTGCGGCGCAGAGCCGGGACCCAGCGAGCCGCAATGTCACGGATGCATGGGCCCCGGCTCTGCGGCACATCACTTCGTGCTGCGCCGCGTCCGGGGCACGAGACCTTTTGTCGGATTGGCTGGCACAGGTTCGCTTCCTCGCGGCGCGTTCCGCCCGAGCTTTGCATCCGTTGCCGCCCCCAAAGATGCCGAGGGCGCAGGGAAGACCGGGTGCCGGCTGGCACCCGCGGTCCACTGTGCGAAAGCGTGTGCTTCAAGAAAGCTGCACAGCGGCATACAGGGCTGCCTCAACATCCGGCCTTCCCTGCGCAGTGGTTTTACGGCTTATGTCGCGCTCTCCCCGGGGAGCGATGCACTATTGCCCCCGTCGCCTTGCGGATGACCGATGCGCGAGCCCGGTTGGGCTTTATGCATCACCGCAAGCCTTGGCGCACAGACCCCGGGCGCCAGGACCACACGATTTCGCCGTACGCGAGGCTGCGCCCGTCGTGTGCGCGCGGCGCCTGCTCACGGAGTGACCCGCCTTGCAAGCTCACCTGCGCGCGACGCTGCCTGCGTCCACCACATTCCCAACCCGCGTTCGTGACGATCGCGATACGCCCCTCGGCCCGGGTTGGGGTGCGCGAAAGATGCGATAATTCCGAATTCTAGTAAAGCGAATTGTTTTTCGGCCGATGCATTGACCCCGGTCTGGGTGTTTTGCTCATCGGGCGCCGCAAGGGATTGTGTGGTGACTGGCGACGTCCCCGCCACATACGCGCCACGAACAAGTCTCCCCACCGTCCAAAATTGCGCTACGATGATCTCCAGCGCGCCCCAAGCCGCGCAGATTCAAGGATGAGGAAACACGAGATGAGGATGAGAAGCGGAACGGCGTTCGCCGGTGTGGCGGCGCTGGCGTTGGCGGGGATGGCTCTGGCGACCGTTGTCGAGCCGGTCTGGGCCCACGGGCCGACCCGGCAGAAGGTGCGGGAATCCATCGAGATTAGCGCGCCGCCGGCCAAGGTCTGGGCCGCGATCTCCAATTTCCAGGACATGGGCTGGCTCCCGCCGGTCACCAAGACGGAAGGCCAGAAGGGCAACGAGATCGGCGCGACGCGGATTCTGACCCTCACCGGCGGCGCGACGGTGGAGGAGGAGCTCTACAAATACGAGCCCGACATGCAGAGCTATTCGTACCGCATCACCAAGGTCGACGTGAAGGTGCTGCCGGTGACCAATTATTCCTCGACCTTGACGGTGTCGCCTGCGCCGGACGGCAAGGCGAAACTGGAATGGGCGGGCGCGTTCTATCGCGGCTATCCCAACAACGATCCACCGCCGGAGCTGAACGACGAGGCTGCGAAGGCTGCGGTGAGCGGGCTGTACAAGGCCGGCCTCGAGGCGCTCAAGAAGAAGATCGAGAGCGGCAGCTGATCGTGCGCGCGCTGGCTCTGGCGGTGCTCGTCGGCGGCCTCGCGGTCGGCAGTGCAGCCGCCGAAGAGGCCTTCGTCACCAACCAGCTCAGCGACGATCTGATGGTCGTGGACCTTGCCGCCGCGCGCGGGGTTGCGACCATCCCGATCGGCGGCAAGCCGGCCGGCGTCGCCGTCAGTCCCGACGGCCGCTTTGCCTATGTGACGAGCCCCGACGCCAAGGCGGTGACGGTGGTGGATGCCGCGAGCCGGCAGGTCGTCGGCCGTGTCGAGGTCGGAGGCGGGCCGCTCGGCATTGCCGTGGCGCCCGACGGCAAGACGGTCTATGTCGCCGATTGGTACGCCGCCGCGGTGCGGGTGATCGATGCGGCCTCGCGCAGCGTCACCGCGAGCATCGCGGTGGGCGCTTCGCCATCGGGTCTTGCAGTGACGCCGGATGGCCGGCTGCTGCTCTCGGCCGACCGCGACGACGACAGCGTCTCGGTGGTCGACACGGCGACGCGCCAGCGCAGGGCGATCATCAAGGTCGGCACGCGCCCGTTCGGCGTCACCATCGATGCCGACGGCAGGCGCGCCTACACCGCCAATGTCGGGTCCGACGACGTCTCCGTGATAGACATTGCGGACGGCCGTGAGATCGGCCGCGTGCCGGTCGGCATGCGGCCCTATGCGGTGGCGCTGACGCAAGGGCGCGGTTTCGTCACCGACCAATATGCCGGCACCGTCAGCGTGTTCGACCTTGCGAGCCTGAGGCCGATCAAACGCATCAATGTCGGCGATTATCCCGAAGGCATCGCGGCGACCGCCGACGGCAAGCGCGTCATCGTCGCCTGCTGGGAGAGCAACACGCTTGGCATCATCGATGCGGCCGAGCTCAAGGTCATCGGCGAGATCGGAACCGGCGACGGCCCACGGGCTTTCGGGGCGTTCCTGCGCAGGACGGAGTAGTCTGCCGGATCAGGAGCGGATCCTTGGTGGAAGGCCGAACGCAAACGGCCGTTCCGCCTGAGCTCAGTTGACGTTCTGCGTTTCCAACGTCGTGCTGTCCGGCGCACCTCGGTCGGACCAGTCCGGCGGCAAGCCGATTCTTTCTCCGGCCAGTCCCGCCAATCCCGGCGACCGGCCGAATGTTTCGCAGATCGCTTCCTTGGGCGCGCCACCGAGAGAGGCGCTCAACCTGTCGACGGAGGGCGGCGCGGGGACCTTCCCGAACGGACTCTCCGCGGTCACGAGAAACCTTCCGAAATCGCTACCGAAAGTCTCGGCCAGGTCATAAGCATCGCCATCGCTCGAGACACGCGGAGCGCTGGTGAAGGAGTTCGCTCCGCGCGCCCAGATCATGGCGGCCAGTTGCTTGCCGCTGGGGTCTCGGGCCTCGGCCTCGACGGACAGGCTGCCCAGCCCGATCGGAAGACGCGGCACCGGAATGGGCACGCCGGGAGCGACGATGGATGGCACAACGCTCGCGACCTTGGAGACGCCGGCTGCTGCCGCATCGGTCGGCGCAATCTGTGTGATGACGGCGCGAACATTCAAGTCCGCGGTTTCCGTGGGGGCTACGATCCGGAAGCGCTCGCTGAGCGCCAGGCACATCGCCCTGTTGACCGCATTCTTGATCAGCCGGCGCTGCTGCGGCGAGAACGGCTGGCTGGCCGCGGTTGCCGTGAACGCGGTCGGCTCGATGCGGGCGGTCTTCGCGGCGAGAACATCAGCCTTGCTGATCCGGAGCTGCGACTTGGTCAAGAGACCATCGGAGGGCGTGAGATTGTCGTAGGAGGCCAGCGATCCCGCCCGTTCCAGAGGGGCCGCCGCGCAACCGGCGGCCATCGAACTCAACGCCGCAACTGCGAGCCACCTCATGGCGAGGGAACGAGACCGGTCGCCGCTCCCTGGGCCACGCGCCGGGACTGTGCGACGGGCAGGGGAGAAGGTACCGCGCCCGGCGCCGAGGCCAGCATGGGCTGCCAGGTCACGTTCCAGCGCGCCAGCGTTGCGCCGTTGCCATCGAAGACCAGGTCGAGAAAGGCCAGGGTCAGCTCGGCCGTCGCGAGCTTGACTTTCGGGTTGAGCGCCGGACCACCGGTGAATGAGCGATCGGTGAAGATGCTGTGCGAGCCGCCTTCGAACACGGCAAGCAGCTTGCGCTGTGTGGCAATGGCGTTGAAGACCGCTAGCCGATCGGCAGCGGGCGAGTAGTATCCGGGAATCTGGATGACGTCGTTCGTCGCCGTCACGTGCAGGGTTGGAACGGTGATCCTGCTCAACACTGCGGCCAGATCGGGTTCGCCATAGAATGGCGGGGCCGAGATGACGATGGCGGCGCCAAAGCGCGGGTCGCGCGCCTCGACCCACTTGCCCTCGCGCATCACGCGGGCGCCAACGGCAACAAGGGCCGTGTTCGCCCCATAGGAATGCCCCGCCGCCACGATCCGCCGGCGGTCGATCTGGGCGCCTTGGGGACTCGACAGCATGCGATCCAGGGCGAAGCGCAGATCCTGGGCGCGCGCCAGCGCCTCGCTCTCGTGAGCAGCGCGCTGCAGGCGGTCCACGACGGCGAGGGGATTGCCCGCCCAGAGCGAGGAATCGCTGCCGGCATGCTGGACATGCAAGCTGGCGATGCCACGGGCCGACCAGTATCGCCCGAGATAGCTGTAGCCCCGGCGAGAGCCGCCGAGCCCATGGGAGAACACGATGAGCGGCACGCGCGATCCCGGCGCAACATCCGTCGGCCAGTGCAGGCGCGCTGGAACGGGGCGCGAGCGCGCCGGATCGACCCAATCGAAGTCGATGACCGCGGGAGGCGGGGGCGCGGACTGCGCCCGCGCTTGAGGCGCGGCGAGCGTGGCCGTGACGGCGACCGCCAGCAGCGCGGCACCGAGGTGCCGCCGGGTCAGGGGTTTCGGTCCGCCTGTGTCGCCGCCCAACCCGTTCACCATGAAGGCCCCTTGCATGAACTCGCACCGAGTGTCATCGACACATTGCACTTAGTGTAATTTTGCAAACTAGTCGATTTCATGGCAGAACGGGTCATGAAAAGTTTACCCCGAAAGGAGGAAGGCCTGCGCGAGCGCAAGCGTCGCGAAACGTTGCATCGTATCGCCGAGCAGGGCCTGAAATTGTTTCTGACCAAGGGCTATGACGCCACCACGCTCGACGCGATCGCGGAGGCGGCGGGGATCTCGCGGCGGACGTTTTTCTACTACTTCAAGTCCAAGGAAGAGATCCTCCTCGCGTGGCAGGACGGCGGCTTCAACGAGACCTTGCGT
>NZ_JAEMSD010000753.1 GCF_016462955.1 Bradyrhizobium sp. | reverse complement strand
GCGTTGGGTGGGCAGGATTGCCACCACGCGGCCTCCGGCGCCCATACCGGCGATGTCTCCGCCGAAATGCTGGTGGATGCCGGCGCGACCGCCATCATCGTCGGCCATTCAGAGCGCCGCGCCGATCATGCCGAGAGCGACGCGCTTGTCAGGCAGAAGGCCGAAGCCGCCTGGCGCGCCGGGGGGACCGCGATCGTCTGCATCGGCGAGACGCAGGCCCAGCGCGACGCCGGCCAGACGCGGGATATCCTGCGTGGCCAGCTCGATGGTTCGCTGCCCGATGGCTCGACCGCGGCCAATCTGGTCGTGGCCTATGAGCCGGTCTGGGCGATCGGCACCGGGCTGACACCTACGGCCGGGGATGTCGAGCAACTTCATGGCTTTATCCGGGAACTCCTGATCTCCCGGTTCAAAGCCGAGGGGGCCAGGATGCGCATTCTCTATGGCGGGTCGGTCAAGCCCTCGAACGCGGCGGAGCTGATGGCCGTGAAGCACGTCAACGGCGCGCTGGTCGGCGGCGCCAGCCTGAAGGCGGCCGACTTCCTTGCGATCGCCAAAGGCTGCCCCTAGCTAACCCAAAGCTTTGATCCCGACCCGATCGGGGGTGGCAATACCCCTTCCGATCGTGTAACACCGCGCAACTTCAGGAAAACCCGCGAAGCGCGATCGGCCGCCGTCAGGCGCCGCCCGCTTGTGACGGAAGGATATTATGCAGACCGTTGTCATCGTCATCCACCTCATGATCGTTACCGTCATGATCGGGGCCGTCCTGCTCCAGAAGTCGGAAGGCGGCGGCCTCGGCATGGGCGGAGGCGCGGGCTTCATGTCGAGCCGCGGCACTGCGAACCTTCTGACTCGGACTACCGCGATCCTGGCCGTCGGCTTCTTCCTCACCAGCCTGTTTCTCTCCTGGTACGCCGGATACGACCGCAAGCCGTCGTCGATCATCGGCCAGCCGTCGCAGACCCAGCCGTCCGGCGGATCGCCGATCGCCCCGCCGACTTCGGGCGGCATCCTGGATTCGCTGAAGAAAGTCGACGAGCAGCAGAACCAGGCGCCGGCGGGTCCGCAGGTGCCGCGCTCGCAATAAAGCAGGGGGGCCATGCAGGACGGCTGCTACCATCCTGCATCAACAATCCCCATCAAGGCACTGTCACCACTCTTCGTTTTGGCTCACCCACAGGCCCGCAAAATCTTTGGGGCGGAATACGAATCGCTTTGGCGAATCGTATTTAGGGGATTAGAGGTTAAGTCCCATGGCGCGGTATATATTCATCACCGGCGGCGTGGTTTCTTCGCTCGGCAAGGGTCTGGCTTCGGCGGCACTGGGTGCCCTGTTGCAGGCCCGGGGCTACAAGGTCCGCCTCCGCAAGCTCGACCCCTATCTCAACCTCGATCCCGGAACGATGTCGCCGTATCAGCACGGCGAAGTGTTCGTGACCGATGACGGAGCGGAGACCGATCTCGATCTCGGTCATTACGAGCGCTTCACCGGCCGTCCCGCGACCAAGGCCGACAACATCACCACGGGCCGCATCTACCAGGACATCATCTCCAAGGAGCGTCGCGGCGATTATCTCGGCGCGACCATCCAGGTGGTTCCGCACGTCACCAACGCCATCAAGGAATTCGTCCTCGACGGCAATGACGATTACGATTTCGTGCTGGTCGAGATCGGCGGCACCGTCGGCGACATCGAGGGCCTGCCGTTCTTCGAGGCGATCCGCCAGCTCAAGAACGAGCTGCCGCGCGACCACGCCGTCTACATCCACCTGACGCTGCTGCCCTACATTCCGAGCGCCGGCGAATTGAAGACCAAGCCGACGCAGCACTCGGTGAAGGAGCTGCGCTCGATCGGCATCCAGCCGGACATCCTGCTCTGCCGCACCGACCGCGAGATCCCGAAGGAGGAGCGGCGCAAGCTCGGGCTGTTCTGCAACGTGCGCGAAAGCGCCGTGATCGAGGCGCGCGACGTCGACAACATCTATGCGGTGCCGGAGGCCTATCACAATGCGGGCCTCGACGACGAGGTGCTCGCCGCGTTCGGCATCGGCTCGCGGATTCCGCCGGAGCTGCGCAGCTGGCAACAGATCAACGAGCGCATCCGCAACCCCGAGGGCCACGTCACCATCGCCATCGTCGGAAAATATACCGGCATGAAGGATGCGTATAAGTCGCTGATCGAGGCGCTCTCGCATGGCGGCATCGCCAACAAGGTGAAGGTCAATCTCGACTGGATCGAGAGCGAAATCTTCGAGAAAGAGGATCCGGCGCCGTTCCTCGAACACGTCAACGGCATCCTGGTGCCCGGCGGCTTCGGCCAGCGCGGGGCGGAGGGCAAGATCAAGGCGGCGCAATTCGCGCGCGAGCGCGACGTGCCGTATTTCGGCATCTGCTTCGGCATGCAGATGGCGGTGATCGAGGC
>NZ_JAEMSD010000282.1 GCF_016462955.1 Bradyrhizobium sp. | reverse complement strand
ATCCGTATACTGACGCCGAGCGCACCTCGATCCTGCGCAACCGCTCGCGCCTGTTCGTCGGCAGCCCCGCCACGGTACAGAAGAAGCTGCAGCCGCTGATCGACGCGAGCAAGCCGGACGAGTTGATGGTGATCACGGCGGTGTATGACCACGAGGCGCGAAAGAAGTCGTATTCGCTACTGGCGGAAGCGTTCGGGCTGGTGCAGCAGGCAAAGTAAGCCGCTCTCGTACCCCGGACGCAGCGCAGCGCTTCTTCAGCGGTGCGCTGCAGAACCGGGGCCCATCGCAGCCCGGAGTCTTGCAGCCCCTGGGTCCCGGCTCGCGCTTCGCGCGTCCGTGACACGAAATCAATCCTGTGTCTCGCTGAATGTCGCACGGAAGGGATGGCCGGGATAGACGCCGACGATACGAAACTCGCGCGAGAAGAATTTCAGCTCCTCGACGGCAAAGGCGAGGGCCTTGTCGTCGGGGTGACCGTCGACGTCGGCATAGAACTGCGTGGCGAAGAAATTGCCATCGACCATGTAGCTCTCGAGCTTGGTCATGTTGACGCCGTTGGTGGCGAAACCGCCGAGCGCCTTGTAGAGCGCAGCCGGCAGGTTGCGCACCCGGAAGACGAACGTCGTGACCAACGGGCCGGAGCCCTGGGCCGCCCATTTCGGCTCGCGCGCCAGCACCACGAAGCGCGTGGTGTTGTGAGCCTCGTCCTCGATGTCCTCGGCGAGGATGTCGAGGCCGTAGATCTTGGCGGCGAGGCGCGAGGCGATCGCGGCGACACTCTTGTCTTTGCGCTCGGAGATGTCGCGGGCGCTGCCGGCGGTGTCGGCATGCACGATCGGCTTGATACCGAGCTTGCGGATGATGCGGCGGCACTGGCCGAGCGCGTGCACATGGCTCTCGACACTCTTGATGTCCTCGATCCTGGTGCCCTTGACCGCCATCAGCTGATGCCGAACGGGGAGAAACCATTCGCCGATGATGAAGAGCCCCGAGGCGGGCAAGAGGTGATGGATGTCGGCAACACGGCCGGCGACCGAATTCTCGATCGGGATCATGCCGAGATCGGCCTCGCCCGAGGAGATTGCTGAGAGCGCGTCCTCGAAGGTGGCGCAGGGCATCGGTTCGGCGTCGGGATAGGCCTCGACGATGGCGATGTGGGAATTGGCTCCGGGTTCGCCCTGGAATGCGATCTTCATCTTGCTCATGATCGGCCTTGTAACAGCGGCTCAGGATTTGGAAAGGATGCTGCGCGCGGTTTCCAGGTCCGCCGGCGTATCGACCCCGCGGGGCACGGTGTCGACGATGGTAAAATCGATGCGCATTCCGGCCTCGAGCGCCCGGAGCTGCTCGAGCTTTTCCTGCAATTCCAGCGGAGACGGCGGAAGCGAGACGTAGCGCTCCAGCGCGGCGCGGCGAAAGGCATAGAGGCCGATATGGTGGTAACGTGGTCCGTCGCCGGTCGGGGCGGTCGCGCGGGTAAAATAGAGTGCGCGCATCCGCCTGCCGCCAAGGGAAGTCCCGATCGCCTTCACCACGCTTGGGGCGAGATCCTCTTCCTCGGTGTGGATCTGCGAGGCCAGCGTCGCGATGTCCACCACCGGGTCTTGCAGCGGCGGCAATACTTCACGGATGTTGTGGGTCGTGATGGTCGGAAAATCCCCCTGGAGATTGACCACGATCTCGGCCTTGCCGTCCGGATCGAGCTTCTTCATGGCCTCGTGGATGCGATCCGAGCCGGACGGGTGGTCGGAGCGGGTCATCACGGCCTCGCCGCCATGGGCAGTCACCACGGAGGCGATCTCGTCGGTGTCAGTTGCGACCGCGACCCGGCCGATTGCAGCGGCCTCGGCGCGGCGCAGCACATGCACGATCATCGGCAGTCCCGCGATATCGGCGAGCGGCTTGCCGGGCAGGCGGGTGGCGGCCATGCGGGCCGGGATCAGCACCAGGATGCGGGGATCGATCATCGGGTTAAGAGCCTGGAAACGGGGCATTTTCCGCACAGGGAAATGGAGTGGGGACGGGCTGAAAGCGGGGTCGCTTATACGGGTTGCCAGACCCCGGGCAAACCGATATCTCAATGGCAAAACTCGGGGAAACAATAGGGAATGTTTGATTCTCCCGAGGCTCGTCCTGGCGGCTGCTCGAGCCGCTGTTTCCTTCTTGCGGTGGGGCCTGGCCGGAAATGGACTCTTTCGAACTCAACAAGATTCTCGGTGCGGTGTTCGCCACCTGTCTCGTCCTGCTGGTGACGAGCTTCACCGCGAACGCGCTGTTCTCGCCCAAGATGCCGGAAAAGCCGGGCTTCGAGATCGCGGTGAAGGAAGATGCCGGCCCCGGCAAGGAGGGTGGTGCCGCCGCCGCCGCCGCCGAGCCGATCGAAAAGCTGCTCCAGACGGCCTCCATCGAGAAGGGGGCTGCCGCCGCCAAGAAGTGCGGCGCCTGCCACACCTTCGAGAAGGGTGGCCCGAATCGTGTCGGTCCGAACCTCTATGGCGTCGTCGGCGAGCCCAAGGGCCAAGGCCATGGTGGCTTTAACTTCTCGGCGGCCATGAAGGGCAAGGGCGGCAACTGGACCTTCGACGACCTCAACAAGTTCCTGGCCAACCCGAAGGGCTTCATCCCGGGCACCGCCATGGGCTTTGCCGGCATTCCCAAGGATTCCGAGCGCGCCGATATCATCGCCTACCTGAATTCGCAGTCGGAGAAGCCTCAGCCGCTGCCGACGGCGTCGAAGTAAAGGCAGCGAAAAGCCCGATCTGGACGAGCGGCCGGGCTGAAAAGCCTGGCCGTTTCCTTGTCCGGACCTCGCGGCAACTTGGCTTGGGCGTTTGATCGGGGCGTTTCGCCGCATCGGATCGCCCGTGCGGCCTTCCAAGATGAGGAAAAAGCAACGCGTATTCGGTCGAAACCTCGCCTATATTAGGAACTTAAAGGAGTAGCCTCCTTCAAGACAGGGATGTTGATTTGGCCATTACCCGACGCGATCTCCTGCTCACCGGCACTGCTGCCGCAGCGCTTCCTGCCCTCGGTTCCGTCGCGGGCGTTCCCGTCGCCGGCGCTGCCAAAGCGCAATCGGCAGCCGAGCTTCCCTGGCGCCACGCGCTGTCGCTGTTCGGGAAGGTCAAGTACCCCGTCGACTTCAAGCGATTCGACTACGTCAATCCGGACGCACCGAAGGGCGGCGTCGCGCGCCAGATCGCCGTCGGCACCTTCGACAATTTCAACATCGTCGTGTCGGGCGTGAAGGGCCAGGTCGCAGGTGCCGTCGCCTTCGTCTACGAATCGCTGATGACGCCCTCGCTCGACGAAGTCTCGACCGAATACGGCGCGCTGGCCGAAGCGGCCAGTCACCCCGACGATTTCTCTTTTGTCACCTACCGCTTGCGGCCGCAGGCGAAATGGCATGACGGCAAGCTCGTGACGCCGGAGGACGTGATCTTCTCGCTCGATTCCTTCAAGAAGCACCATCCGATGTACTCGGCCTATTACAGCCACGTGGTCAAGGCCGAGAAGGTCGGCGAGCGCGAGGTGAAGTTCGTCTTCGACGCGCCCGGTAACCGCGAGCTGCCGCAGATCGTCGGGCAGCTTATGGTGTTGCCGAAGCATTGGTGGGAAGGGACCGACTCGCAGGGCCGCAAGCGTGACGTCTCCGCCACCACGCTCGAAGTGCCGCTCGGTTCAGGCCCCTACAAGGTCAAGGACTTCGTTGCAGGACGGTCGATCGCGCTGGAGCGCGTCAAGGACTATTGGGGCCGCGACCTCCCCGCTAATGTCGGCCGCAACAATTTCGACGAGCTGCGCTACGAATATTTCCGCGACGCCACCGTCGCGATCGAGGCCTTCAAGGCCGACCAGGTCGATTGGCGTACCGAGAACAGCGCCAAGAGCTGGGCGACCGCCTACGACTTCCCGGCCGTGAGCGAAAAACGCGTAATCCTCGAGGAATTCGCCAATCGCAGCTCGGGCGTAATGCAGGCCTTCGTGCCGAACCTGCGGCGCGCCAAGTTCAGCGACCCCCGCGTGCGTCGTGCGCTCAACTACGCGTTCGACTTCGAGGAGATGAACAAGCAGATCTTCTTTGGTCAGTACAAGCGTATCAGCAGCTATTTCGACGGCATCGAGGAGCTCATGGCGACCGGCTTGCCGCAGGGCAAGGAGCTCGAGATCCTCGAAACTGTCCGCGCTCAAGTCCCGCCTGAAGTCTTCACGACTGCATACACCAATCCGGTCGGCGGCAATCCGGAAGCCGTGCGTGACAATCTCCGGGAGGCGCTGCGCCTTTTCAAGGAGGCCGGCTACGAGGTGCGCGACCGCAAGCTGGTCGACGTCAAGACCGGCACCCAGTTTTCGCTGGAGCTGCTGAACCAGGATCCGAGCTTCGAGCGGATCACGCTGTTCTACAAGCCGTCCCTGGAGAGGCTCGGCATTGCCGTGAACGTGCGGACGGTCGACCCGACCCAGTACGAGAACAGGACGCGCGAGTGGGATTTCGACATCGTCACCAACTCATGGGGCGAGTCGCAATCGCCGGGCAACGAGCAGCGCGAGTTCTGGTCGTCCAAATCGGCTGATATCGCCGGCTCGCGCAACATTGCCGGCATCAAGAACCCGGCGATCGACAAGCTGATCGAACGGGTGATCTACGCCACCGATCGGGATGATCTCGTCGCAGCCACCAAGGCGCTGGACCGCGTGCTGCTGTGGAACCACTACGTCGTGCCGCAGTGGACCTACAACAAGGTGCGCACCGCGCGCTGGGATCGCTTCAGCCGGCCGGCGGAACTGCCCACATACGGCCAATCCGGTTTTCCGTTCATCTGGTGGTACGACGCAGACAAGGCGGCGCGGATCGCAAAGAAGTCTTGAAGGGCAGTTTCCGCATGACGCAGATGTCACGCCGCCATGTGCTGGCCTTGGGTGTCGGCGGCGCCCTCGGCGCCTCCGTCGGCACGTCGCTGCTGCGCGGCGCGCGAGCCTCGGAGGCGACGACCGGGGTGCACGGCATCTCGGCGTTCGGCGATCTGAAATATCCCGCCGACTTCCGTCATTTCGACTACGTCAACGTCGACGCTCCCAAGGGCGGTACGTTCTCGCTGATCCCGTCGGTGCGCGCCTACAATCAATCCTACCAAACCTTCAATTCGCTCAACGCGTTCATTCTCAAAGGCGATGGCGCGCAAGGCATGGGCATGACGTTCGCGCCGTTGATGGCGCGCGCCAGCGACGAGCCGGACGCGATGTACGGGCTTGCCGCCAAATCCGTGCAGATATCGCCGGACGGGCTGGTCTATCGCTTCACGATGCGGCCTGAGGCGAGATTCCATGAGGGCAGCAAGCTCACCGCGCATGACGCGGCGTTCTCGCTGACGACGTTGAAGGCCAAGGGTCACCCCTTGATCCTCATGCAGATGCGTGACTTCGTGAATGCGGAAGCGGTCGATGACGCCACGCTCGTCGTCACCTTTGCCAAGGGGCGCGCCCGCGACGTGCCGCTCTATGTCGCGGGATTGCCGATCTTCTCGAAGGCGTATTATGCCTCCCGGCCGTTCGATGAATCGACGCTCGAGATTCCGCTCGGCTCCGGCCCGTACAGGGTCGGGAGGTTCGAGGTCAATCGCTACATCGAGTTCGATCGGGTCAAGGACTGGTGGGGCGCCGATCTGCCAGTGTGCCGCGGCAGCTACAATTTCGACGTCGTGCGCTATGAATTCTATCGCGACCGCGACGTCGCCTTCGAGGGCTTCACCGGCAAGAGCTATCTCTATCGCGAGGAATTCACCTCGCGCATCTGGGCGACGCGCTATGACTTCCCGGCCGTGAAGGACGGCCGTGTCAAGATGGAGGTGGTGCCGGACGATACGCCCTCCGGAGCCCAGGGCTGGTTCATCAACACCCGGCGCGACAAGTTCAAAGACCCTCGCGTGCGCGAGGCGCTGATCAACGCTTTCGATTTCGAATGGACCAACAAGACCATCATGTACGGCGCCTATGCCCGTACGGTGTCGCCATTCCAGAACTCGGACCTCATGGCTGGCAATGCGCCGGCTTCGCCGGAAGAGTTGAAGCTGCTGGAGCCGTTTCGTGGCCAGGTTCCGGACGACGTTTTCACCGTACCGTTCACGCCGCCGGTCGCCGACGGCTCTGGGCAGGACCGCAGCCTGCTCCGCAAGGCGCAGCAACTGCTGAACGAAGCCGGCGTTCCGATCAAGGACGGCAAGCGGATGCTGCCGAACGGCGAGGTGTTCAGGATCGAGTTCTTGTTGGACGAGCCCTCGTTCCAGCCGCACCATGCACCTTACATCAAGAATCTCGCGACGCTCGGTATCGAAGCGAACATCCGTCTCGTCGATGCGGTGCAATACAGGGCGCGTCAGGATGATTTCGACTTCGACATGACGATCCAGCGCTTCAGCATGTCGGCGACGCCGGGCGATGCCATGCGCTCGTTCTTCTCCTCGCAGGTCGCCAACACCAAGGGCTCTTACAATCTCGCGGGCATCGCCAACCCCGCCATCGACGCCATGATCGAAAAAATCATGGCGGCTGATAGCCGCGAGGAGCTGACCATAGCCTGCCGCGCCTTCGACCGCCTGTTCCGCGCCGGCCGCTATTGGGTGCCGCAATGGTACAACAAGACTCACCGGCTGGCCTATTGGGACCAATTCGGACATCCGGCGAAGCTGCCGCGTTATGCCAACGGCGTCGGCGCCCCCGACATCTGGTGGCATGAGCCCGCCAAGGCCGCCAAGCTCGAGCAGGCGAAATAACCATGAGCGCCTATATCGCCCGCCGCATCCTCCTGATGATTCCGACGCTGCTCGGAATCCTCTTCGTCTCCTTCGTCGTCGTGCAGTTCGCGCCGGGCGGTCCGGTCGAACGCGTGATCGCGCAGCTCTCCGGCGCCGATACCGGCGGCACCTCGCGCATCTCGGGCGGCAGCGATTTCGCGCAACGCGCGCCGGGGCAGGTGGGGGCCGGCGCCGACGCCATCAACTCGAAATACCGCGGCGCGCAGGGGCTTGATCCTGATTTCATAAAGAAGCTCGAGGTGCAGTTCGGCTTCGACAAGCCGGCACCGGAACGCTTCGCGCTGATGGTGTGGAATTTCGCCCGCTTCGATTTCGGCAAGAGCTATTTCCGCGACGTCAGCGTGATCCAGCTGATCAAGGAGAAGCTCCCGGTCTCGATCTCGCTCGGGATCTGGCTGACGCTGATCACCTATCTGATCTCGATTCCGCTGGGCATTCGCAAGGCGGTGAAGGACGGCACGCGCTTCGACACCTGGACATCGACCATCCTCGTGCTGGGCTATGCCATTCCCGGCTTCCTGTTTGCCATCCTGCTCATCATCCTGTTCGCCGGCGGCTCCTTCTTCAACTGGTTCCCGCTGCGCGGGCTGACCTCGGATGGCTGGTCGCAATTTCCCTGGTACCGGCAGATCATCGATTATTTCTGGCATCTGACGCTGCCGCTGATCGCCATGGGCCTCGGCGCTTTCACCACCATGACGTTCCTGACCAAGAACTCGTTCCTGGACGAGATCCGCAAGCAATACGTCATGACCGCGCGCGCCAAGGGGTGCAGCGAGGGCCGTGTGCTCTACGGTCATGTTTTCCGGAACGCCATGCTGATCGTGATCGCGGGTTTTCCCGGCACCTTCATCCATGCCTTCTTTTCCGGCTCGCTGCTGATTGAGACCATCTTCTCGCTGGACGGGCTTGGGCTGCTCAGCTTCGAGAGCGTGCTCAACCGCGACTATCCCGTCGTGTTCGGCACGCTCTACATCTTCTCGCTGGTCGGACTTGTGATCAACCTGGTCTCCGACCTCACCTATATGTGGATCGATCCCCGGATCGATTTCGAGGCGCGGGAGGTCTGATGAGTCTGGCCGCCCCAACCAAGCCGATCGAGACCACGGCGAAGTCGCCGCTCGGCGATGCCGTTCCCATCACGCGCAAGCCCTTCGCGCCTTCGCCGCTCAACCGGAGGCGCTGGCAGAACTTCAAGGCGAACCGGCGCGGCTACTGGTCGTTCTGGATCTTCATCATCCTGTTCGTGCTCTCGCTGTTCGCCGAGCTGATCGCCAATGATCGGCCCTTCCTGATCAAGTTCGACGGCCGTCTCTATTGGCCCGCCTTCGTGACCTATTCGGAAACGACCTTCGGCGGCGACTTCGAAACCGCGGCCGACTATCGCGATCCCTATTTGCAGAAGCTCATCAAGGAGAAGAACGGCTCCATCGTCTGGCCGTTGATCCGCTACTCCTACGACACCCACAATCTCGACCTGCCGACGCCGGCGCCGTCGCCGCCGACCTGGATGCTGACCGAGAAGCAATGCAAGCCGGTGGTGGAGAAGAAGGGACTGAAGAGCTGCCGCGACCTCGAATACAACTGGCTCGGCACCGACGATCAAGGGCGCGACGTGGTGGCGCGGCTGATCTACGGCTTCCGCATTTCGGTGCTGTTCGGCCTCTGTCTCACCATCGTCTCGTCCGTCATCGGCATCGCAGCCGGCGCGGTGCAGGGCTATTTCGGCGGCCGGGTCGACCTGATCTTCCAGCGCTTCATCGAGATATGGACGGCGATCCCCTCGCTCTACCTTCTCCTGATCCTGTCCTCGGTGCTCGTGCCGGGATTCTTCGTGTTGCTCGGCATCCTCCTGCTGTTCTCCTGGGTCTCGCTGGTCGGTCTCGTCCGGGCCGAGTTCCTGCGCGGACGCAATTTCGAATACATCCAGGCGGCGCGGGCGCTCGGCGTCTCCAACCCGGTCATCATGTTCCGACACCTGCTGCCGAATGCCATGGTCGCGACCATGACGTTCCTGCCCTTCATCGTGTCGAGTTCGGTGATGACGCTGACGGCGCTCGATTTCCTGGGCTTCGGCCTGCC
>NZ_JAEMSD010000281.1:7844-8940 GCF_016462955.1 Bradyrhizobium sp. | reverse complement strand
GTACGAGGCCCATCACGACATCCTGCCGGTGACACAGGCCCCGAAGGGAGCCGCCACCATCTTGGCCGACGTCGTCGGTCCGGTCTGCGAGACCGGCGACTATCTCGCGCTCGACCGCACGCTGCCGACGCCCAAGGCCGGCGACCTCCTCGCCATCATGACCGCCGGCGCCTATGGCGCCGTGCAGGCCGGCACCTACAACACCCGGCCGCTGGTGCCGGAGGTGCTGGTGAAGGACGATCAATATGCCGTGGTGCGCCCGCGCATCGAGGTTGAACAGCTCATTGCAATGGATCGGCCCGCGCCCTGGCTGTGAGGTGACGACGCCGGCTCAACAACTTCGGTGTCGTCCCCGCGTAGGCGGGGACCCATACTCCCAGGCAGCCGTTGTGACGCCAAGCTGGTAACTCCGAGCCTTCGCCACAGGTTGTCCTGTGGTTATGGGTCCCGGGCTCGCGCTTCGCGCGCCCCGGGACGACGAGCAGAGTGTGGAGCGGCTATTTCCCTCCCAAGCCACCTTTCCCACCAACCACAACACCCGCCTTCTTCTCGATAGGCTTGATCGCCGCGGTGAAGTCGGACTCGGCGCCTTCGGCGCTGATCACCGTCTCCCATAACCGCCCGACCGCGTCGGCGACCTCCATCGACAGGCCGAGTTGCTTCATCTCCTCCAGCGCCAGCCGCACGTCCTTCACCATCAAACCGGTGGCGAAGCCGAAGTCGAAGCTGCGCGGCAGCACCGCGCGCGGAAACTTGTCCCGGCTCGCGGTATTCATGCCCGAGCCGGAATTGATGACGTCGATCATCACGGCGGGATCGAGCCCGGCCTTCACGCCCATCACGACGGCTTCCGACGTCGCCACGATCGCGGTGGCCGACAGGAAATTGTTGGCGAGCTTCATGGTCTGGGCCGCGCCGGGCTTCTCGCCGATGAAGAACACTTTTCCGATCACCTCGAGCGCCGGCTTGAGCAACTCGAACTCGGCTTTCGGTCCCGACACCATCACCGCAAGCGTGCCCTTCTCGGCACCGCCGACGCCGCCGGAGACGGGACAGTCGATCTGCACGATGCCACGCTCGGCGAGCAGTCCGTGAA
>NZ_JAEMSD010000281.1:312-7834 GCF_016462955.1 Bradyrhizobium sp. | reverse complement strand
GCGCGCTTCCCCTCGATCACGCCGTTCGCGCCGGTGGCAACGTCGAGCGAAGCCTGCAGCGAGGGCAGGCTCGCCATGACGGTCTCGGCCTGATCAGCGACGTCCTTCGGCGAGGTCGCGGCGCTGGCGCCGAGCGCCACGAGCTTGCCTGCGACGTCCTTGCGCGTGTCGAACACAACGAGCTTGTGTCCCGCCTCGATCAGCCGCCGCGCCATCGGGAAGCCCATGTTTCCGAGCCCGATGAATCCGATGTCCATGGTGTTTCCTTGTGATTGTCATTCGTTGTTGGTTGAACGTGAAGCCGGCGATCACCACCCGTCATCCCGGGGCATCGCGAAGCGATGAGCCCGGGATCCATAACCTCGAGAGGTCGTGACGCGACAGCGGTCACTCCGAGTTTCCGTAACCACATCCTCCTGTGGCTATGGATCCCGGGCTCGCGCCTTGCGTGCCCGGGGATGACCTCGGACAGGTCTCACGCCTTGCCGTCGATCTCCGCGAAAACCTCGCGCGCGATGCGGAAGCTGTCGACGGCGGCCGGCATGCCGCCGTAGATCGCGACCTGCATCAGGATCTCGCGGATCTCCTCGCGCGTCACGCCGTTGGTCAGCGCGCCCTTGAGATGGGCGCGAAACTCGTGCTGGCGGTTGAGGATCGCGATCATGGCGATGTTGAGCATGCTGCGGGTCTTGCGCGGCAGCTCCTCGCGGCCCCACACCGTGCCCCAGCAATATTCGTTGAGCATCTCCTGGAACGGACGATTGAAATCGTCGACGTTCTTCAGGGCGTTGTTGACATAGGCCTCGCCCAGCACCGCTTTGCGGACTTCCAGGCCCTTGTCGTGCATCTTCTTGTCCATGGCGTTCCTCTATCTGTCCTGCGCTTTTCTCTCGGGAATGGCGGGCGGAAGTTACGGGGTTGAACCGGGCCAGTCACGTCCTCGTGTTATGCGGGAAAAGGGGGCTCTCCCGTACAGGAACGGATGCCTCAGTGCTGCCGTTGTGATAGGCTCTGCTCTACCGGGCAACCTGGAGAGTTGATTGAACGGCGTCACCCCCGAGCCGTCAGACCCGATCCGCAACAGTGACGCGCTGTCGCGGCTGAAGCTGGCGCAGGCCCTCGAGCGGGCCACTTATGCCATCGCGTGGGAGCGTGCCTGGCCTCATGCGGCGCGTCTTTTGACCGTCGTCGGCCTGTTCCTGGTGGTGTCCTGGGCCGGCCTCTGGCTGGCGCTGCCGTTCCTGGCCCGTGCCATCGGCCTTGCCCTGGTCGCCGCGATCGCGGCCGCCGCCCTGTTTCCCCTGATTCGCTTCCGCGGGCCGAGCCGGGAAGACGCGCTCGCCCGGCTCGACCGGGGCTCGGGCATCCGTCACCGCCCGGCCACCACGCTCACGGACACGCTGACCTCGCAGGACCCGGTCGCGCAGGCGCTGTGGCAGGCGCAGCGCGAGCGTACGCTGGCGTCCATCAAGCGCATCCGCGCCGGTCTGCCGCGTCCGCGGCTCGCGCTGCACGATCCCTGGGCACTGCGCGCCCTTGTCATGGTGATGCTGGTGGCGACCTTCTTCGCCGCCGGTGACGAACGCGCGATGCGGCTTGGCGCGGCCTTCAACTGGAACGGGGTGCTGGCGCCCGCCAATGTCCGCGTCGATGCCTGGGTGACGCCGCCGCTCTACACCGGCAAGCCGCCGGTCATCCTGTCGGCGGCCAACAAGGAGGCCGCGGCGTTGCCGCCCAGCGGCCCGCTTGCCGTTCCCGCCGGCTCGACCCTGATCGTGCGCTCCTCCGGCGGTAACCTGGATGTCGCCGTCTCCGGCGGCCTCAAGGAGGTTGCCCCCAACGAAGCCAGTCCCAAGGGCACCAACGAAAGGCATTTTGCCATCTCCGGCGACGGCACCGCGCAGGTCCGTGCGCCATCGGGCCAGCCGCAATGGGCGTTTGCGGCAACACCGGACCGTCCGCCGACGATTGCGCTCGCAAAGGATCCGGAGCGTCAGGCGCGCGGCGCGCTGCAGCTCTCCTACAAGATCGAAGACGATTACGGCGTCACCGGCGCCGAGGCGAAGTTTGCCCCGCGATCCGCCGATGCCAATGATGGCACCAAGGATGGTGCCAAGGCTGCGGCCGGCGAGGGTGACACCAAGGTCGCTCCGCGTCCGCTGTTCCAGCCGCCGCAATTTGCGCTGGCGCTGCCGAATGCGCGGACCCGCAACGGCGTCGGACAGTCGGTGAAGGATCTCAGCGAAGACCCCTATGCCGGTGCCGAGGTCACGCTCACCCTTACGGCCAAGGACGAGGCCGGCAACGAGGCCATGAGCGAACCGTTCAACATGCGCCTGCCCGAACGGCTCTTCACCAAGCCGCTGGCGCGGGCCTTGATCGAGCAGCGCCGTATCCTCGCGCTCGACGCCAACAAGAACTCCGACGTCTATGCCGCGCTCGACGCGCTGATGATCGCGCCCGAAATGTTCACGCCGGAGCCCGGACAGTATCTCGGCCTGCACAGCGTGGCCCGGCAGCTCGAGGCCGCTCGCACCGATGACGCCCTGCGCGAGGTCGTGGCAAGCCTGTGGGCGCTCGCCGTGACGATCGAGGATGGCAAGATCTCCGACGTCGAGAAGGCGTTGCGCGCGGCTCAGGAGGCGCTGAAGCAAGCGTTGGAGCGCGGTGCAAGCGACGAAGAGATCAAGAAGCTCACGCAGGATCTGCGCCAGGCGCTGAACGATTTCATGCGCCAGCTCGCCGAGCAGTTGCGCAACAACACTGATCCGCAGCAGCTGGCCCGTCCGCTCGACCCGAATACCAAGGTCTTGCGCCAGCAGGACCTGCAGAACATGATCGACCGCATGGAGCGCCTGTCGCGCTCGGGCGACAAGGACGCCGCCAGGCAATTGCTCGAGCAGCTCCAGCAGATGCTGGAAGGCCTCCAGATGGCGCAGCCGGGACAGTCCGGCGAGAGCGACATGGAGCAGGCGCTCAACGAGCTCGGCGACATGATCCGCAAGCAGCAGCAGTTGCGCGACAAGACCTTCAAGCAGGGCCAGGATTCCCGGCGCGAGCGCTCCCGCGGCAAGCAGCAACAGGGCGACCAGTCCATGTCGGAGCTGCAGCAGGACCAGCAGGGGCTGCGCGATCGGCTCAAGAAGCTGCAGGACGAGCTTGCCAAGCGCGGTCTCGGGCAGAAGGGTGAGAAGGGGCAGAAAGGCCAGCAGGGACAGAAGGGCCAGCAAGGCGACCAGGGCCAGCCCGGCCAGAATGGCGATCAGGACGGCGATCAGGGCGATGACGACGGCAGCCTGGATGCGGCCGACGGTGCCATGGGCGATGCCGGATCGAAGCTCGGCGATGGCAACGCCGACGGCGCCGTGGACTCGCAGGGCAAGGCACTCGACGCGATGCGCAAGGGCGCGCAGAAGTTGGCCGAGGCGATGCAGCAGGGCGATGGTGACGGCCAGGGTGACGGCCCCGGCCCGCGCGCCGGCCGTCAGCAGAGTGGCGGCAACCAGACCGACCCGCTTGGCCGTCCGCTGCACGGGCGTGAATTTGGCGACGATTACACGGTCAAGATTCCCGGCGAGATCGACACCCAGCGTGTCCGCCGCATCCTCGAAGAGCTCCGCCGCCGTCTCGGCGATCCCTCACGCCCGCAGATCGAGCTCGACTACATCGAGCGGCTGCTGAAGGAGTTTTGAGGCGCACTCTTTGACTCCACACGCGGTGTCATCGCCGGGCCGTGACCGGGCGATCCAGTATTCCAGAGGCCGGCGTTGAAAGATCTCGCCCTTGCCACATCCGCCGCGGTGCACTGGATGCCCCGGTCAAGCCGGGGCATGACAGGGAATATTTGGCCGCCGCTACCCTTTCTTCGCTGCCAACGCATCGGCGACCGCCGTGCGGATATCGGCGACCGAGAAAGGCTTGGTCACGACGTCATGCACCAGCGCATTCAGGTTCGAGGCGCGCTCGCGCTGGTCGGCAAAGCCGGTCATCAGCAAGATGGTCAGGTCGGGGAA
Organism: Bradyrhizobium sp.; assembly: GCF_016462955.1. GTDB lineage: Bacteria > Pseudomonadota > Alphaproteobacteria > Rhizobiales > Xanthobacteraceae > Bradyrhizobium. The sequence goes on along the minus strand of NZ_JAEMSD010000281.1, from coordinate 3,821 downwards.
ATCGCGCGCCGCAGAGAGCGCCAGCGCGATGCCGTCCATGATTGGCATCTGGATGTCGGTAAGCAAAAGGTCGAAGGCGCCATCCTCGCGAGTCAGGATCTCCAGGGCCTCGGCGCCGTCCTGGGCGGTGACGGTCTCGTGGCCGTCCATGGCGATGGCGCGCGCCACCAGCGTGCGCATCGAATCCTCGTCGTCGGCGATCAAGATTTTCGGCATGAGACCAAACTCGGGATCAATCTCCCTTGGAGGGGCGATTATACGTTGCCGCCGGCAATGTCGCGCCGGTTAAAGAAACGAACATCGATATTGCGGCCCTCCGGGGGCGGCGAAGCCAGGCGCGAGCGGAAGAAGGCGCGCTCGCCGGGCCGGAGCACGGTCTGTTCCAGCACCGTGTTCCAGGCATAGATTTCCGCGCCTTGCGCGTCACGCACGGCAAAGCGTAGGCGCGGGATGTCGAGCGGCTTCTTGCTCGCCCCGACGATCACGCCTTCGATCACTAGCACCTGCTTACCGTCCACGGTTTCGCTGGAAAGCTTGACGTCCTTGAAGGCAAGGCCGCGCAGATTCACCTCGAGCCCGACGATCTTGTAGAAGGCTGCCGTCTGGGGGAGCAGCCGCACAACGTCGCCGCGCCAGATCACCAGAGCCAGCACCAGCGCGCCCATCGCGGCGCAGGCGGTCGGCAGGCCAAGATAGGATTTGCGCGGAGGCGCGGTGGGGACGGGGCGGCTCACCCGCGCGCCGCGGCGCCGGAACAGGCTGCGGAACCAGGACTGGTGCTGTACGCCGGCGACTTCCCCCTCGGCCTCGCGGGCCGCCGCCGACCATTCGTCTTCGGTGTCCCGGGCATCCTCACCCGGCAAGTCGCTGGCAATCGAGGGGCTGTCGACGACGGGCGCATCAGTGGCGCCGTCGTCCTTGGCATAAGAGTTCCATTGCTCGGCGAGGTCTGACTGGTCGTCGGCTCGGCTGGCCTCTGCCATCGCCGGAACGGACGCCTCCTCGATGGCGTCTTCGGCATGGGCGATCCAGGTCTCCTTGCAGCGGGAGCAGCGGACCGCCCGTCCGTTCGCCCCAAGGCTGGCGAGCTTGATGGCGTAGGATGTCATACAATGGGGGCAGACGATATGCATGGACGAGCCTTGATGCATGAACGAGGTGGTGGACTGGTCTTGGCGTTGCCCTTGTCATGGAGAACCGGGCGCCCTTTATGCTACAGGCCGACCGTTAACGAACCGGAAACCATAACGGCGGCAAAACCCATTGATCGCGCATGGCGGAGCGCCGCAATGCGACCCCCTCTCGAACGGAGCTGAGCTTGGTTCGGTTCGAAAATGTCGGATTGCGTTACGGCCTGGGGCCGGAGATCCTGCGCGATCTCAGCTTCCAGATTCCGGCGCATTCCTTCCAGTTTCTCACCGGACCGTCCGGCGCCGGCAAGACCTCCCTGCTGCGCCTGCTGTTCCTGTCGCATCGGCCGACGCGGGGCCTCGTCAATCTGTTCGGCCACGACATCTCGCAGCTCGGCAAGGACGAGATCGCTGACTTGCGCAAGCGCATCGGCATCGTGCTCCAGGATTTTCGCCTGCTCGACCACATGACCACCTACGAGAACGTCGCGCTGCCGTTCCGCGTGATGGGTCGCAGCGAGTCGAGCTACCGCAAGGAGGTGATCGACCTGTTGCGCTGGGTGGGGCTCGGCGAGCGCATGGACGCGCTGCCGCCGATCCTGTCGGGCGGCGAGAAGCAGCGCGCGGCGATCGCGCGCGCCGTGATCTCGCGGCCCCAGCTGCTGCTCGCGGACGAGCCGACCGGCAGCGTCGACCCGACGCTCGGCCGCCGTCTGCTGCGGCTGTTCATCGAGCTTAACAAGTCAGGCACCGCCGTCATCATCGCCACACACGACATCGGCCTGATGGACCAGTACGAGGCGCGGCGCCTGGTGCTGCATCAGGGACGGCTGCACGTTTATGAGTAGGACCGACGAGCGCGGCGTGCTGGTGGACCTCGGGCAGGAGCGTCCGCAGCTTCCGGCCAAGGCGCGCAACATGTCGCCGATCGTGCCGCGCGCCTCGATCCACGGCCGCGCGCTGCTCGCCGTCGTCGCCATCATGACCTTCCTTGCTTCGATGGCCACGGGCTCGGTGCTGCTGGTGAGCGCCTCCGCAGCCGAATGGCAGTCGGACGTCGCAAGCGAGATCACCATCCAGGTCCGTCCGCAGGCCGGCCGCGATCTCGATCGCGACACCGCGGCGGTGACGGAGGCGATGCGCGCGCAAGCCGGCATCGTCGAGGTCAGGCCGTTCAGCAGGGACGAGAGCGGCAAGCTGCTCGAGCCCTGGCTCGGCACCGGGCTGTCTATGGACGATCTGCCGGTGCCGCGCATGATCATCGCCCGCGTGCAACCGGGCACGCTGCTCGATCTCGGCGCTTTGCGTGCGCGCGTCACCCAGGTCGCGCCGAGTGCGAGCGTCGACGATCATCGCGCCTGGATCGAGCGCATGCGCCTGATGACGAACGCCACCGTGCTGGCCGGCCTCGGCATCCTCGCGCTCGTCATCATCGCCACGATCATCTCGGTGTCGTTCGCGACCCGCGGCGCCATGGCGGCGAACCGTCCGATCGTCGAGGTCCTGCATTTCGTCGGTGCCGGCGACCGCTACATCGCCAACCACTTCCTGCGGCATTTCCTCAGGCTGGGCCTCGAGGGCGGCGTGATCGGCGGCGGCGCCGCCATGCTGGTGTTCGGCTTCTCCGAGTCCATTGCGGGCTGGTTCTCCGGTACCCCCGTCGGCGACCAGTTCGCCGCGCTGCTCGGCACTTTCTCGCTGCGGCCGTCCGGCTACATCGTGCTCGCCGTCCAGGCCGTGTTGATCGGGGCCATCACCGCCGTCGCCTCACGTCAGACGCTGTTCGCGACGTTGAACGACGTCGACTAGGATTGAGAAACCGGACTCCACTTCGCCTCAAAACATCCTAAAATCCACCCAGGGAAGGGATTTCCGACATCGCATGACCGCGCCGACCGACGATCGATCGCCGAAACTGCCGCGCGGCTGGCTGCGCGCGACCATCGTGTCGACGATCGCGCTTGCCTTCGTCGTTGCGGCCGCGGGCTTCGTTGCGTTCCTGGCGCAATTGCGCGGCGCCGAGAAGGTGCCCGATCGCAAGGCGGACGGCATCGTCGTCCTGACCGGCGGCTCCTCGCGGGTGTCGGACGCGATGGAATTGCTCGCTGCCGGTTATGGCAGGCGGCTCCTGATCTCCGGCGTGCATCCGACCTCGACGGCGAGCGACATCTCGCGCACCTTGCCGGAGAACCAATCCTTCATGACCTGCTGCGTCGATCTCGACCGCACCGCGCTCTCGACCCGCGGCAATGCCGCGGAGGCGCGGCGATGGGCCGAGGAACGCCGATTCACATCGCTGATCGTAGTCACCTCCAACTACCATATGCCGCGCGCGCTGGTGGAATTCTCGCACGTGATGCCGCAAACGACGTTGATTCC
>NZ_JAEMSD010000281.1:0-302 GCF_016462955.1 Bradyrhizobium sp. | reverse complement strand
TGGTCGGCGACAAATGGCGCGAGGAGCCGTGGTGGACCTCCGGCTCCACGTTGCGGCTGCTCCTGTCGGAATATGTCCAGTACGTCGTGGCAGAGCTCAGGGTCCGGCTGGAGGATTTCGGGATTGACCTTTGGCCCGAGATGTCGGAGCAGCCTCAAGGCCAGAAGCCGAAGCGGCCCGCCACCGCACAGGCGAATTGACGAGCAATTGATCGGACCATCGATGTTCCTGATTTTCCTGCGATCGCTCGTGTTCAACGTGCTGTTCTACGCCGTGCTGGTGTGTCTTGCGATCGTGGCGCT
>NZ_JAEMSD010000752.1 GCF_016462955.1 Bradyrhizobium sp. | reverse complement strand
TGAATGGTGTCGCCCCGGATTACGCAACCGAGCGCGATCACAGCGTCATAGGGCCTGCCGTTTGCCGCCGCAGCATCGACCGCGATGGCGACGGCCGCGGGAATCTCCAGCGCACCGGGAACCGTAATGACGTCGTGAGTCAGGCCGGCTGCCTTCAGCTCGGATACCGCGCCGTCCAGCAGCGCATCCTGGAGATCGTCATAGAACCGCGCTTCGACGATCAGCGCGCGTGCGCCGGAAATGTCGGTCTGGTCCTTCAGGGGTGCGCGCCGCGCGTCTGCCATCGTTCAATCCGTTTCGAAAGGGGTCGGCGCTATGTAGTCGCCGCAGGCATGTAAGCCAAGCCAGAACCGTCATTCCGGGGCGATGCGAAGCATCGAACCCGGAATCTCGAGATTCCGGGTTCGGCTCTTCGAGCCGCCCCGGAATGACCGGCTTCGCCGGTCACTTCATTTCCGTCAGCCGCGCCGCGTAACGGGCCATCAGGTCGACCTCGATATTGACCTCGTCCCCCGCCTTCCAGCTGCCGATCGTCGTGACATCAAGCGTGTGCGGGATGATCAGCACCGAAAAGGTCACGTCCGCAACCGTATTGATCGTCAGCGAGACGCCATCCAGCGTGATCGAGCCCTTGGTGGCGATGAAACGCGCCAGCTCCCGCGTCGTCGAGAGCTCGAACCGCGCCATGTCGGGCAAGTTCTCGCGGCTGACGATGGTTGCAATGCCGTCGGCATGGCCGGCAACGATATGGCCGCCGAGCTCGTCGCCGATCTTCAGCGCACGTTCGAGGTTCAGCCTCGTGCCCAGCTTCCAGTGCTTGGCAGTCGTCAGCGCCAGCGTCTCGGCCGCGGCATCGACCTCGAACCAGGTCCTCCGCTCGGAGTCCCTGCCGTCCGCGACGCCCGAGGCGACCACGGTCAGGCAAACCCCGTTGCAGGCGATCGAGGCGCCATCGGCAATCGTGGCCTGATCGTAGCTGCAGGCGATGCGCAGCCGGTGCAGCTGCCCCTGCGCCGTTGGCGTGAAGCTGACGATCTCGCCGATATCGGTGACAATGCCGGTGAACATTACGCGCGCTCGTAGATGGTGAGAGTGTCCTTGCCGAAGGTCTCGCTAGCATGAACCTTGTAGGCCTGCGACTGCGTGATTTTCGACAGGGGCAATGCATCGAGTGCATCGACGCCGCCGCTGCCCACCGTTTCCGCCCCGCGGAACAGCCAGATCTCGTCGACGAGATCGGCCGCGACGAACGAAGCCGCAACGCGGCTGCCGCCCTCGACCATCAGTCGCGTGATGCCCTTCCCGGCCAGCTCATGCAGCACGGCCGGCAAATCGAGCCCCGATGCAGTGCCAGGCGGCACGCGCAGCACTTGTGCACCGGCCGCCCCGAGCCGCGTCGCTGCGGCAGCTTCCGCAAGCTCAGAACCGACCACCCAAAGCGGCGTTTCGCGCGCGGTGCTGACCAGCGTGCTCGCGCCGGGGATGCGCAGGCTTTGATCGAGCACCACGCGGACCGGCGAGCGGGCCGCCATGCCCGGCAGGCGGCAGGTGAGGAGCGGATCGTCCGCGAGCACGGTGCCGATGCCCACCAGGATGGCGTCGCTCTGTGCGCGGAGCAGATGCACGCGGTCACGCACGGCTTCGCCCGTGATCGCGACCGGCTTGCCGCCGGCCGCTCCGATCTTGCCGTCCGGCGAGACCGCGAGCTTGAGGATCACATGCGGACGCTTGTCCCGGATGCGGCGGAAGTGGCCGGCATGGTCGAACGCGGCTTCCGCCGCGCAGAGACCGACGTCCACATTGATGCCGGCGGCGCGCAGGCGGGCATGGCCCTGGCCCGCGACTTCAGGATTGGGATCTTCGATCGCCGCCACCACCCGCTTGATGCCGGCCGCGATCACTGCGTCGGCGCAAGGCGGCGACTTGCCGAAATGCGAGCACGGCTCCAGGGTGACATAGAGCGTGGCGCCTCGCGCCGCCTCGCCTGCCCGCCCCAGTGCTTCGGGCTCGCCATGTGGCCGTCCCCCGGGCTGGGTCCAGCCGCGGCCGACGATGATCCCGTCCTTGACGATGACGGCGCCGACGGCCGGATTGGGCCAAGTGCGCCCCTGCCCGCGGCGCCCAAGCGAGAGCGCCAGCTCCATGAATCGGCGATCGGCGTCCTTGGCCTCGCGGGCCTTCTGCGCGAACTGGTCTTCCAGGATGCGGAAGATCATTTGCGGATCGCGGCGAGCCGCGCTTCCTCCTCACCGGAGAGCTCGCCGAGCACGTCGGCGAAATCCTTGGCTTCGCGGAAGTTGCGGTAGACGGAGGCAAAGCGCACATAGGCGACGTCGTCGAGCGTACGCAGATGCTCCATCACGGTCTCGCCGATCACCTCGGAGGAGATCTCGGCCTCGCCCCCGGTCTCGAGCTCGCGCACGATGGTGGAGACCATCTTCTCGAC
>NZ_JAEMSD010000280.1:3989-8979 GCF_016462955.1 Bradyrhizobium sp. | reverse complement strand
ATTTTCGGGTCCGCATCGAGGGATTCGGAGTGGCACCTGGGACCTTGACCTGCAGACGCGCGAACTCGAATGGTCTGACACGGCCAAGCGGCTGTTCGGCCTCGGGCGGGACCAGGCCGTCAGCTACGATCTCTTTCTTTCGCAGCTGGAGCCGATCGATCGGGACCACCTCCTGAAGGCGATCGGGCGTGTCTCGGAAGGCGGCGGGGGGCTTGACCTCTCCTTCAAGGTCCGGGGGCCCTCGGGGAGCGGTCAATGGATCCGGGCCAGAGCCGGTGTGATCCGGGACGATACGGGCGCGCCGCGCCATCTCAGCGGGCTATTTCTCGACATCAACGCAGAGAAGCAGCTCGAGGACGATCTGCGCTCCCAGGAGAATCATCTTCGCTCGATTCTCGAAACGGTGCCCGACGCCATGATCGTCATCGATTCACGCGGCATCGTGCATCTGTTCAGCAGCGCCGCGGAGCGGTTATTCGGCTATAGCAGGCAGGAAGCCATCGGCCGGAACGTGAGCATTCTGATGCCGGAGCCCGACCAGTCGCGTCATGACGGCTATCTCGACCGATATCTCAGGACGAATGATCCGCACATCATCGGCATCGGCCGGATTGTCACGGGTAAACGCCGCGACGGCACGACCTTCCCGATGCACCTGTCCGTCGGGAAGACGCAGCGCGCTGGCGAGCCCTATTTCACCGGCTTCGTGCGCGATCTCACCGAACATCAGCAGACTCAGGCGCGGCTCCAGGAGCTGCAATCCGAGCTCGTGCACGTGTCGCGGTTGACCGCGATGGGAGAAATGGCGTCGGCGCTGGCGCACGAGCTCAACCAGCCGCTGGCGGCGATCAGCAATTATATGAAGGGATCGCGCCGCCTCCTCGCCGGCAGCAGCGATCCCAATGCGCCGAAGGTCGAAAGCGCGCTGGATCGCGCGGCCGAGCAGGCCTTGCGCGCCGGCCAGATCATCCGCCGCCTGCGCGACTTCGTCTCCCGCGGCGAATCGGAGAAACGGGTCGAGAGCCTGTCCAAGCTGATCGAGGAAGCCGGCGCGCTCGGGCTCGCCGGGGCGCGCGAGCAGAACGTGCAGCTCCGCTTCAGCCTCGATCCTGACGCCGATCTCGTGCTGGCCGACCGGGTGCAGATTCAGCAGGTGCTGGTCAACCTGTTCCGCAACGCACTCGAAGCGATGGCGCAGGCGCAGCGGCGCGAGCTGGTCGTCGCCAACACCCGCGCCGGCGATGGCATGATCGCGGTGGAGGTCTCCGACACCGGCATCGGCTTCCGGGACGACGTCATTCCGAACCTGTTCCAGACCTTCTTCACCACCAAGGACACCGGCATGGGCGTGGGACTCTCGATCAGCCGCTCGATCATCGAGGCCCATGGCGGCCGCATGTGGGCCGAGAGCAACGCAGCGGGAGGAGCGACATTCCGCTTCACCCTGCCGGCAACCGACGAGAGCTGATCATGACGAGCAATGGCAAAGTCTACGTCATCGACGACGACGCAGCGATGCGGGACTCGCTGAACTTCCTGCTGGATTCCGCCGGCTTCACGGTCACCCTGTTCGACGACGCGCACGCCTTTCTCGAAGCCCTGCCCGGCCTCGAGTTCGGCTGCGTCGTCTCCGACGTACGCATGCCCGGCCTCGACGGCATCGAGCTCTTGAAGCGGATGAAGGCGCAGCAAAGCCCGTTTCCGATCCTGATCATGACCGGTCACGGCGACGTGCCGCTGGCGGTCGAGGCGATGAAGCTCGGCGCGGTCGATTTCCTGGAAAAGCCGTTCGATGACGACCGTCTCACCGCCATGATCGAGTCGGCGATCCGCCAGGCCGAGCCCGCTGCCAAGAACGAGGCCGTCGCGCAGGACGTCGCCGCCCGCGTTGCGTCCTTGAGTCCCAGGGAGCGCCAGGTCATGGAAGGGCTGATCGCGGGCCTCTCCAACAAGCTGATCGCCCGGGAATACGACATCAGCCCGCGGACCATCGAGGTCTACCGTGCCAACGTCATGACCAAGATGCAGGCAAACAGCCTTTCGGAACTGGTCCGGCTGGCGATGCGCGCCGGCATGCTCAACGATTGAGGCATATCAAGGCGGCTTCCCGCGGGCGTGCTAACCAGACAGCATGGTTGAGGTCGGCCCATATCATGCGCGACCGTCGTCCTGTCCACAACGCACCGTCTTTGTGGTCGACGATGATGCCGCAGTTCTCGGATCCCTGCGATTCCTGCTGGAGACCGACGGCTTCGCCGTGCGGACCTTCAGGAGCGGCACGGCGTTGCTCAATCAGGGCGCCTCGCCCGGCCCTGACTGCTACGTCATCGATTATAAGATGCCGGATATCAACGGCATCGAGCTGACCGGCCGCCTGCGCAGATCCGACCACGCCGCGCCTGTGATCCTGATCACTGGCTATCCCGACGAAAACATCTCGGCGAGGGCTGCGACCGCGGGCATCAAGGACGTGGTTTTGAAGCCGCTTCTGGACGAAAACCTGGTCAAGTGCATCCGCCACGCCATCCAGGATTGTCCCTGCGCCTGACCTACGGGATTCTACGTAAGGGGACCTCCCTAAGATATCTCGCGAAATTTTCGAAGCACCCGATACCGCGTAGGAAAGCGTCATCACAACGGAGATGGCGCAGATGCTGACCCAGACGATCAACACCCAGGCGATCAACACCCAGATCGGCGGCAAGATTGCCCCTGCCCATCCCGTCGCGGACCAGTTCGGTGCGATCACCGGTCATGTCGGCCTGGTCGCCACCGAGTTCTCCTACGGCAAGGACGAGGAGATCTATGGCGAGGACGAGACGGCCGAATACGTCTATCAGGTCGTCACCGGCGCGGTGCGCAGCTACAAGCTTCTCTCCGACGGCCGCCGCCAGATCGGCGCCTTCCATCTTCCCGGCGACGTGTTCGGCCTCGAATCCGGTCCCACCCACCGCCTCGCCGCGGAAGCCATCATCGACACCACCGTGCGCCTCGTGAAGCGCGCGAGCCTCGAGAAGGCCGCCGGCACTGACGTGCAGGTCGCCCGCAAGCTCTGGGCCATGACCGCCGGCGAGCTTCGTCATGCCGAGGACCACATGCTGCTGCTGGGCCGCAAGACGGCGATGGAGCGTGTTGCGACCTTCCTCCTCGAAATGGACCGCCGCCTCGCCGTTGCCGGCATGATGGCGCTGCCGATGTGCCGCCGCGACATCGGCGACTATCTCGGCCTCACCCTCGAAACCGTGTCGCGCGCGCTGTCGCAGCTTCATGCCCAGGGCATCCTCGGCTTCTCCGGCGCCCGCCAGATCGTGCTGCGCAATCGTCAGCGCCTGCACAATCTCGACGCCTGATCCGTTTCTCCCCCGTGACTTGGCCGGCCGACGCGTTTCGGCCGGTCTTTATTTTTGAGTTGATATTGCGCTGCGCCGGGTTTCCGGCATCACCAGCAGGACCAGAAGAAGTCCCGCCGCGGCAACGCCGGACAGCCCGACGAATGCCGTGGCATTGCCGAATTTGTCGCTGACATAGCCGCCGAGCACCGTACTCAACGAGGCGCCGATTCCCGTTGCGGTGCCGACGATCCCCTGCGCCAGGTTGAAATGTCCGCTGCCGAAGGCGACGTCGGCGACGATCAGCGGGATCATGACCGCGAACACCGCCGCGGTGATGCCGTCGAACACCTGCACGAGAACCAGCAGATAAGGATCGCGCACGGTCGCAAACAGCAGTCCGCGAATCATCAGCGCGCCAAATCCGATCAGGAGCAAGGGCCGTCGGCCCCACAACTGCGCCTTGCGTCCGACCGTCGGCGACAGCAGCGCCACGATGGCTTGCGGAACGACGATGCAGAAGGCGACGAGCACCGTCGCCCACTGGGCGGACCGCGCCGTCACGGCGCTCGCGATCAGCGGCATCATCGAGGCGTTCGCCAGCTGCAGCAGCAGCACGCTCAGCGCGAAGACGATGAGCGGGCGCTGCCGGATCAGGTGCCAGAGATTGCTGTCGCCGCGCTCCGCCGATTCGCGCGGCAGCTCGCCGTGACAGCGCGCGATGTCGACCTCACGCTCGCGGATGCGCGAGAGCGCGATCAGGGTCGGGATGATGAGCAGGAAAGTGACGAGGAAGACCGCCCGGCTCGACAGCAGGTAGCCGACGGTGCCCATCACGGCCGCCGCGATGCCGCTGCCCAGCGAGGCAAAGCGCGCGTTGCGCCCGAGACGCTCGCCGATCGCGAGCGGGCCGACGAGACCAAGGCTGATCGCGGCGATCGCCGGGCCGAGCACGCAGCTCGCCATCGCGTGAAGCGTGGCGGCGGCCACGACGACCGCGAAGATCGGCATCGCCGCATAGGCGAGCGCGCAGGCGCCGATGGTCGCGATCGCGAGGGCGGCGACGAGACGCTCCGATTTCGCGGCGTCGATGATCGCCCCGCCCGGCATCTGGCCGATCAGGGCGACGATGCCGCCGATCGACAGCACGAGGCCGATCTCGACCTGGGTCCATTTCTGGGTGGTGAGATAGACCGCGATGAAGGGGCCGAATCCGGTCTGTACGTCGGCGAGGAAGAAGATGAACCAGTCGAGGCCGCGCAGGCTCTGGCGCGACGGCGCCGGAATGCCGGCAGCCGATGGCGCAGCGACCTCGTCCTGCTCGGCGCCGCCGCCGCGATCTGCGTGTTTCGGCTTGCTCGACAACAGCACAGGCAATCAGCCCTCCCGGCACCTCACTGGATCGCTCGCAGCGGCTGAAGGCTGCCGGACGCGCCGAGCACGACGATCGGCGTGTCCTCCTTGTATTCCGGCGCGGCCGCGACCTGCGCCTTGGTCAATTCCAGCGTGATGCTGTCCTTCTTGCTGGCGATCTTGCCGAAGCGCAGCGCGTTCCAGTCCACCACGATCTTGCGGCTGCCGACGCCGAGAAAGCCGCCGAAATCGATCGCCGCCGCGCGGACATGACCGGTGCGGTCGACGATGACGTCGACGATGCGGCC
>NZ_JAEMSD010000280.1:0-3979 GCF_016462955.1 Bradyrhizobium sp. | reverse complement strand
ATGCGGCCCATGTCCTCTCCGGCGGCGCTCCGCACGTCGCGGCCGAGGACCCCGTGCGCCTCGCTCGCCCCGATGATGGTCACCGAGGGCGGCGGCGCGGCGTCCTTGGGCGTCACCGGAACGGTCGAGGCCGGCGGCGGTGCCGACGGCGGCGCATTCGCCTCATTCTGGCCGGCGGGCTTGTCCTCCGCCGCGCGTGACGGCGCGACCGGGGAGGCAACCACGACCACGACGCCCAGGATCAATGCTCCGATCGTACGCATGACACCCTCCTCACGGCGCGCCGTCAGCGCGCCAGCACGATCGAGACCTGGATCTGGCCGCGCGTGCGCACCACTTCCAGCGCGACGTCGTCGCCGTGGCGGCTGACGCGTAAGTCCACGCTGGACTCGCCGAGGCGCAGATCGCGCAGGATCACCTCGTGGAGAAAGGCCGGCAGATGCGGATTGCGCAGGCGGATCTCGCTGCGCGCCACGTCGAATTCGAGGCCGAGCGCCGCCTCCAGCAGCGTGAAGGGCGTCGCGCTGGCCCAGGCCTGCGGTGCGCAGGCGACCGGATAGAGCGTGGGGCCGCGCCGCTTCTCGCGCCGGAAGCCGCAGAACAATTCGGGCAGCCGGCGCAGATCCATGTAGGTCGCGGCGTCGAACAACCCCTTGAACACGTGCGCCACCGAATGCTTGAGGCCGTAGCGCGCCAGTCCCAGCGCGATCAGCGCGTTGTCGTGCGGCCAGATCGAGCCGTCATGGTAGGACATCGGGTTGTAACGCACCTCGCCTTGCGCGACGGTGCGGATACCCCAGCCCGAGAAGAAATGCGGCCCCATCAGGTCGGCGGCGACGCGGCGGGCGCGGTCCTCGCGGATCATGCCGCTGAACAGCACCTGCCCGGCATTCGACGTCCTAACCTTGCAGGGCCGCTTCTGGCCGTCGAGCGCGAGCGCATAGGTGCCGAGCTCCTCGCACCAGAACGCCTGCTCGAAGCGCTCGGCGAGCGCCCTGGCTTCGGCCTCGAGCTTGCGCATGCGGTCCGGCTTGCCGAGCCGCAGCGCGCAACGCGCGGCGAGCTGCTTGGCGGCAAAGACGTAGCCCTGCACTTCCGCGAGCGCGATATTGCCCTCGGCAAGCTGGCCGTCGGCATGGAAGATCGCGTCGTAGGAATCCTTCCAGCCCTGGTTGGCCAGGCCCTTCTCGGTCGCGCGCTGGTATTCGACGAAGCCGTCCTGGTCCGGATCGCCGGGGCCGTCGATCCAGGCCAGCCCCGCCTCGATCGCCGGCCACAGCTCCAGCAGCGTGGCCTCGTCGCCGGTGCGCTCGAAATAGCTTCCCGCCAGCAGCACGAACAGCGCGGTCGAATCGACGCTGCCGTAATAATGCGCGAACGGCACCTCACCCAGCGCCGCCATCTCGCCGCCGCGCATCTCGTGCAGGATCTTGCCGGGCGCGGCATCCGCGAGCGGGTCGACCGCCTCGGCCTGGAAATGCGCGAGCCGGCGCAAGACGCCCTTGGCGATGCGCGGGTCGACCCACAGCATCTGGAGCGCGGTGATGAGGCCGTCGCGGCCGAACGTCGTCGAGTACCAGGGAATGCCGGCATAGGGATAACGCCCCTGCGGCGTCTCGGTCATCAGCATGTTGAGGTCGGCCATGGCCTGGCACAGCACCTCGTTGAAGATGTTGTTCGAGGTCTCGATGCTGGTCGCGCCCATGGTCGACTGCCGCATTTCGCGGCGGTGCGCCAGCAGACCCGGGAAGAACCGCGCGGGCTTTTCCGTGACCGGCCGGTTGCAGGACACGGCCACGAAAAGCGATTTGGCCTGGTGCGGCTCGAGGTCGAGCTCCCAGGTGGCGGCATTGACCGAGAGCCGCGTCGGACGCGGATCGAAATGCAGTCCGGTGGTGCGCTCGGCGTCGTCGAGGCCGCGATATTCGAACAGCACGTCGGTCGGGCCGAGCAGCCGGCTGGTGCCGACGCCGCGGCGCGGCCGCCGTTCGCCGCGGACCTCGAACAGATCGGCGAAGTCGTTGCCGAACAGCAGCGTCAGCGCGAAGCTGGCGCGCCGCTCGCCATGGTTCTGCACGCCGATGCGTTGATAGGCCGTGCCGCGCCACAGGAAGATCGTGCGCACGATGTGCAGCAGGTCCTTCTGCAGCACGAGGCTGCCCTGCCGGTAGATGTCGGGATTGGTGAGATCGACGGTCAACGCCGAATTGTCGTCGCGCAGGTTCGATCCCAGTAGCAGCGGCTGGAGATCGTCGAGCACGAGCTCGAGCCGTGCGAGATAGCGCGTATCGTGATGAAACAGGCCGTCCGGCCCGCCGGCGGACGCGCCGATGTCGCCATGGCTGTCGAGCACGATGAAGGTGTCGTCATGCTTGAGCGAACGCCGCGGCCGGGCCGAGGGCCCGGTCATCGGAATGTAGAAAGGCTGTTCCGCGACCTGTTCCGAGGTACGCGTCACGGAGACGAATTGGGTTAAGGCTTCGGCCGACATGAGCTGCTCCCCTGCGCTTGGTTCAAAACGCGACCGACTCGAGAACGCGACTGTCGATTTACGCGGCGGCTTGCGCGAGCCGGCTCATTTCCTGCGTGACCAGCTCACGATACGGCCCATGGCCTTGCATCAGACGCTCGGGCGAGCCGTCCTCGATGATCTTGCCATGCCTCAACACCACCACGCGGTCGAAATTGCGCAGCGTCGCCAGGCGATGGGCGATCGCGATCACGGTACGCCCGCGCATCAGGCGCGACAACGCCTCGCGGATCGCCTCCTCGGATTCGCTGTCGAGCGCCGCAGTCGCCTCGTCCAGCAGCAGGATCGGCGCGTCCTTCAGGAAGGCGCGCGCGATGGCGATGCGCTGGCGCTGGCCGCCGGACATCTTGACGCCGCGGTCGCCGACCATGGTGTCGAGCCCCTCGGGCAGACTCTCGACGAAGTCGCAACGCGCTGCGATCGCCGCGCGCAGCACCTCGTCGTCGGTGGCGTTGGGCCGGCCATAGCGGATGTTCTCGCGAATGGAGCGATGGAACAGGGAGATGTCCTGCGGCACGACTGAAATCGCCTCGCGCAGGCTCAGCTGCGTCACCTTCGCGATATCCTGGCCGTCGATGGTGACGTTGCCCTCGTCGACGTCGTAGAAGCGCTGCAGCAGCGTGAACAGCGTCGACTTGCCGCCGCCGGACTGGCCGACCAGGCCGACGCGCTGTCCGGGCTGCAGCCGCAGGCTGAAACGTTCGAAGATCTTGTCGCCGCCGGGATAGCCGAAGGTAACGTTGTTGAAGGCGATGGCCGCACCGCTCTTGACGAGAGGCTCGGCTTCGGGGTGGTCGCGCAGCTCGTGCGGCACCAGGAGCGTCGCAATCGCCTCGGTCAGGCGCGCGACGTGCTGGGTGACGTCGACCAGCGCCACCGCAAGATCGCGCGTCGCGCTCAGGATGGAAATGCCGAGCGTGCAGACCAGCACGACGTCGCCGGTGGTCGCGCTGCCCCTCTGCCACAGGGTGATGGCCCAGGCCATCAGCGCGATGGTCAAGAGCACCGTCACGACGGCATGCAGCAGCCGCAGCTTTTCCAGATAGCGCAGGCTGCGGCTTCGCGCGGTCAGCTCACGGTTGACAGTCGCATCGAACCGCTCATGCTCGTGTCCGATACCGCAAAATGCACGCACTAGGGGCATGTTGCTGATGACGTCGATCATCTCGCCATCGACGGCGGCGGCCTTGTCGGCGAAATCGTCATGCAGCGGCTTGCCGGCGGCGGCAAGGTGGAACATGGTGGCCACCATGCCGCCGGCGATCACGGTCAGGCCGAGCGCCATGTAAGGACTGACGGTTCCGATCAGCGCGATCGCCGCAACCGTCGCGATGCAGGGCGGCAACACGTTCCAGACGAACATGTTCTCGACCGTGAACACCGCATTCGAGGTCGCGGTGATGCGGCTCGTCAGCATCCCCGGCATCCGATCCGAGAAATAGCTCGGCG
>NZ_JAEMSD010000279.1:6799-8980 GCF_016462955.1 Bradyrhizobium sp. | reverse complement strand
CATCCCGGTCTACACGCTGATCATCTCCGCCTTCATTCCCGCCAAGGAGGTCTGGGGCTTCATCAACCTGCAGGGGCTCGTGATGTTCGGCCTCTATGCCACCGGCATCGTCAGCGCGCTTGCCGTCTCGTACGTGATCAAGTTCTTCATGATCCGCGACTATGCGCCGGCGCCGTTCATGCTGGAGCTGCCGGACTACAAGATGCCGCGGCTGAAATCGATCGCGATCGGCATCTACACCCGCGCCAAGATGTTCCTCGTGCGCGCTGGCACGACGATCTTCTCGATGATGGTGCTGATCTGGTTCCTGGCCTCGTTCCCGCAGCCGCCGGCAGGCGCCACCGAGCCCGCGATCGACTTCAGCCTGGCGGCGATGATCGGCAAGGCGCTGGAGCCGCTGCTCGCGCCGGTCGGCTTCAACTGGCAGATCGCGGTGGCGCTGATTCCGGGCATGGCGGCCCGCGAGGTCGCGGTCGCAGCCCTCGGCACGGTCTACGCCATTGAAGGCGGCAAGGAAGCGGCCGAGCAGATCGGCCAGGTGCTGGCCACCAAATGGTCGCTTGCGACCGCGCTATCGATGCTGGCCTGGTACATCTTCGCCCCGCAATGCGCCTCCACGCTTGCCGTGATCCGGCGCGAGACCGGAAGCTGGGCCTGGATGGGCGCGACCTTCACCTACATGCTGGTGCTGGCCTATGCGGCGAGCTTCGTGACGTACAACATCGCGGTCGCGCTGGGCGCGGGCTGACCCCCCAAAACAAAACTGAGAAAACAACCCCATGCACAGTAGGCCGTGGGTCGTAAAATCAATAACTTACGGATTTTCCTAAGTCTGCTTGCTCCGTCGGGCAAAACAGTGGCATCTTGGTGTCATCGAAGATGGACAGGGCTCATGCCTGGGACGCTGGGTTGGCTACTCGCCGCGCGCATGTGACTATATCACAGTCGCAACCTTCGATCTCAGTTATGTTCAGGTCATTTGATACGGTTGCGCTGCGGGGCTGCAATGGGCGCTTTTCGATTTTTTCTTTTGTTGTTCCTTGTCATCGGGCTGGGAGGCGGATCGGCGCTGGCAGATAAGCGCATGGCGCTGGTGGTCGGCAACTCGGCCTACAAAAACGTGCCGCCTTTAGCCAATCCCAACAACGACGCCGCGCTGGTCGGCGCCATGTTCACGAAAGCGGGGTTCGACTTGGTGGAGGTCAAGACCGATCTCAACGCGGTCGAGATGCGCCGGGTGCTTCGCGACTTTGGCGGCAGGACCCGCGAGGCCGCCGTCGCCATCATTTATTATGCGGGGCACGGCATCGAGCTCGACGGTACCAACTACCTGATTCCCACTGATGCGAAATTGGAGACGGACAGCGACGTTCTCGACGAAACGCTTTCACTCGACCGCGCCATGTTTGCCGTCGAACCAGCCAGACAGCTCCGGCTCGTCATCCTAGACGCTTGCCGCGACAATCCATTTGCCAAGACCATGAAGCGCACGCTCGCATCGCGTGGCATCGGCCGTGGTCTTGCCAAGGTCGAGCCCACGAGCCCCAACACAATGATCGCCTTTGCGGCGAAGGCCGGCTCCACGGCATCGGACGGCATCGCGCAAAACAGTCCGTTCGCTGCCGCTCTCGTTGACCGCCTGCCCACCCCCGGCCTCGACCTGCGCAAGGCCTTCGGATTCATTCGGGACGATGTTCTCAAAAAGACCGGCTACCAGCAGGAGCCCTACGTCTACGGCTCGCTCGGCGGCGATGACGTGCCGTTGGTTCCGGCGAAGCCGGCGGCGGCGCCACAGGCCAACCCGCAGGACGCAGTTCGCCGGGACTATGAACTGGCCTTGCAAGCCGGCGACCACGATGGGTGGGCCTCGTTCCTTCGCACCTATCCAGACGGTTTCTATGCCGACCTCGCCAAAGTACAGCTGAAAAAGATCGCAGCCGAGGAGGCGCGCGTTGCTGCGACCTTGAAGGCAAGGCAGGCGGAGGAGGAAAAAGCGCGCCTTGCTGCCGACCGGGCCAAGAAAGCCGATCAAGAGAAGGCGACGGCCGCAGCCAAGTCCGCCGAGGATGCCCGGCTCGCCGCGGAGAAGACAAACGAGATTGAGCAAGCCAAGGCGGCAGCCGCCGAACAGCGAAGGAAGGACGTCGAGACTGCAGCGACGCAGCTTGGCAAGATGCCTGC
>NZ_JAEMSD010000279.1:364-6789 GCF_016462955.1 Bradyrhizobium sp. | reverse complement strand
CGCTGTCGCAGCGGGATCATCGCAGCCGGTATCGTCGACGCAAGAGACCATCAAGCTGATCCAATCGGAACTGCGCCGCGTCGGCTGCCTCACGACGACCGCCGATGGCGACTGGAGCACGACCTCTCAACGCTCCCTGTCGACATTCAACAAATATGCGGGCACGAAGCTTGATACCAAGATTCCGGGCATCGAGGTGCTGGACACACTCAAAGCGCGGCAGGGCCGTGTCTGCCCGCCAGTCTGCGCCCCCGGCTTCAAGATCGACGGCGATTCCTGCACCAGAATTGCGTGCCGGGAAGGTTTCGTGGTCGGCAGCGACAATGTGTGCGAAAAAGTCAGGGCAAAGAGATCAACTCCGGAAGAGCGGAAAGATCAACGCGATCGGCCCGAAACGACGAGATCAGCAGCCGAGCTGATCAAGCAATTCAACAACAATCCGACCTGCTCGAACATTCGAGCCGTGTGTGAAAGAAGCGTGAGTACCAGGCACTGTGCATCGTCCTTTGCACAGTGCATGCAAACTGGACGATGGAAAAGCGGCGTCAGCCAAAGTCAGTATGAAGGCGTTGCACGGCGCTAGCGTTCGGGACAGGGAGCGAGTGCCAGCCATGCGACGGCATTAACTCATGTCGGCAGCTGCAAACGCCGCGCATTCTGCGGAGCGCACCCACACGCCGGACGAAGCGCGGTACGACGCATCGCAAGATGCGAGGCACAATGAACCATTTCAGCACCCACAGACTGACCGCCGAGCGGCTTCGCGAGGACCACCTTGCCGACCTCGTTGCGTTGCATCGCGATGCCGACGTCTCCCGCTATCTCGGCGGGGTGCGGACGCCCGAGGTCACGAAGGCTTATGTCGCGACCAACATCGACCATTGGAACCAGCACGGCTTCGGCCTCTGGACGCTGCGGACGAAAGACGGGTTCTTCGCGGGACGGGCGGGCCTCTGGCACATCCTGGTCGACGACGTCGACGAGATCGAGATCTTCTACGCGTTCAAGCGCGAATACTGGGGGCGGGGATTTGCCAGCGAGATTGCCTCCGCATTGACGGACATCGGCCTGTCGCAGCTAATGCTGCCGTCTCTCATCGGCCTCGTGTATGTGGGGAACGGTGCGTCCCGGCGCGTGCTGGAGAATCGAACTACCTCCTAAAGCGTAGCGCGAACCGCCACGGCGAGGACCTCGTGATCTACCGCATCCGACGGTGAATGCCACGCGAGGACGGCAACGGAGGTGGAGCTTGTGTTCATTTTTGTACGGAGGCCACCCAGGGATCATCCGCATTGTCTTTCATAGCGGAACCGCTGACCCGATGACGCGTCAGCTTCCCTGATGGCCCATGCTCCGAAGACGGGAACTCGAGCGCGGCCCGGGAGTTCCCCAAACGGACCATTTCAGCCGATTCGGCTCCCGGCGGGAGCGCATCGAAAGCTTTCGGAACATACGCTTAAGGGGGGTTCATGACCGGTCAATCCGCGGCTGCTCCAGGTAGCGACCTCAAGGATTTGCCGAGAGTTTCGACCGGCAGCGAAGGGCTGGACGACATCCTGGGCGGCGGCTTGGATGCCAACCGGATGTATCTCTACGAAGGGCGGCCGGGCACGGGCAAAACCACGATTGCGCTCCAATTCCTTCTGCGTGGGGTGCGCGAGGGCGAACGCGTCCTCTACATCTCTCTCTCCGAGACCAAGCGCGAGCTTACCGTGGTGGCCCGGCGACACGGATGGTCACTGGACGGTGTCGACATCTTCGAGCTCGTTCCGCCGGAAACAACGCTTGATCCCGAGCGGGAGCTCACGGTTTTTCATCCCGCCGAAATGGAGCTGAGTGAAACCACCGGTTTGATCTTCAAGGAAGTCGAACGGATCAATCCCTCCCGCGTGGTGCTCGACAGCCTGTCCGAACTTCGCCTGCTGGCGCAGAACCCGCTGCGATACCGGCGCCAGGTGCTGGCGCTCAAGCACTTCTTCACCAATCGCAACTGTACCGTCGTGCTACTCGACGATCTCTCGTCGTCGCAGGACGACCTGCAGCTGCACTCTATCGCGCATGGCGTGGTGATGCTCGAACAGCTTGCCATCGACTACGGTTCCGAGCGGCGACGGCTTCGCGTGATCAAGATGCGCGGCATCCGATTTCGGGGCGGCTTCCACGACTTCAAGATCACGCAAGGGGGGGTGCGGATCTTCCCTCGGCTGGTTGCGGCCGAGCATCACAGATTGTTCGAAGGTGAAACGGTGTCCAGCGGCAGCGCCGCCCTCGACCAACTCCTGGGAGGCGGGCTCGAGCGCGGCACCAACGCGCTTCTCCTCGGCTCTGCTGGCGTCGGCAAATCGTCCGTTGCACTGACCTACGCCATCGCAGCAGCGGAACGTGGCGAGCACGCCGTATTCTTCGCCTTCGATGAAGGGCGCGGAACGGTCGAGGCACGTGCCCGGGCGCTTGGCTTGCCCCTGGACAAGCATCTCGCCTCCGGGAAGATCCGGTTTCAACAAATCGATCCCGCCGAATTGTCGCCCGGCGAGTTTGCGGCAAGTATTCGCCGGAGCGTCGAGGTCGACAACGCCCGCGTGATCATCATCGACAGCCTGACTGGCTATCTCAACGCGATGCCGGATGAACGCTTTCTCATTCTGCAGATGCACGAACTGCTCAGCTACCTGGCCCAGCAGGGCGTGTTTACAATCCTCATTCTTGCTCAGCATGGGCTTGTTGGCCCCATGGATACGCCAGTCGATCTCAGCTATCTGAGCGATGCAGTCGTAATGCTGCGCTATTTCGAGTTCGCGGGAACGGTTCGGCGCGCCTTGTCGGTCGTCAAGAAGCGCAGCGGCAGCCACGAGCATGGCATCCGCGAATTCCGGCTCGGTAGCAGCGGGATCAAGCTTGGCCCGCCACTTCTCGAGTTCAGCGGCATCTTTTCCGGCAATCCGCGCTATACCGGCACGGTACTCCCGGAAGGGACCGGCGAATGACCGCCGATCGCGATCACCGCGTTCTCGTATTCGCCCCGATCGGCCGCGACGGACAGGCCTCGGCCGAGCTTCTGCGTAGCGCGAATCTCGAGGCGGTCAATTGCCGGGACTTGCCCGAGCTCGTCAGCGAAATGGCGGCAGGTGTCGGCACCGTGTTTCTGGCCGAGGAAGGACTATTCGGCAAAGACACGGCGCCGCTGGCACAATGGATAGCGAGCCAGCCGCCTTGGTCGGACCTGCCTTTCGTCGTCCTCACCAGCCATCGCGAGCAGCCTTCGGTCGTCGCCTGGCGGCGCAGCATCGTCGGGCTTCTTCGCAATGTTTCGTTGCTCGAACGGCCCGTCCAGCCGATCACGCTGACCAGCGCCATTCAATCGGCGATGCGGGCGCGCCGGCGCCAATATGAGATCCGGGCTCTGCTCGAGGCGCGCGAGCAGACCGCGCAGGAGCTCGAAAAGCTGGTGATCGAGCGGACCAAGGCGCTGGAGGAAGCCAACAAGCAGCTTCGCCTCGAAATGGAGGAACGTGCGCGGGTCGAGGAAACGCTTCGCCAGGCTCAGAAGATTGAAGCCATCGGCCAGCTCACCGGCGGCGTGGCCCACGACTTCAACAATCTGTTGATGGTGATTTCCGGCGGCCTCGACATGCTCGACCGCCAGGCCGATCCGAACCGGCGCCGCCGGCTGATGGACGGGATGATCCAGGCGGCGCAGCGCGGGGCCAGCCTGACCAGGCAGCTTCTGGCGTTCTCACGGCGGCAGAAGCTCCGGCCGGAGCCCGTCGACGTCGCTGCGCAGATCGGCGGCATGCGCGAACTGCTCGATCGCAGCCTGAGGGGCGACGTCCATGTCGAGTTCGACTTTCCTGAGCAGCTCTGGCCGGTGGAGGTCGATCCCGGAGAGCTCGAGCTCGTCATTCTCAACCTGGCCGTCAACGCCCGCGACGCCATGCCCAACGGCGGCACCATCGTCGTGCGCGGGGAAAATCTTCCCGACCTGAAGGAGGGGGAGATCGCCGGCGACTATGTCCGCCTGTCCGTCATCGACACCGGCGTCGGCATGCCCCCGGATATCCTGTCGCGCGTGTTCGAGCCGTTCTTCACGACCAAGGACGTCGGCAAGGGGTCGGGACTGGGGCTGGCGCAGGTCCATGGCTTTGCCACGCAATCGCGCGGCACGGTGAGAATCCAGTCGGAAGTCGGCCGGGGCACCAGCATGGAGCTGTACTTGCCGCGATCCTTCGACGTTCCCTCCGGCGAAAGACACCTCATCGACATCACCAGGGTGCGCCCGAAAAAGAGCAATCAGGGGCAGATCCTGCTGGTGGAGGACGATGACGAGGTTGCCGCGCTCGTCAGCGAGATGCTCGGCCAGCTCGGTTACGACGTCACGCGCGCCGCCAGCGCTGCCGCGGCGCTCGGCGCCCTCGCCGACGGCCGCTCGGTCGATGTCGTCTTCTCGGATATCATGATGCCGGGCGGCATGAATGGCGTCGAGCTTGCGCACGAGATCAAGAAGCGACGAAGCGACATACCGATATTGCTGACCAGCGGATACGCCGAAGCCTCGGTCCGTGAGGCGGAGAGCGCGGGTATCGAGATCTTGCCGAAACCCTATCACATCGACGATCTGGCTGCGGCCCTGTCCGCGGCAAAATCCAGTCTGCAGCGCGATGCGGCATCCCAGCGCTCGAATTCGCGTTGAGAGCAGCTCGGATTTGGCTGGCGCTGTATCTGTGGCCATCCTTCGAGACGCCCGCCATTGGCGTGCCCTCAGGATGAGAGGACCTGGCCTACCTGAAATATCCCAGCACGAGATCGACATCCGCGCTGCGGGCCACCGTGCCGTTCAGCTCGGCGTCGATGACGCGGCGACAGGCTTCGATCGCGGCGTGGTCGCCGAGATCGTTGGCAGCTTCGAGCGCGAGCCAGGCGGCATCCACGGAAGCCTTGTCCGGCGCTGCGCCGCCGAGATCGGCGGCAGCGGCATTGCCGAGATTCTTCTTGCGAACGGCGGTACCGAATTGAGGCAACATTGCAGATACTCCCCTGTCCTTGGTGTACCGGTCAGTGAACTTGGAGCTCGGGCTGACGGCCCGCCGCGTCGGCGCCCGTTCCGGTCTTGCGCGACTGGTAGAACTTCAAGATGCTGCGCGAGGTCTCGATCTTGAGCCGGCCGAATTCGCGCTCGTTGTCGCGGAGGTCGCGCGCCGTGATCAGATGATCCTTGGCGCCGAGGAACAGCAGCGACATCGTCGTGTCCCAGGAGAAGTCGAGCGCCTTGCACAGCACGAGGATCATCTCGCGGTTGCGGTCCATCAGCGCGCGCTCGATCACGTCGACCGGCAGCGACGACAGCAGCGACAGGCCGATCTGCACTTCGTCGAAGCGGTGCTGGCGCGCGTAGTTCGAGATGGAGTCCTGATTGAGGTTGCCCTGACGGTACTGCGTCGTCACCACGCGCTTGGCGACGAAATAACTGCGCGAGGACGGGCCGAACTTGGACTGGAGATCGCCAGTGACGTCGGTCACCGAGCTCTGGATCTGCGCCATCATCTCGGGCCGCTCGGTCTCGAGGCGGCGGCGGACGTCTTCCGAAGCCTTCGCGATCAGCTGCTGGAAGATGTGGCGCGGCACGTCCTTGCGCAGGCCGAGCTGCTCGGCAAGGATCGAATCGCCCTCGGCGCGGCGGACCATGTGCAACAGGCCAGATCCGGAGAAGCGAGCGCCCTCGTTCTTCGCAACCGAGGTCACGACCTCCTGGTTGCCGCGCTTGACCAGCACGTCGGTCACGGCTTCGCCGAGCGACTGGCGCTGCGAGATCGCGAGCAGATGCGCCTGGCCCTTGGTCATGGCGCTCTCGACCAGCATCTTCTCGTCGATACGGGTGGAGTCGCGCAGCACGGGACCGGCGACGTCGATCTCGTCGTCGAGGGCGAGCTTTGCGATGACGTTGAGCGGTGCGTGATCGCAGCCCGACATCATCTCGGAGAGCTGCGCGCGTGCGGCAACCTCGATCTCGTCGGCGAGCCGTCCGATGACCTCGCCGAACGTGGAGATCTCGTCGTCGCTGTAGCGGCCGGTGATCAGGATGTCGGTCGCATGCCACAACGCCTTCGCCCGGCTTTCTTCGCTGCCGCGCGCGATCGCGTCGTCCAGATCCTGAAGAAGCGATTTCGCCCCGTTCATCTCGATCACCCCAGTTCTTGGCCGTTGTTCGGTCCGCCGCGGGTGGCGGGACACCGAGTCCTCTGGGAACCAAATCTAGAGGCGAAACGCGAGAATCCAGTAAAATCGACAAATCAGTTTTGCCGGGCAAAATTCATTTAAATGAGAGGGATTACGTTAGCGGGTGAGCAGTGGTGCCCACCTCTCCCGCAGGGAGAGGTCGGATCGCATCGAATGATGCGATCCGGGTGATGCGCAATTGCGCGCGCCATAAC
>NZ_JAEMSD010000279.1:0-354 GCF_016462955.1 Bradyrhizobium sp. | reverse complement strand
CTGGGGAGGGGTGAACCACGCCCAGCCGCGAGCGTCGTCCCTCACGGATTTTGCGGCGTCAGCACCAGCGGCGGCTTCGGCCTGGGCTTGGCGGGCGGCGGGCCCGGGGCCGGCTTCACGTCGATCGGCGGAGGGAGCGGTGCGAGTTGCTGACTCGCAAGCGGCGCGCTTGGGAGTTGCGAGCTTGGAAGTTGCGGGCTCGGCGCGGCCGGAGCAGCCTGCGGAGCTTTCGGGGTCGGCGCCGGCCTCGTTTCCACCTTGGGCTTGGCCGGCATGCGGCGCGGGTCCTGGCCCGGCAACGGCACGCTGGCGGGCGCAGGCTCGGGCGCAATTTCCGGAGACACCAGCGTCGGC
>NZ_JAEMSD010000278.1:343-8985 GCF_016462955.1 Bradyrhizobium sp. | reverse complement strand
CTGCTTGTCGGGCAGGATGATGATTTCTCTGAGGGCCATGGCCGCGATTTAAGCCCCAGGCTGGATGCGGTCAATGCGGGCAGGAACCCTGTTAACCTCTCGCTAACCATAAAACTTCAGACGTCGTTAACCATAAAAATTAGGGGTTGATTAACCATAAATGTTCCCTCTTCGTTCGCGAATGCCGGCGAATCGCGCTAGAAGGGCACATGAACGAGATCATCTTCCTGCTCGGCGACTGGCCGGTGCGCACGATCGATGCGCTGATCGGCTTTGGCATCCTCGTCCTCATCCTCTTGGTGGTGATCGCGGTCGTGATCGCCCGCTCCGGGCGGCGCGGCGCAGAACTCGCCATGGCGCACGCGATCCGGGCCGACGAACTCGAGGAGCGCCTGAGCCAGGTGCTGCATGCCCAGAGCGAGGCCGCCGGTCGCGCCGATGCCATGACCCAGGCACTGGCGGGGCGTCAGGCCGAGATGGCGCGCGCCGTCAACGAGCGGCTTGATTCGGTGACGCATCGGGTCGGCCAGTCCATGGAACATTCGACCCGCAACACCATGGAGAGCCTCCGCGCGCTGCATGAACGGCTCGGCATCATCGACAGCGCTCACAAGAACCTCACCGACCTCACCACGCAGGTGACCACCTTGCGCGACGTGCTCGCCAACAAGCAGTCGCGCGGCGCCTTTGGCCAGGCGCGGATGGAGGCGATCGTCCAGGACGGGCTGCCGAAGGGTGCCTACGAGTTCCAGTTCACGCTCTCCACCGGCAAACGCCCGGACTGCGTCGTGTTCCTGCCCGATCAGCGCCCGCTTTGCATCGACGCCAAGTTCCCGCTGGAAGCGATGACGGCGCTGCACGACGCCCGCACCGACGAGGAAAAGCGCGTCGCGACGCAGCGGCTGCGCGGCGACGTGATGAAGCATGTCAGCGACATCGCGGAGAAATATCTCGTCGCCGGCGAGACCCAGGAGATGGCGCTGATGTTCGTGCCGTCGGAATCGGTCTACGCCGAGATCCATGACGGCTTCGACGACGTGATCCAGAAGGCCTATCGCGCCCGCGTCGTGCTGGTGTCCCCCTCGCTCTTGATGCTCGCGATCCAGGTGATGCAGCAGATCATGAAGGACGCGCGCATGCGCGATGCCGCCGACCAGATCCGCACCGAAGTGATCAAGCTCGGCGACGATTTGGGCCGGCTGCGCGACCGCGTGCTCAAGCTGCAGAAGCATTTTGCCGACGTGAACGAGGACGTCCGCCAGGTGCTGATCTCCGCCGACAAGATCGAGAAGCGCGCAGGCCGAATCGAGGAGCTCGATTTCAGCAAGACCGATGCGCCGGAGGCTCCACGGCTGGTGGCGACGGGAGCGGCAGAGCTGTTCCCGCGGAAGCTTCAGGCGGGGGAGTAGGGCACACTGTCATGCCCCGCGAAGGCGGGGCATCCAGTACGCCGCAGCGGAGGTGATTGAACCGGGTCGCCGGTGAGTACTGGATCGTCCGCCTTCGCGGACGATGACGGCGGATGGGAGGCGGCAGATGGGCGCACGCTGCTACTACGTGTACATCCTTGCCAGCAAGATTGGTGGAACGCTCTATATCGGGGTGACGAACGATCTCATCCGCCGCGTGGCGCAGCACAGGTTGAAGGTCATCGAAAGCTTCACGGAGATGTACGACGTCGCCCGACTTGTTTACTTCGAACAATTCGACGATCCCGAGAACGCGATCAAGCGGGAGAAGCGGCTGAAGAAGTGGAATAGAGCGTGGAAGATTCGATTGATCGAGCAGCATAATCCGAACTGGGATGATCTCTATCCTGGGATAGCCGGACCACCATAACGCCGTCGTCTCCCACGACTGTCATGCCCCGCGAAGGCGGGGCATCCAGTACGCCGCGGCAGTCGTGATTGAGTCGAGACGTTGGCGATTACTGGATCGTCCGCCTTCGCGGACGATGACCGCGGTGAGGTGGAGAGAGCATCCGCCCCACTGAGCTTCGAAGAGTCTTTTCCCCCAGAATCTGCTAACACGCCCCCATGACCGCACCCGACGCGACTTCATCCGCCGTAAGCTCGGCACCCGCGCCGTCCTGGCGCGACAGCCTTGCCGTCTACCTGCAGCCGCGGGTGCTGATCGTGCTGTTTCTCGGCTTCTCCTCCGGCCTGCCGCTGGCGCTGTCGGGATCGACATTGCTGGTGTGGATGGCCGAGGCCGGGGTCGATCTCGGAACCATCGGACTGTTTGCGCTGGTCGGAACGCCCTACACCCTGAAATTCCTGTGGGCGCCGCTGGTCGATGCGCTGCACGTGCCGTTCTTCACCCGCGCCTTGGGACGCCGCCGTGGCTGGCTGGTGTTTTCGCAAGCCCTGCTGATCGGCGCGATCCTGCTGTTGGCGCTCACCGATCCCGCGCGCTCGCCGCTGTTCGTCGCGCTTGGCGCGCTCCTCGTCGCGACGATGTCCTCGACGCAGGACATCGTGGTCGATGCCTTCCGCGTCGAGAGCCTACCCGAGAGTGAGCAGGCCGCCGGCATGGCCGCCTATGTCGCGGCCTATCGCATCGGCATGCTGATATCGACCGCGGGCGCCTTGTTCATCGTCACCGGCTTCGAGGCGATCGTGCCCCGCGGCGCCGCCTGGATGTGGGGCTATGTGGTGATGGCGGCTCTGGTGCTGATCGGCACGGTGACGGCGCTGGCCGCCACCGAGCCCGCACAATCCGAGCGCGCCGAGGCCGCCGCGCGGGGCGAGGACGCGCTCACGCGGGTGTTCCATGCCGCGCTTGGCGCGTTCTCGGAATTCTTGCGACGCAAGGAAGCATGGGTCGTGCTCGCCTTCGTCGTGCTGTTCAAATTCACCGACGCGTTTTCCGGCAACATGACCGTGCCGTTCGTGATCGACATCGGCTTCACGCGGAACGACTATGCCGTGATCGTCAAGGGCGTCGGCATCGTGGCGACCCTGGCCGGCGGTTTTGCCGGCGGCTTCGTGGCGCGGCGCTATTCGCTCGCGACCAGCCTGTGGATCGGCGGCATCGTGCAGGCGATGTCCAATTTGTCGTTCTCGTGGCTGGCGCTGGTCGGCGTCAACGAATGGGCGCTGACCCTCGCCATCACCTCCGACAATTTCTGCAACGCCATCGGCACCGTGATCTTCGTCGCCTATCTCTCGGCGCTATGCCAGAACCCGCTGCACACCGCCACTCAATATGCGCTGCTGACGGCGCTCGCCGCCGTGGGACGCACTTATCTGTCATCGGGCGCAGGCTATCTGGCGAAGGCCACGGGCTGGCCGATGTTCTTCGCGATCTCCGTCCTCGTCGCCATCCCCAGCCTGATGCTGCTGGCTTACTTGCAGAGGCGCGGGCATTTCGAGACGCTGGAGCAGGTGCGGGTGTAGAATTCCCCTCTCTCTTTCGTCATTGCTGTCGATGTTCAATAATTCGCTGATTGGATCGCGGTGGTCTTGGTAGCGGCAAAGGCCTTGGGAGTTTGTCCTGCCAAGGCCTGATGGGGTCTGTGGTTATTGTAGTAGATGAGGTACTCGAACAGTTCTTTGGCGAAGTGGTCGAGGTGGTCAAAGGTCGCGCCTTCGATGACGTCCTCATCGAGGGTGCGCCAGAAGCGTTCGACTTTGCCATTGGTCTGCGGCCGATATGGCCTGGTGTAGCGGTGTTTGATGCCGAGCTCGATCAGCATGGCCTCGAACGGGTGCTCGTCCGGCTTGGTGCGGGAGGCGAACTCGGCGCCGTTGTCGGACAGGATTTCCTGGAAGACGAGCCCGTAAGTGACGTTGAGGGTGTTGATCATCTTCAGGGTCTTGAACATGACCGGCAGCGCCTTCTTGGAGGTCAGGACCTCGGCCCAGGCCAGACGTGAGCAACTGTCGATCAGGCTGACGATGTAGGCCGTGAACGGGGGTGGCGCGAGGAACATGTCGCGCGGTAATTGATGCAGATCGACGTGGCCCAGCTCCCCGAGCTTGTCCTTGATAATACGGCGTTTCTCCTCACGCATCGCCGGCGTGCGGCGGTTCAGCTGGTAGCGCCTCAACACCCGGTAGATCGTGATCGGCGAAGGTACCGTGTCGCGCGTCTCGCGCAAGACGGCATGAATCTCATAACGGTTCATCCCCCGCTTGCGGTGGGCGACGATCTCCGCCTCGATCCCTTCCGGCTCGCGCCGTTCTCGCCATTTGGGGCCACGACGCCGTGGCAGCAGATCCACTTCCTCGCCACTCTGCAGATACCGATTGTAATATTTGCGGAACGTCTGCGAGCAGGTCCCGTGATGCCGGTAGAAGTCGCCGACCCGCTTGAACAGCGGCGATCGGCCAGCCTTCACCGCCTCATACTCCGGGATCAGAAAGCGCCACTTCTGTAGATAGTTACGCTCAATCGTCCGGTCGTAGCTATTGTCGCGCATCGGATCGTCCTCCGCTGGAGCGATCCAATCAGCGAATTAGTGAACATCGACAATTGCGAGCCACCGGGTCCGCGCGAACGCGCGGCCCGATGACAGGCTCCGCGAAGCAATCCAGACTGTCACCGCAGTGGCAGTCTGGATTGCTTCGTCGCAAGGGCTTCTCGCAATGACGGCGGAGACAGCGGCGCGCGCCCCTTACTGCTTCCTGACCAGACTCCATTTCGTGATCACGGCCTCGCTCATCTGGCCGGCATCGCTGGCGCAGGCGATCTCGTCGACCTTCACGGAGATTTCCTTGCCGACGAACGATTTCAGCTGCGTGGTCTGCGCTTCGCTGGAGGTGACGAGCTGGAAGGTCTCGGGGCCGGTCTCGAGATTGCACAGCCCGTTCGGCGGCGGCAGGCGCCGCGGCTCAGAGGTGATCTGGTAGGTCGCGACGCGCTTGCCGTTCTTGACGTCGCGGACCTTCATCGCGTTCAGCTCGCCTGAGAGCACGTCGCCGGTGTTGATCGGCTTGCCGGGCTTGGACGGCGGCGTCTCGTCACCCTGCTGCGCCGAGATGGCCGGGCTCACCAGCACCGTCATCATCGCGACCAAAGCCATGCGCGTGGCGAAAAGTTTCGTCATGTCGTCCGTTCCGTGAATCTATGGAGGGGAATTCTTGTTATGACGCGTTTTCTTCACGCGAACCGGTACCCACTTCGCTCGAAAACGCTCTAGAACAGGGTCCGCTGCCGCATGGCAGCCGATAGCGTACCTTCATCGAGATAATCAAGCTCGCCGCCCACCGGAACTCCATGGGCGAGCCGCGTCACCTTCACATTGGCGTCCTGAAGGAGATCGGTGATGTAATGCGCCGTGGTCTGGCCGTCCACCGTTGCATTCAGGGCCAAAATGATCTCGTGCACCTGCGAATCATGCGCGCGCGCCACCAGCGCGTCGATGGTGAGGTCCTGCGGGCCGACGCCGTCAAGCGGCGACAACGTCGCGCCCAGCACGTGATAGCGCCCCTGGGTGGCATTGGCCCGCTCCAGCGCCCAGAGGTCGGCGACATCGGCCACGACGACGATGATGGCAGGATCGCGCTTCGGATCGGTGCAGACGGTGCAGGGATTTTGCGTGTCGATGTTCCCGCAGGTCTTGCAGACCTGGACCTTGTCCAGCGCCACCTGCATGGCGGAAGCCAGCGGCATCATCAGTGCTTCGCGCTTCTTGATCAGGTGCAGCGCGGCGCGCCGCGCCGAGCGCGGACCGAGGCCCGGCAGCCGCGCGAGCAGCTGGACCAGCCGCTCGATTTCAGGACCTGCAACAGCGCCCATAATTACTGGCCGAACAACCCCGGGGGCAGGCCGAGGCCGCCGGTGAGGGCCTGCATCTTCTCCTGCATCGCGGTCTCCGCCTTGCGGCGGGCATCCCCGAAGGCGGTGACGAGCAGGTCTTCCAGCACCTCGCGCTCCTCCGCCTTCATCAGCGAAGGATCGATCTTGACGCCCTTGACGTCCATCTTGGCAGTCATGCGCACGGCGACGAGACCGCCGCCGGAGATGCCTTCGACCTCGACGTTGGCGAGTTGATCCTGCATCTCCTGCATCTTGGATTGCAGCTGCGCCGCCTGTTTCATCATGCCGAGAAAATCAGCCATGGGTGCTCGTCCTTGAATGAATGGCTCAGAGATCGTCGTCGCCGTCGGAACCGTCGGGAGGATCGTCACTGCCATAGTCGGCATTGATATTGGTCTCCGGCGCCTCTGGGGCAAGCCTGCGGACCTCGACGACCTTGGCGCCGGGGAAGCGCGACAGCACCTCCTGCACGCGCGGATCGGCTTCCGCGGTACGGGCATGCTCCTGCTTGGCGGCCTGGTTCACCGAGCGCAGCGTCGGCTGGCCCTGCTCGTTGGAGACCACGATGGTCCAGCGCCGGCCGGTCCACAGCTCGAACTTCTTCGCAAGCTCCGAGATCATGGTCTTGGAGGCATTGGGCTCGAGCGCGACCTCGAGGCGGCCCTCCTCGAAACGGACGAGGCGCATGTCGCCTTCGAGCGCGCTCTTGGTCATGATGTCGCGCTTCTGCCCCGCTAGCGCGACGAGCTGGGTGAAGCTCGTGATCCGCAACTGCGGCGCAGCCCCTTGCGTGTCAGGCGCAGGCGCTGCCATCTGCGGCCGTGCGCCACCGCCGAACGCTGATGGCGACGATGTCGCCATGCGCACAGGCGCGGCCGAGACCGGCGCTGCAGAGACCGGCGCAGCGGAAGCCATCGGAGCGGCCGGCGCACCGCTGCGCGCGCTGCCGCCGCTCACGACCGGCGAGCCGCCGCCGTTCTGCTCCAGCATCCTGATGGCTTCGTCCGGCGTCGGCAGGTCGGCGACATAAGCGATGCGCACCAGCACCATTTCGGCCGCGGCGGCGGGCCGCGTCGCGGCCTGCACTTCCGCGATGCCCTTGAGCAGCATCTGCCACATCCGCGACAGCACGCGCATCGAGATCTTCGAAGCGAAATCCTTCGCGCGCACGCGCTCGGTCTCGCCATAGGCGACGTTGTCGGCGGTCGCCGGCACGATCTTCACGCGGGTGACGAAGTTGACGAATTCGGCGAGGTCCGAGAGCACGACGACGGGATCGGCACCGACATCGTACTGGTCGCGAAATTCCTTGAACGCCGCGGCGATGTCGCCGCGCGCCAGCGACTCGAAGAGGTCGATGACGCGGGTGCGGTCGGCGAGGCCCAGCATTTGCCGGACGGCATCGGCCTTCACGGCTCCGGCCGCATGCGCGATCGCCTGGTCGAGTAGCGAGAGCGAATCGCGCACCGAGCCCTCCGCGGCGCGCGCGATGATGCCGAGCGCCTCCGGTTCGATCTCGACGTTTTCCTTGGCTGCGATGTTGGCGAGGTGCGTCATCAGCACGTCGGCCTCGACGCGGCGCAGGTCGAAGCGCTGGCAGCGCGACAGCACGGTGACCGGGACCTTGCGGATCTCGGTGGTCGCGAACACGAATTTGGCGTGCTCCGGCGGCTCCTCCAGCGTCTTCAGGAAGGCGTTGAACGCCGCCGTCGACAGCATGTGGACTTCGTCGATGATGTAGACCTTGTAGCGGGCGCTGGCGGGGGCATAGCGCACGCTGTCGTTGATCTGGCGGACGTCGTCGACGCCGGTATGCGAGGCCGCGTCCATCTCCAGCACGTCCATGTGCCGGCTTTCCATAATCGCCTGGCAATGCACGCCAAGGGTCGGCATGTGAATGGTCGGGCCCTTCACCGAACCATCCGGCATCTCGTAGTTGAGCGCGCGGGCCAGGATGCGGGCGGTGGTGGTCTTGCCGACGCCGCGGACGCCGGTGAGGATCCAGGCCTGCGGAATGCGCCCGGTCTCGAACGCGTTGGAGACGGTGCGGACCACCGCCTCCTGTCCGATCAGGTCGTCGAATGAGGAGGGACGGTATTTGCGCGCCAGCACCCGGTAAGGCGCATTGCCGGCCGGGCCGGCGCTGTCAGGATTTTGGGGGGCGCCAGCGTCGGTCATCGGTCGATCCGCAATGAAGTCTCTCTCGGCCGGCTTTTGCGGAAAGGAGCGCGCTGGCGGGAGACCCGCCGGCGCTGGTTCGCTCGGAAAAACAGGTAGGAGACTGACGAGCGACCCGATCCGGACCTCGTTAGGGCTGCTTCCTTCCGGACCTGACCCGGTTGGCGAGTGGCTCGTCCACCGCCAATCTCCCGGTCCCTATTTGGGGCCAAAGGGAGCGGAAAGCAAGCGGGTATCGGCTCGAACCATTGAGGTCTGCCCAGACTCCGGGCAATTCCCGGCTTGCCTAGCTGACAGGCTGTGCTTTCGTCGCATGGACCAGCTTGCTAAGAACGCCCGGTGGAACTCCAGCCAACCAGAAAAGCGATAGATCCCCATGGTTACACGTCGTGATGTTGCATCGATTGTCGGACTTGGTGCCATGACCGCGGCCGCGCTGGCTGCGCCGGCCGTGGCCCAGACCGCCGATCCCAGCGAATCGACCTTCGCCCGCATCCGCCGGACCAAGAAGATGCGGATCGGCGCCGTCGGTGGCGGCGCGCCCTATTACATGAAGGACCTCACCTCAGGCCAATGGAAGGGCTTCTACATCGACATCGCCAAGGGGCTGGCCGACGACATGGAGGCCGAGCTCGAGATCACCGAGACCACCTGGGGCAATTCGGTGCTGGACCTGCAGGCCAACAAGATCGACATCTTCT
>NZ_JAEMSD010000278.1:0-333 GCF_016462955.1 Bradyrhizobium sp. | reverse complement strand
CCTCAATCCGACCCCGAAGCGCGCGCTGGTGGTCGATTTCTCCGTGCCGGTGTTCAACAATGCCTTCGGCATCCTCTGCAAGAAGGACTTCAAGCCGAAGAGCTGGGCCGAATTGAACTCGCCCGATATCAAGATCGCGGTCGACCAGGGCTCCTCGCACGACCAGGTGGTGAGCCGCCTGACACCGAAGGCGCAGATCACGCGGCTCAAGACCGCCGACGATGCCACCGCCGCGCTGCAGACCGGCCGGGTCGACGCGCAGTGCCTGATCACCATGCTGTCGCTGACCGTGCTGAAGAAGAATCCCTCGCTCGGCCAGCTGGTGCTGCCGAC
>NZ_JAEMSD010000751.1 GCF_016462955.1 Bradyrhizobium sp. | reverse complement strand
ATCGACGACGAGCCGCCGATCCGCAAATTGCTGCGGATGGGGCTGACGACGCAAGGCTACGAGATCCTGGAGGCGTCGAACGGAAAAATGGCTCTGGAGAAGCTTGCCGAAGAGCCCGCGCTGATCATCCTCGATCTCGGCCTGCCCGACGTGCAGGGGCACGAGCTGCTCCGCACCATCCGCACCCGCAACGAAGGCGTGCCCATCGTGGTGCTGTCGAGCCGGGGCGACGAAGCCGGCAAGGTCCAGGCGCTTGATCTCGGCGCCGACGATTATCTGACCAAGCCATTCGGCATGGAGGAGCTGCTGGCGCGCCTGCGCGCCGCGCTGCGCCACCAGCTTCAGGTCAAGGGCGAGCGCCCGGTGTTCCGCACCGGCGATCTCTCGGTCGATCTCGTTCGCCGCATCGTCAAGGTCGGCGAACGCGAGGTGAAGCTCTCGCCGAAGGAGTACGACCTGTTGCGGGTGCTGGTGCAGCATGCTGGCAAGGTGCTCACCCACCGCTTCCTGCTGCGGGAGCTCTGGGACGAGCTGACCGACGCGCAATATCTGCGCGTCTATGTCCGCCAGCTCCGCCAGAAGATCGAAGCCGATCCAGAGCGGCCGCAATATGTGCTGACGGAAACGGGGATCGGGTATCGGCTGAAGGCGGGGGAATAATTCTCGCTGTCATTCCGGGGCGCGCGTCAGCGCGAGCCCGGAATCCATTTCTCCTCCCGTCGCGCTTGGCCTGATGGATTCCGGGTTCGATGCTTCGCATCGCCCCGGAATGACTAGCTACCCCGCCTTCCTCTGCCGCGCCGTCGACCGATGCGCCTTCTTTGCACTTCGATTCCGCCCGGTCGCACGGCGCGGGTGCGGCTTCGCCGCGGCCTTCTTGCCGCCGCGTCCCTTCAGGCTCTGCTTCAGCGCATCCATCAGGTTGACGACGTTGCTCGGCCGCTCCTCGGGCTCCGGCAGCTCGATCTTCTTGCCGCTGGCCTTGCGCTTCACCAGCGCCTTCAGCGCGTTCTCGTACTCGTCCTTGAACTTGCTGGGGTCGAAATGCGCCGCCTTGGTCTGCAGGATGTGGCCGGCGAGTTCGACCATATCCTTGGTGATCTTGGGGCTCTTGATGTCGTCGAAGAACTGGTCCTCGTCGCGCAGCTCGTAGGGGAAGCGCAGGGTGGTGCCGAGCAGGCCCTTGCCGCGCGGCTCGATCGCCATGACGTGCTCGCGGTTGGTGAGGACGATCTTGGCGAGCGCCACGCGTTCCTGGTCCTTCATGGCGTCACGGATCACGGCGAAGGCGTCGACCGCGGCCTTGCCGTCGGGGGCGATGTAGTAGGGATGGTTGAGGAAGCGCTGGTCAATCTCCTCGCGCGGCACGAAGCTCTCGATATCGATGGTGTGATTGCTCTCGATCTGGACCGCGTCCAGCTCTTCCGGCTCGATCTCGACATATTTGCCCTTGCGCACTTCGTAGCCGCGGCCCTTCTGGTCGCTCTCGACGACGTCGCCCGTTTCGGAATCGATCATCTGCTGCTTGAGCCGGTTTCCGGTCTCGCGGTTGATCAGGTGAAACCGCGTCTTCTCGGCCGCCGTGGTCGCCGGATAAAGCACGACCGGACAGCTGACCAGCGACAGCTTCAACGTTCCCTTCCAATAGGCGCGCGGGGCCATTCCATTCTCCAGCGTTTTCAAGGCGTTTTGCTTCAAGGCGATTTGGAACCCCAACCGTCCCATAGGGTTTTGGTTCCGGGCGGGACTTTCGCCGTGATAGACTTTGAGTGCCGAAAGAGAAGCGGGATCGGTCGTGCTGCAGAAACTCTCCACTTACCGACAGAAGCGGGACTTCGAGAAGACGCCCGAACCCTCGGGCAAGACCGCGATCGCACCCTCGAAGCAGCGCCGCTTTGTGATCCAGAAGCATGATGCCACCCGGCTTCACTACGACCTTAGGCTCGAATTCGACGGCGTGTTCAAGTCCTGGGCGGTGACGAAAGGCCCCTCGCTCGATCCGCACGACAAGCGGCTGGCGGTCGAGGTCGAGGACCATCCGCTCGATTATGGCGATTTCGAAGGCACGATTCCGGAAGGGCAATATGGCGGCGGCACGGTGATGCTGTGGGACCGCGGCACTTGGGAGGCGGACGATCCGGAAGCGGGATTCAAGAAGGGCGACCTGAAGTTCATCCTGCACGGCGAGAAGCTGCACGGCAGCTGGGTGCTGGTGCGGATGCGCAACCGCGGCGGCGAGAAGCGGACCAACTGGCTCCTGATCAAGCATCGTGACGAGTACGTCCGCGAAGGCGCGGACAACGATATTCTCGAGCAGGACAAGTCCGTCGCCTCCGGCCGCGCGATGGAGCAGATCGCCGAAGGCAAGGGCCGCGCGCCGAAGCCGTTCATGCTGGCGAAGGGCGGCAAGGCCAAGGCCGATGCAGTCTGGCAGTCCAACCGTGCCGAGGAAACGAAAGGGCGCACG
>NZ_JAEMSD010000277.1 GCF_016462955.1 Bradyrhizobium sp. | reverse complement strand
GTTCCAGGTCATCCTGATCGACCTCGTCCTGGCCGGCGACAATGCCGTCGTCATCGGCCTTGCGGCCGCCGGCCTGCCGGCGGACCAGCGCCGTCGGGCCATCATCGTCGGGATCGCCGCCGCGACTGCGCTGCGCATCGCTTTTGCCGGCGTCGCGACCCAACTCCTGCAGGTCATCGGCCTGTTGCTCGCCGGCGGCGTGCTTCTGCTCTGGGTGTGCTGGAAGATGTGGCGCGAACTGCGCGAGCAGGCTGCGCATGCGCGGGAGCTCGCGTTCAGCCACGGCAATGGCGGCGGCAACGGCGCGGAAGCTGCGCCGGTCCAGCGAAAGACCTTCGGCCAGGCGGCGATGCAGATCATTGCCGCCGACGTTTCGATGTCGCTCGACAACGTGCTCGCCGTCGCCGGCGCCGCGCGCGAGCATCCCTACATCATGGCCTTCGGCCTGTTGCTGTCGGTCGCGCTGATGGGCGTCGCCGCTGACCTGCTTGGCCGCTTGCTCCAGAAGCAGCGCTGGGTCGCCTATGTCGGCCTCGCCATCATCCTTTACGTCGCGTTCGAGATGATCTATCGGGGCTCGCTGGAACTCGCACCCGTCATTGCGAGTCTCTGACGCGGCAATCCAGCGGCTATCCGGAGTGATCGATGAAGACCGAATCCAAGGCACCTTCGGCGCAGGCCGTGCCTCCGCGCCTCGGCCTGCTCGCCCAGCTCATTTTCGGTTCGCGCTGGCTGCAATTTCCGCTCTATATCGGCCTGATCGTGGCTCAGGCCGTGTACGTCCTGCTGTTCCTCAAAGAGCTCTGGCATCTGGTCGCGCATTCGTTCGACGCCACCGAGCAGCAGATCATGCTGGTCGTGCTCGGGCTGATCGACGTCGTCATGATCTCGAACCTTTTGATCATGGTGATCGTCGGCGGCTATGAGACCTTCGTTTCCCGGCTGAACCTGACCGGCCATCCCGACGAGCCGGAATGGCTCAGCCACGTCAATGCCAGCGTGCTCAAGATCAAGCTCGCGATGGCGATCATCGGCATTTCCTCGATCTCGCTGCTCAGGACGTTCATCGAGGCCGGCAACCTCGGCACCACGCGCAGCAATTTCACCGAGTCCGGCGTGATGTGGCAGGTGCTGATCCACATGACCTTCATCGTCTCCGCGATCGGCATCGCCTGGGTCGACCGCCTCAGCGAGAGCGGCCATCGCAAGGGCGCCGGCCACGGCTGAGCTCGCGTGGAGAATCCGGTGGAGCGGCCGTCAGGCCGCCAGCGTTCCATGGATGCGTCCCAGCGCGCGTTGAAGCGCTGCAAAGCAGTTTCCATCGATCTGGGTGCCGATCATTCCGGACATGATGCCCAGGGCTTTTGTGATCGGCAGGGCGGCGCGATAGGGGCGGTCGGCCGTGAGCGCATCGAATATGTCGGCGGTCGTGATCACCCGGGTTTCCAGGCAGATCTGGTCTCCTGCGAGGCCGCGAGGATAACCCTTGCCGTCCAGCCGCTCATGATGCGCACCCGCGATCGGAGCGAGGTCGCGGAATGCGCCGACGCGTGACAGGATGGCCTCGGAATGCGCCGAATGCATCCTCATGCTCTCCCATTCGGCGTCGTCCAGCTTGCCCGGCTTGTCGAGGATGGCGTTGCTGACACCGAGCTTGCCGATGTCGTGCAACAGCGCCGCACGCTTGAGACTGCGCCGTTGCTCGGCGCTGAACGCCAGCTGCTCGGCGATCATGTCGGTGAACAACGTCACGCGCTCGCTGTGACCGCTGGTGTAAGGGCTCTTGGAATCCACCACCTGGGCGAAGGCGGCTGCAATGTCGTCGAGATAATCCTCGTCGATCGGAAGGCTCGCTTGTGCCGGCGCGTGCGTTACGGCGCAGGTAAGCCCATTCTCGATGCCGCTCACGCGCCAGAAACCGGGCCGTGCCGCCACGCGTTCGAAGGCCGCGACGAGGTCGGGGTCGAACCAGATCCCTGATCGGTTCCTCGCCTCGCGAAGAGCGGCCTCCGGCCCGTTCGCGACGTGGAACACGTCGATGACCTGGGTCAGCAGGGCGATGCGCGAATAGATCGGGATGGCGGTGCCGGACAAGCCGAGGGGCTTGCCACTGCCGTCCCAGTGCTCATCCAGGTTCTTGATGCCCTCGGCAACCGGCTCGGAGAACCGCATCTTGCGGGCGATATCCGCGCCGCGATGGCAGCGGGTCTCGATCAGCTCGCGCGCGATCTCGCCGCCGTTCTGGAAGATATTGACGATGGCGCGGAAACGTTCAGCCAATCCGGCTTTCAGGCCGGTATGGCTGAGCACGAAGCGCAGCGCCTGGGACAAGCTACCGTCGATCAGCTTGAAGTCCTGTTTGAAGGAGAGATCGTCGGTCAGATACAGCTCGCAGATGCGGGCCGCGTTGCTGCTGCAGCCCAGATCCTTCAGCAACAGCACGTAGTAGAGCTCGGTGAT
This sequence comes from Bradyrhizobium sp., assembly GCF_016462955.1. Classification (GTDB taxonomy): domain Bacteria; phylum Pseudomonadota; class Alphaproteobacteria; order Rhizobiales; family Xanthobacteraceae; genus Bradyrhizobium. The sequence continues at coordinate 6,617 of NZ_JAEMSD010000277.1, read as the reverse complement.
TTCCTGCTCGCCAAGGCCGATCTCCCTGCCGATCTCGACGCCGATGCGGCTGCATCGCACGCAATGTCCAGCCGGCTGTCCCTCGGTCAGGTCGAGCGCGTGGCTCAGCGCGCCCAGGAGTTCAGAGAGAGTGACGCTGTCGTGCAGTCCGGCGTCAAGTGGCGGTGGTTGCATGGCGGCTCCGGGGCAGCTTTCGCGGCCTGTCCGGGCCGATCGCATGTCCAAAGCCGCACCTGATCACGAAGGAATTAACGGGCGGTATTTTCCGCCCCATCGATAAAATTGTCTGCAATCCGCTCAATGGCGGAAAACCCTGCGGAAAAGTCCTGCGCGGCGTTAAACCAGAGCTTTGGAACTGATCTGCATCCTGCGCGCAAAAGGGCAGGGGCATCAGCATGACAATCACAAGGGAGATCATCGCAGCAGTCGCGGGAGTCTACGCACTCCTGCTTGTCTGCGACGCGTTGTTCGGCGTCGGCGAGGCGCGCTTCGACGACGCCTATTACCGCGCCAGCTTCTACGCATCGCGCGCGAAGGAGTTTCGCTTCGCGAGCGATACGCCGCCGGCCGTGCGCGTCAGTGACGCCTTCGCACAATTTGCGCCGGCCGACGCCAAGCCGAACCGGCGCTACTCGTCCCTGACGACGATCATCCGCTGACGCGGCCTTACTCGCCCTGAATCCATTCGGCGAGGCCGCGCCACAGCGTGTCGCGGTGATCGGGGCGAAAGAAGCCGAAATGGCCGATGGCCCTGGCGCCGACGTCGGACGGCTTCACCGTCAGCACCTCCGGCGTGACCGCGGTGAAACCGCTCGCGAGCAGCTCGACGGCGGGTCGCGTGGCCCAGGGATCATCTGAGAAGCACAACGCGCGCAACTCGCCCTTGAACCTGGCAAAATTCTCGAGCGCCGGCAGTTCTGAATCGAAGAGATAGCGGGGGCTCGACACCCACTCGGCCCATTGCAGGAAGACGCCCTTGGGCAAATCCTCGCCGACGCCGGTCCAGCCCGGGGCATAGCCGAGGGCGTGGACCAGAGGCACACCCACGAGATTCATGAAGGCGTAGACCCGATATTTCTCGGGCGCGGTCATCAGCCGCCACGTCGCCGCCTGCGAGGCCACGAAGGCGGCGCGCGCGATCTCGCTGTTGTTCGCGATCAGCCCGAGCGCCTGGCCGCCGAAGGAATGGCCGACATAGACCAGGGGCAGGCCATGATAGCGCTCGCGCATCCAGTCAACCGCGGCGGTGACGTCGAGCGCGGCCCAGTCAGACATCGAGGCCTTGAAGCCGACCAGGGATTTCGGCCGGTTGTAGCCGACCATCGCCGGCAGGCAGGAGTCGCCGATGCCGCGATAGTCGTAGGTCAGCACGGCGCAGCCGCGATGGGCGAGGTAGGAGGCAAAGCCGCGATAGATCTTGCGCGGCACGGCGGTCGCCGAATTGATCAGGACGGCATGGCGCTTGGTGCCGCGGGGCAGGAACAGGGTGCCGGTGAGCACGTACCCGTCCGTCGCCGGGAAGCTGATCTGGTCGATGAAAACGTCATCCATTGGCGCGTCCATGGCCGGTCAGTGCCCCGTCAATTTCTCTGCCTGTCCCGAGCAAATGCGAATTCGGCTTTGCCCGCAAGGGTTTGCGGTGCGAAATGGATTTACAACTGGCGGCGCGGGGCCAGCCTGTGTATAAGGCGGCCCTCGCAACCCCTAGATCAGGTTGTGCTTTTTGCTTCACGGAGAGATTGCGATGTCCGAGCGGTGGACGCCCGAGTCCTGGCGCAGCAAGCCGGTGCTACAGGTGCCCGACTATCCCGACGCCAAGGCTTTGGCCGACGTCGAGGCCCAGCTTGCGACCTTTCCGCCGCTGGTGTTCGCGGGCGAAGCGCGCAATCTGAAGAAAGCGCTTGCGCGCGTTGCGGCGGGCGAAGCCTTCCTGCTCCAGGGCGGCGACTGCGCCGAGAGCTTTGCCGAGCACGGCGCCAACAACATCCGCGACTTCTTCCGCGTGCTGCTGCAGATGGCGGTGGTGCTGACCTATGCCGGCGCGGTGCCGGTGGTGAAGGTCGGCCGCATCGCCGGCCAGTTCGCCAAGCCGCGGTCGTCGCCGACCGAGAAGTTGAACGGCGTCGAGCTGCCGAGCTATCGCGGCGACATCGTCAACGACATCGCCTTCACGAAGGAAGCGCGCATGCCGGATCCGCAGCGCCAGCTGATGGCCTATCGCCAATCCGCGGCGACGCTGAACCTGCTGCGCGCCTTCGCTACCGGCGGCTTCGCCAATCTCGGCAGCGTGCATCAATGGATGCTCGGCTTCCTCAAGGATAGCCCGCAGTCCCGCCGCTACAAGGAGTTGGCCGACCGTATCTCGGACGCGCTCAACTTCATGCGCGCTTGCGGCCTCGACCTCGAGAGCCACCCGGAGCTGCGCGCCACCGATTTCTACACCAGCCACGAGGCGCTGCTGCTCGGCTACGAGCAGGCCATGACGCGCGTCGATTCCACCACCGGCGACTGGTACGCGACCTCGGGCCACATGATCTGGATCGGCGACCGCACCCGCCAGCTCGATCACGGCCATGTCGAATATTTCCGCGGCATCAAGAACCCGATCGGGCTCAAGTGCGGCCCCTCGCTGAAATCCGACGAGCTGTTGAAGCTGATCGACGTGCTCAACCCCGACAACGAGCCGGGCCGGCTGACGCTGATCGGCCGCTTCGGCTCCGACAAGATCGGCGAGCATCTGCCCAACATGGTCCGCGCCGTGAAGCGCGAGGGCCGGGTGGTGGTCTGGTCGTGCGATCCCATGCACGGCAACACCATCACCTCCACGTCCGGCTACAAGACGCGCCCGTTCGACCGCATCCTGTCCGAGGTGAAGTCGTTCTTCGCCGTCCACGCCGCCGAAGGCAGCCATGCCGGCGGCGTGCATCTGGAGATGACCGGCCAGGACGTCACCGAATGTCTCGGCGGCGCGCGCGCGATCACGGACGAGGATCTCAACGACCGCTACCACACGGTCTGCGATCCCCGCCTCAATGCCGAGCAGTCCATCGACATGGCCTTCCTGGTCGCAGAGCTGCTCAAGCAGGAGCGCGCCGGCAAGGCCCAGCCGATCCCGGCCGCAGCGGGGCTCTGAGACCTTGCTGCGGATCTGGAAGGCCACGATCAACTCGCGCAACGGTCTGGCCTTTGCTTTCCGGTCGGAGCAGGCCGTCCGCGAGGAGGTCTTTGCGCTCCTGTTGTCGGTGCCGCTCGCCTGGTTCGTCGGCGTGACCGCGATGCGGGCGGTCGAGTTGGTGTGTTCGGTCGCGTTCGTGCTGGTGGTCGAGCTGCTCAACACCGCGATCGAGAAACTCGCCGACCGGCTGACCCTGGATCACGACAAGCAGATCGGCCGCGTCAAGGACATGGGCTCGGCCGCCGTCGGCGTTGCGCTCTTGATGGCCGGCGCGTTCTGGATCATTGCAATCGTCGAGCGGTTGGGATTCCTGTAGCTTTCGGAGATTATCCATTGAACGTGGGTGTCCGGGGCTCCTTCACCTCTCCCCAACGCCGAGAGGTCGTTTTGCGTCTCGCGATGCGGAGCATCGTCGAGCGCAAAGCGGGTGAGGGGGCTCAGCTCCCACGAGACACCGTAACCCCTCACCCGAATTGCTCTGGACGATGCTTCGCATCGCCAGGTGCAATTCGACCTCTCCCTTTGGGAGAGGCGGCAGCGAGCGTCCCATGACCGAACGTCTCGACACATTCGCGGTCACGCTCGCCCAGCTCAATCCGACGGTGGGCGATATCGAGGGCAACGCCGCCAAGGCGCGCACGGCGCGTGCGCAAGCGGCTGCTGACGGCGCCGATCTCGTGCTGTTTCCGGAATTGTTCATCGCCGGCTATCCGCCGGAAGATTTGGTGCAGAAGCCGGCGTTCCAGGCCGCCTGCCGCGCCGCGATCGAAGCGCTCGCGCGCGAGACCGCCGATGGCGGGCCCGCGCTGCTGGTCGGCACGCCCTGGGTCGAGGAGGGCAGGCTCTACAATGCCTGCGCGCTGCTCGATGGCGGGCGCATCGCGAGCCTGCGCTTCAAATGCAATCTGCCGAATTACGGCGTGTTCGACGAGAAGCGGCTGTTTTCGCGCGGTCCCGCCGCGGGTCCGGTCACGGTGCGCGGCGTGCGCATCGGCGTGCCGATCTGCGAGGACATCTGGCTGGAGGAGTCCGGGGACTACGAAAACGTGGTCGAGACGCTGGCCGAGACCGGCGCCGAGATCATTCTCGTGCCGAACGGCTCGCCTTACGCCCGCGACAAGAACGACGTGCGCCTGTCGGTCGCGGTGGCGCGGGTCACCGAGAGCGGGCTGCCGCTGGTCTATCTGAACCAGGTTTGCGGCCAGGACGAGCTCGTGTTCGACGGCGCGTCCTTTGCGCTCAACGGCGATCTCTCGCTTGCGGCGCAATTGCCGGCGTTCGCGGAGAGCGTCGTCACGCTGCGCTTCACCCGTAACGGCAACGACTGGCGCTGCACCGGCCCGATCGCCGAGCTGCCCGAGGGCGACAAGGCCGACTACGCGGCTTGCGTGCTGGGCTTGCGCGACTACGTCGCCAAGAACGGCTTTCCGGGCGTGCTGCTCGGCATTTCCGGCGGCATCGATTCCGCGCTGTGCGCGGCGATCGCGGTCGACGCGCTCGGCGCCGACCAGGTGCATGGCGTGATGCTGCCGTACCGCTACACCGCGCCGCACTCGATCGCGGATGCCGGCGAGCTCGCCGGCCACCTCGGCATCCGCTACGAGGTGCTGCCGATCGCGGAAGCCGTGACCGGGTTCGAGACCATCCTGTCCGGAATCTTCAAGAACCTGCCGCCCGATATCACCGAGGAGAACCTCCAGGCCCGCGCCCGCGGCACGCTGCTGATGGCGATCTCCAACAAGACCGGGCTGATGGTGGTGACGACCGGCAACAAGTCGGAGATGTCGGTCGGCTACGCCACGCTCTATGGCGACATGAACGGCGGCTTCAACCCGATCAAGGACATCTACAAGACGCAGGTGTTTCGCCTCGCAAGCTTGCGCAATTCCTGGAGTCCGGACGGCGCGCTCGGGCCTGCGGGCGAGGTGATCCCGCCCGACATCATCACGCGCCCGCCGACCGCGGAGCTGCGCGAGAACCAGACCGACCAGGATTCGCTGCCGCCCTATGACGTGCTCGACGCCATTCTGGAGCGCCTCGTCGAGCGCGAGCAGCCGCTGGATCAGATCATCGCCGCCGGCTTCGACCGCGAGACCGTGACGCGCATCGATCATCTGCTCACCATCGCCGAGTACAAGCGCCGCCAGGCCGCGCCGGGCGTGAAGGTGACGCGACGGAATTTCGGCCGCGACCGGCGTTATCCGATCACGAACCGGTTTCGCGACAAGGGGGAGGGGCTGCCTGTGCCGGACGAGACCTTGGTGTCGCGTGGGAGCAAGGCCTCGATCGACGCGTTCGAGGGGTGATACGAAGGCGTCCATGTTCAGATTTTTGAAGAAGGTTTTCTTCTCGAAAAAATGTACTGCATTTGAGACTTCGATCCTCGTTCATCGAAGCACTCTAAACGTGCACCCGCCCCAGAGAGCTTCGGCGTTCTTGTGGTTGATCTGCTGAGAATCGGCGACCGAGAAGCCCTTTCCATTCACCCAGCAATATAAGCTTTCGATGATCGGGATCGATGCGTTCAGAAGCGCTGTCTCGTCTCCATATTTCATCTGCTGGATCGGTCCATGCCTTTCCTCTCTACGAGTGACTTCCAACGAGTGAGCAAGATGTTTGTCGCGGATGTTCATCACCGACGCCAGTCTCGGTGAAGCGATAATCGCGCGACTGTCAGCAATTGCTTGCTTCAGCTCTGTTTGGGCTTTCGCAGCTTGCTCTTCTCCGTGCCTTTGTTCGATTTCCTTTAGGGCTTGTAATTCCAACTTGATGATCTCGGGGTCATCGCTGGAGAGGTTTCTGGGGACGGCAAGGCTTCCGGTCCAGCGGTTCAGGTTCACGTCACCTAACGTGCTGATGATCTCGTTGTCGTCGATCAGTTCAATCACGGTCGGAAGGTTTTCTTTCTGTGGATCAGCGCTGTCCCATAGCGCACACAGCCTGACGATTTCGATCTGGTGCATGCTGCGCTGAAACACGGTGAAGGCATTGGCTGCGAAGGAAGTAGGAATTTGGGCGGCCAGTATCGGTGAGTACACGACGAACGAATTGTTAGCATGCAGCTCGACAATATACAGGAAATGGTCGAGCACTCTGCTCATCTTCGCCTTGGCCTGATCAACCCTTTCTGCCTTGGTCAGCTTTCCCAACCATTTCAAATCGGCCATTGGTGTCGGTTCCCTGATGAGTGCGGTAATTGCGACCCAGCCTGTTGGCGTGATTCATCTCAACATACGCCTGCGCCAGTTTCTAGACACTTTACCGCTCCTCTAACGCGATCCATGAACCGCACTTGACCTGATCGATTGAATGGCAGCGCTAGAGGACGGCCGGCGATCAGCACCTGCACATACTAAAGCCCAGAGCAGCGGTGAGCGGCCGCCGACGGCGGAGCTGCGCGAGAACCAGACCGACCAGGATTCGCTGCCGCCCTATGACGTGC
>NZ_JAEMSD010000276.1:5926-9104 GCF_016462955.1 Bradyrhizobium sp. | reverse complement strand
GCGCTTGCCCTTCCAGCCGCCGGCTTCGAGCTGCAGGAATGTCTCGAGCGCCGGCTTGATGTCGTCTATCCGGCGCGCAACGTCGAACGTCACGGGACCGTGCTCTTCGAGGCGGTGGCGCTGACGGCGTAGTTCCTTCAGCTTCTTGGTCCCGAGCGCCTCGCGCAGCAGCGTTTCGGCATCCTGCGTCGCATCGAGGCTGGCGCGAAAGTATGAGGACAGTACGCGCGGCTTCAGGCCGTCGCGGGTCAGGACCTGCTTGATCGCATCCATCGCAGCACCGTCGAGTGCGACGTCGTTCAGCAAGAGCGCATGCGCGCCGGCCTCGCGTGCCTGCTGTAACAGTTGAGTGGCCGCCTCGATCGAAGCGTCGCGGTCGATCAGCGGGCTGCACAGCGTCCCATAGGGATGCGCGCTCACCAGCGCGGGCAGGGGGATCTTCAGGGCGCGCCACAGCGACATCACGGGCATCAGCCCGATCAGCCGCGACGATGTTCCGTCGAAGGCTGGCAGCGCCGAGGCGTTCGTGCGGTTGCGCGCAGTGGCGCTGACGGCGAGCTCCCAGGCAGGCAGGTAATATCCGTTCGCCTCGATCGCGCGCTGCGCCAGCGCGCGCCACTGGCCACGGTCGATCATCGTGAGCGGAACGGGCGCGCGCGAGGCTCCGGCATCTCCTGCCGAGCCCGGATGAAGCGTCGCCTGTTGCGCGATATCGACCATTTCCCGTCGTCCCCGATCTCGCGGCCATGCTTAGCGCAAAGATCGGAAAAATAGCGTTGGGCCACGGAATCAATTCGAGCTGTCCCGTTAACGTCCCGTTGAGGATACCGCAGCCCGATCCGGCGTCGCCGTGCCTGTCTCCTCTGACTCCGGCCCGCTCTCCGTCTTCACGTTGACCGCGACCTCCATTCCGAGCTCGTCGCCCGCCTCCCCCCAGTAGGACCCCGAAAGCGGGATCGCCTGCGCCGGCGTGCGGGCAACTCCGACCCTGATCAGGTCGCGGTTTCCGACAATCCCGTTGGTCGGATCGAACTCGACCCAGCCCGAACCCGGCACATAGATCGAGCACCATGCGTGGGTCGAGCCTCCGCCCAGCCGTGCCGGGCCGTCGCGGTCGGGCACGTAGACGTAACCGGTGATGAAGCGGGCGGCAAAACCGAGCGATCGGGCGGCCTCCATCATCAGCAGGGCAAAATCGCGACACGTTCCCTGCTGCAGCTCGAGCGTTTCGGCGGGCGTTTGCGTGCCGTGCGATGTTCTCCTCCGATAGGAGAAGCCTTCGGCAATCGCTTCGTTGAGCGTCATCAGCAGCTGTCCCGTCGGCCGGCTCGACGAGGGCGCAATGAATTTCGACACCCAGTCGTCGACGGCGACGTCGCCGGGATGATGCCGGAGCATGTACGGTGCAAGATCCGGCAACTCGGTCTCGTCATAGGCGAACGGATGCTCGCGGGCGTATGGCTCGATCCGGAAATCCGGCGCGTTCTCGGGTGTATGCTCCAGCCGGATCGTGGTCTCGAATTCCAGCACGTCGGTCGGGGCCGCAAAATCGACGAGGGTTATGCAATTGCCGAATACATCGTGGATCCAGCGGATTTCCGATGGTTCAGGGCGCACCGCGAGCCGGCATGCGAGCAGACGCTGATCGAAGCTGTCGCGCGGACGAAACAGCAATTGGTGCTGTCCGAGTCTGACGGGCTGTCGGTAGCGGTAGGTCGTGCTGTGGTGGACGGAATAGAGGGGCATCTGTTGTACTCAGGCTCGCACCATATGAGCCTGCTTCTGTATCGGTTCCAAGAGCCCAATTGTGCGTGCACACCGAACAAGTGCCTTGCATTTCAGCAGGTTCGCGGTAGCGCACGCGGAACCAATGGTCCCCCGCGGAGCTTGTCGATCGACATCAATGGCGATGCGAGAGGACACGATCTTGAGGATCCGGGCAGGCTACGACATTGCGTTCAACTGTTTTCAGGACGTGCCGATGGTGCTGATGCTGACCGTTCATCCGTCAAGGCAGGGCGACCTTCTGACCGACCATGCCATCCGGGTGTCGCCCAACGTTGCGCTCAGGAACTACAAGGATGGGTTCGGCAATGTCTGCACGCGGCTTGTCGCTCCTGTCGGTCAAATCAATATCCAAAACGAGTTCATCATCGAGGATAGCGGGTTGCCCGACGAGGTTGCGCCTCATGCCGAACAGATCCCGTTGGACCGGCTTCCCGACGAGGCGCTGGTGTATCTGCTGGGCAGTCGCTATTGCGACACCCAGCGCCTGACGGATTTGGCCTGGTCGACGTTCGGCGGCATCAGCGGCGGCTGGCGGCGCGTCCAGGCGATCTGCGACTATGTTCACAGCCATATCAAGTTTGGATATCAATTCGCGCGAAGCGACCGCACGGCTTCCGAAGGCCACCAGGAGCGGATCGGAGTTTGCAGGGACTTCGCGCACCTGGCCGTCACCTTGTGCCGCTGCATGAACATCCCGGCCCGCTACTGCACCGGTTACCTCGGCGATATCGGCGTGCCGCCGGATCCGGCGCCGATGGATTTCAGCGCCTGGTTCGAAGCCTATATCGGCGGACGCTGGTACACGTTCGACGCGCGGCACAATCATCCCCGCATCGGCCGCGTTGTGATCGCACGCGGCAGGGATGCAGCCGACGTCGCTATTTCGACCGCTTTTGGCCAGGCGGAACTCGTGCGATTCAAGGTGATCACGAACGAGGTACGGGACTGCGATGCCATTCCGACCCGGCCTGCAATGACGCGGGAGCAGCGGCTGTTCGCTTGAGTTGGCGGACGGTGGGCGCCTCCAGTTCCGGTCGTGAGCGGCTACACCGTCCATTCCTCTTCTGTGCCGGCGATGTCTTACCGGGTGGCTATTGGTCACCCGGGACGAAATGGTCGCGGGCAGCCGCGCGCTCGCCGCTGGCCATGTCGGTGATGGCGATATCGACGTCGCGTGAAGTCCTCGGCAGATCGGCCGGGCCGACCTGCACCGACAGCCGGACTTCGCTGGTCTGATCCTGCCCAACCTCGACCACGGGCTTGCCGTCGGAGCTCGCTGCGATGCCCGCAACGCGAAGCGTCGCACCGGGCAGGCCCGAGACTTCGATCGCGAACGATCGTTGCGGGCCCTTGTTGAGGATGCGGACGGTGTAGTCGTTGCGCACACCGC
>NZ_JAEMSD010000276.1:5467-5916 GCF_016462955.1 Bradyrhizobium sp. | reverse complement strand
GGGTTGCGGTCGTGCAGCACGTTGACGTCCATGGTCGCGCGGGTTGCGAGCGTGTAGAGCATGATGCTCCCGACGATCGCGATCGCGGCCGCGTAGATCAGGGTGCGCGGGCGGATGATGCGGTAGATCGGAGCCTTGCCTTCGCGCCGGCGCTGCATGTTGATGTCGGTGTCGTAGCCGATCAGGCCTTGCGGCCGGCCGATCTCGCGCATCACGTTGTCGCAGGCGTCGATGCACAGGCCGCACTGGATGCAGCCGAGCTGGATGCCATGGCGAATGTCGACGCCGGTCGGACAGACGTTGATGCACTGATGGCAGTCGACGCAATCGCCGGCGGGATTGCCCTGCGCGCGGGCAGCATCCGCCTTCTTCACCGACATGCGCGGCTCGCCGCGGTCGCGGCGATAGGTGACGTTGAGCGCCCATTCGTCGGTCAGCGCCGCCTGGAT
>NZ_JAEMSD010000276.1:0-5457 GCF_016462955.1 Bradyrhizobium sp. | reverse complement strand
CATGTAGATGCACATCTGCTCGCGGGCGTGGCCGGCGAAGACGTAGGTCGTCGCGGTGAGAATGCCGATCCAGAGATACGCGATGAAGGGCGCCTGGAAGGTCGCAAGCTCCTTCACGAGCGTCGGCGCATCTGCGAAATAGAGCACCCAGGCGCCGCCGGTCCACCAGGCGATCATGATCCAGAGGAAGTGCTTGAGCGCGACCTTGCGCAGATGGGTGAGGGTCCAATAGTGCTTGTCGCCCTGCATGCGCTCGCGCCGGTCGCCTTCGACCCAGCGCTCGACCGCATAGAACAGGTCGGTCCATACGGTCTGCGGACACATGTAGCCGCACCACAGCCGCCCCGCGACCGCGTTCATCAGGAAGAGCGTCATGGCCGCGAGGATGAGGAGGCCGGTGAAATAGTAGACCTCCTGCGGCCACAGCTCGATGAAGAAGAAATAGAAGCGCCGATGCGGGAGGTCGATCAACACGGCCTGGTCGGGCAGGCCGGGTCCGCGGTTCCAGCGCACGAACGGCAAGAGATAGTAGACCCCGAGCGTAACGCAAAGGATCGCCCATTTGATGCGGCGGAAAGGGCCGTGTACCGATTGCGGATAGACCTTCCTCCGCTTCTCGTAGAGAGGTCCCTCGATGAAGGTGTCGTCGGTCATGGCAAATTCCCCCGCATAACAGGCTGAATTGCGTGTTCAGGAGAACGCGCAACCGCTGCTTAGGCCCAGCTTCCTGAACACGATCGCCGCCGGGCAGAAGCCCGTGAATGAGGCCTGCAACATGTTCAGCCCGGCAAATGCCGTCAGCAGGTACCAATACGCATTCACATAGGTGCCCAGTGCGAGACCGAGCAGGACGACAAATCCCGCAAAGGCGAGGACGGCTTTATCGACGTTCATGGCAGGCTCCTTTTTATCTGGCGACTTACGAACGAGTCAGGTTGGATTCAGTCCAGGCGACGATGCTGCGCGCATCCATCGCGCCGGAATGGCGGGCGATCTCGCGGCCACCGCGCATCAGCAGCAGGGTCGGGATGCCGCTGATGCCGAGGCGCGACGACAATGCGGCTGCGTTGTCCGAATTGAGCTTCAACAGCCGGACTTTCGGCTCCAGCTGCTGCGCGGCGCGCTCGAACATCGGCGCCATGGCCCGGCACGGACCGCACCACGGTGCCCAGACGTCGACCAGCACGGGAATGTCGTTGCTGGCGACATGGCGGCCGAACGCTTCCTCGTCCACCTCGATCGGATGACCTGTGAACATGGGCTGGTGACAGGCGCCGCAACGCGCACCTTCCGGTGCGCGTTCGGCGGGGAGGCGGTTGATGCGTCCGCAACTGCCGCAGACGATCTGGCGTGTGTTGCTCATGTACCGGTTCGGACCTCCTTGAGCTTGGCGATGTTCAGCTTGTCGAGAACGAAGCGTTCGTAGAACGGCTCGCTCTCACCGCGCCGCATCTTGCGCAGGAAGTATTTCTCGAAGGCGACCTTGGCGAGGTGCACCCACTCGCCCTTGGAGGACCAATTGACGTTTCGCGGCGGGATCTGCGGCTGCGCCAGGAACGCAACGCCGGAGTCGCCGAAGTCCGCGAGGCAGATCGCGTTCCAGGTCGGCTGCGCCGTGGGCGCCTTGCCGCGAAGCAGGGCGCCGATGTTCATCGCGGTCGCCGTCACCATGGATTCGATCATGAAGCCCGTCTTGGGGACGCCGACGGGCACCGGTGTCGCGCCGACCGGCGCGATTGCGACGCAGACCCCGACCGCGAAGACTTTGGGATAAGCGGGACTCTGCTGGTGCTTGTCGACGACGACGAAGCCACGCGGATTGGTCAGCTTCTCGATGCCGCGCAACGCCTCGACGCCGCGAAAGGCCGGCAACATCATGGAATAGGCGAATGGCAGCTCGTGAACCTTGCGGGACGTGCCGTCGTCGGCGAACTCCTCCACCGACATCAGGCCGGGAGCGACCCTATCGACGCGGGCATTGGTGATCCACTTGATGTGCTTCTCGCGCATCTCGCTTTCCAGGAGGCCCTTGGTGTCTCCGACGCCGTCGAGGCCGAGATGTCCGATATACGGCTCGGACGTGACGAACGTCATCGGGACGCGGTCGCGCAGCTTTCGCCGGCGCAGCTCCGTCTCCAGGATGAAGAGAAACTCGTAGGCGGGCCCGAAGCAGGACGCGCCCTGCACGGCGCCGATCACGACCGGGCCGGGATTCGCCGCGAGTTGCTCGAAGGCTTGACGGGCATGCGCGGCATGATCGACGTGGCAGATCGACTGGGTATGGCCTTGCGGACCGAGACCCGGGATCTCGTCGAACGCCAGTTCAGGACCGGTCGCGACGACCAGATAGTCATAATCGATCGACGTGCCGTCGCCGAGCTCGACACGGTTCTCGGTCGGGTGGACGCGCCTCGCGCCCTGCGTCAGCAGCCGCACTCCCTTGCGCTTCATGACGTCAGCGAGATCGATCTCGATCTCTTCGCGCTTGCGCCAGCCGACTGCGACCCAGGGATTCGATGGGACGAAGTGATAGACGGCGCCTTGCGAGACGACGCTGAGGCGATCTTCCTTTCTCAACTGGGGCAGCAATTCATAGGCCATCAGCGTTCCGCTCAGACCGGCTCCAATTACGACGACTTCCGCCATGGGTTCCTCCGTTGGATCAAACCGCTCCGCCGGTTGAGCTCCGGCCGTCGTGCGGCGCTTGACGATATATTCGTAAATGCGTATATACGCAAGTATGAAGGTTAATGCTGAAATCATGGAACGGGCGGCGGATCAGGCGAGCGAGCTGCTGAAGGCACTCGCCAACCGGCACCGTCTGCTGATCATCTGCCAGCTGATCGATGGTGAGCGGTCGGTCGGCGAACTCGCCGAGTTTCTGAGCCTGCGGGACTCCACGGTCTCCCAACATCTTGCGCTCCTTCGCAAGGATGGCTTGGTGTCCGCCCGGCGCGAGGCGCAGACGATCTTCTATTCGATATCGAGCGAGCCGGCGCGCGAGGTGCTCAAGACGCTCTATCAAGCGTTCTGCGCGCCGAAGTCCGCAAGGACCAAGTGAATCCTAGGAGAGTTCGGGAGGCGGCGCCTTGAGCAGGATCAACACGCCCCATTCCGATGCAGATGACATGAGCTGCAAGGCAGCGTGGTGGTGCTTTATATGACACGGAACTATCACATGCGACGTCTGGCGAGATATTTGGGCTTGCTGGCCGCCTTTGCGGCCATCGGCCTGCCCGGAGTATCGGCGACCGCGGCCGAGGCGCTCGTGGTTGCACGGCAGTCGGTCGCCGATCAAAAGGCCGTATTCGCCACGGTCGAAAGCACCAGCGTGGTGCCGGCGCGCGGTCGGATCGGCGGCACGGTGGCTCAGCTCAAGGTCAGGGAAGGAGATCGCGTCGCCGCCGGTCAGGCGATCGCGACCATCGGCGACGAAAAGCTCGTTCTGCAGATGAAATCGCTCGACGCGCAGATCGAGGCGTTGCAGGCGCAGGCGAACCAGGCGCAGCTCGACTTCACCCGGACCGAGGGCCTGGTCGAGCGCGGTATCCTGCCGCGCATCAAGCTGGACGAGCAGCGCACGGCGCTGAACGTCGCCGAGAACGGACTGCGCGCCAAGACTGCCGAACGTGCGGTGATCAACGAGCAGCTCAACCAGGGACAGGTGCTCGCGCCGGCGGACGGCCGCGTGCTGAAGCGACTGATCACCGTGGGGTCCGTCGTGCTCGCGGGCGATCCGATCGTCACCGTCGCCCAACAGAATTTCAAGCTGCGGCTTCGCGTGCCGGAGCGGCATGCGCGCTTCCTCAAGGCGGGGGATAGGATCCGCGTCGACGGCGCGGAATTCGCCGGAGAGGCCGCAAAGTTCGGCGTCATCGATCTCGTCTATCCGCAGATCGAGGAGGGGCGCGTCATCGCGGATGCAACGGTCGAGGGTCTCGGCGAATATTTCGTCGGCGACCGCCTGCGGGTCTGGGTCTCCGGCGGCACGCGAACAGCGTTCGTCATCCCCTCCAGCTACGTGACGACCCGGTTCGGCATCGACTACGTCCAGCTTCAAAAAAATAACGGAACGATCGACGTGCCGGTGCAGCGTGGCCGCGAATTGCCGACGCCGGCGCTTCCCGATGGACTCGAGATCCTGTCCGGCATTTCGGCCGGCGACCAATTGGTGCGGCCGTGAATCTCGGGCTGTCGGGACGCTTGACCAGGGCGACGATCGCATCACCGCTGACGCCGCTGTTCCTGCTCGGCTCGCTCGTCGTGGGGTTGATCGCCGTGGTGGCGATCCCGCGGGAAGAGGAGCCGCAAATCAGCGTTCCCATGGTGGACATCCGCGTCAACGCCGACGGCCTGCGCGGGCCGGACGCGGTGGAGCTGGTGAGCAAGCCACTGGAGTCGATCGTCAAGGGCATCGACGGCGTCGAGCACGTCTACAGCCAGACGGAGGACGACCGCGTCATGGTCACCGCGCGTTTCCTGGTCGGCACCAAGTCCGAGGATGCCATTCTGCGGGTGCACGAGAAGATCCGCGCCAATATGGATCGCATTCCTGTCGGCATCCCCGAGCCTTTGATCGTGGGGCGGGGCATCAATGACGTCGCGGTGACGGTGTTGACGCTGTCGCCGAAGCCGGAAGCTGCCAGCCGTTGGACCGACAAGGACCTCTACGAGCTCGCAGACAAGTTGCGTGCGGAACTGATGAAGGTCGACGATATCGGCCTGACCTACATATCCGGCGGCGCGGCGCAACAGATCCGGGTCGAGCCGGATCCCGAGAAGCTGTCGCTGTTCGGCATCACGCTCCAGCAGCTCGTGGCCAAGGTCAAGGACGCCAACCGCTCGTTCCTGGCGGGCCAGGTCCGCGATGCCGGCATCGTGCGGAGCGTTGCGGCGGGCCAGACGCTGTCCGGCATTCCCGATATCGGACTATTGCTCATCACGAGCCGCGAGGGCCGGCCGGTCTACGTCAAGGACGTCGCCTCCGTCATCGTCGGCCCGAGCACCGTCGAGCATCGGGTCTGGACCGAATCACGTGCCAGCGCCGGACAGTGGACGCGCTCGCCTGCCGTCAGCCTGGCGCTGGCCAAGCGGGCCGGCGCCAACGCGGTTGTCGTGTCCGAGAGCATCGCCGAACGCCTCGAAGGACTGAAGTCGCGCCTTCTTCCCGAAGATATCCAGGTGACGGTGACGCGCGACTACGGCGAGACCGCCAACGAGAAGGCCAACGAGCTGTTGTTTCATCTCGGGCTCGCAACGATCTCGATCGTGGTGCTGATCGCGATCGCGATCGGCTGGCGCGAAGCGCTGGTGACCTTCGTCGTGATTCCCACGACGATCCTGCTCACGATGTTCGCCGCCAATTTGATGGGCTACACCATCAACCGCGTCAGCCTGTTCGCGCTGATCTTCTCGATCGGCATCCTGGTCGACGACGCGATCGTGGTGGTGGAGAAC
>NZ_JAEMSD010000750.1 GCF_016462955.1 Bradyrhizobium sp. | reverse complement strand
AACGTAGCCTGCGCGCCGTCGGGCACCGCATCGTTCACGGCGGGCCGGATTATTCCGGCCCGGTCGCGCTGACGGACGACATCACGGCGAAGCTGGAGGCATTGACGCCATTGGCGCCGCTGCACCAGCCGCGCTGCCTTGCGCCGGTTCGCACGTTTGCGGCGATCCGGCCCGAGCTGGCGCAGATCGCGTGCTTCGACACCGCCTTCCACCACGGCCTCGCGCCGCCTGCGCGCCGCTTCGCCATTCCCGGGCGATTCGAGCAGCGTGGCGTCCGGCGCTACGGCTTTCACGGCCTCTCGTTCGAATATGTCGCAGGACGCCTCGCCGAGATCGCGCCGGAGCTCGCGGCCGGGCGAACCGTCATCGCGCATCTCGGCAACGGGGCGAGCCTGTGCGCGTTGCGCGATGGCCGCAGCATCGACACCACGATGGGACTGACGCCGCTCGACGGGCTCGTGATGGGGACACGTTGCGGCACGATCGATCCGGGCGTGCTGCTCTACCTGCAACAGCACGAGGACATGTCGGCCGACGAGGTTCAGCACCTGCTCTATCACGAGTCCGGCCTGCTCGGCGTCTCCGGCACGTCGGCGGACATGCGGACGCTGCTTGCGAGCAGCGAGGCTGCGGCGCGAGAGGCAGTCGATCTCTTCACCTTCCGTGCGGCGCAGGCTGTCGCAATGATGGCGACCACGCTCGGCGGTCTGGACTGCCTGGTCTTCACCGGCGGCATCGGCGAGCATGCCAAGGAGATCCGCGGCGCTATCGGCGAGCGTCTCGCATGGGTGGGCTTGCGCATCGATGCCACGGCCAATGATGCCGCGCGCGAGCGCATCAATGGCAGCAGCAGCGCCGTCGAGGTCTTCGTCATCCCGACCAACGAAGAGATGATGATCGCGCGTCATTGCACTGCTCTGATCCGCCAGGGCAATTGCATATAGAGAGTTTCGCCTGTGGCCATCTTCGAGACGCCCGCCGTTGGCGGGCCCCTCAGGATGAGGACCGAGGTCGGTGGGGGCACTCCAACGAGCACGCACACTGTTTAGCCTCATCCTGAGGAGACCGCGCAGCGGTCGTCTCGAAGGGCGAGGCGTGCGCATCGCTGATGCTACAAGCCTGCGCGATCGCCTGCTGGTTCGCGAACGCCACATCACGTGACATTTTTATGAATGATCTGCCGCAATGCTGTCGTTGCGTCTTCGCGGCAAAGAAAGCGCATCACTTCTGGTTGCGGACGGATCATGAAGACCCACATCATCGAAGAGCTCGGACAAGGCGGCATCCTGCTGCCCGCGCTGGTGGCGGAAGGGCTCGCCGCCAACGATCGCATCAAGGTGCGGATGAGTGCACTACAGGCGGCGGCCCAGCATGCGCGGGAGCCTGGCCGGCCTGCCAATGACCTCGGCGTCGAAAGCCAGACCGCAGGCATCGCCCCCGCGGGGATCGCCGCGCTGATCGGCGGCGCGCATCTGCTCGGACAGAGCCGCCTCGCGGCTCCCGATCTCGCGAAGCTGTTGCAGGAGATCGCGGACGATGCGGCGGCCATGATCCGCGCCGTCGGCGCCGGTGCGGCGAACGACGGCGAGCGGGCGCAGGCGCGGCTCGAGGCGATCCGCGCAGCCGGCCTGCTCGATGCCACCGGCGAGATCGAGCTCTCCCGCATCGCGCGCCTGACCGGGGTCGCCGACGCCGGCGGCGACAGCCTGCATCGCCTCGTCATGGATCTGCACAAGCAGCTCAACAGGCTTGCAACGACCTGCTCGGAGGAAGCGCTCGACGGCGCCCATGTCTTCGGCCTGCTCAGCGAGGACCGGCCGGCCGTCGCGGCCTTCATGAAGGGCCTGAACGCGACGCGGGGACTGAAGTTCAATCACCCCGGTCTCGACACGATGGCCACGCGGGCCGGCGGCCGGCTGCTGATCCAGAACGACATCGGCACAACCGACGCCCATGTGGTCGTGATCGCGGTGAAGAAGAATGCGGTCACCGTCACCTACACCGATGTGCATCTGGCGCGGGCGAAGTTCTTCATCTCGCTGTTCGACGAATTCGAGGCGACCTGGAGCGGCCTCGATCGTCACACCGCAGCCGGCCTCGGGGAGGACAATTCCTTCTATCTCGTAACCGGACAGTATCAGGCCGACCACGCCGCCGATCGCAACGAGTTCCTCGCCGCGCTCGGTGCCGCGCTGGTCTTTCTCATCGACTGGAACAAGGCGCGAAAGCTGCTCAGGACCTGGGTCGCCAAAGAGGACGCAGCCCGCATCCTGGAATGGGCGGCGCGTCACCGGATCGGCCATCGCGGCTTCCTCGAGCTCGGCGGCAACGACCTGCTGGGCTCTGCGGTGCGGAACGCCGCACCCACGCGGATCGGCTTCGGCGAGCGGCTCGACCAGGCGCTCGGCCGCAACGCTGCAATCGATTTTCTGACGGCGTCGCTGCGTGCCTCGACCGAGGCATTGTTGGCGGGCCGTTCGGTGAGAAC
>NZ_JAEMSD010000749.1 GCF_016462955.1 Bradyrhizobium sp. | reverse complement strand
CGTACAAACCCCCGAGACTCTAATTGCCTCTGGATGAAAACTCAGGGGCAGGTCATTGGCGCTTCACCTGGCCGATGGGTCAGCGGGTGAGCAGCAAATACCAGATTCCGGCTAGCAGAAAGACGATGGTTGGCCACGCGAAATATTCAAAAGCGCCGCCCATGCGCGGCGGTGGGGAACAGCGCACGCTGCAACCGTAGGATCTGCTCGGGCTTGGGGAAAAAGATGATCTGGAGCCAGTGGAGAAGCCCCCTCAGGCGCTGATTAATTTCGCGCAGGTCGTCTATGTAAGCCTGGAGCACCGCCGCGCCTCGTCTTGGCCAGAATCTTGAGGGGGATCCTTCCGCTGCTGTGAGCTTGTGCCTGGTCATTTGCGAAGCCTGCCGCACGCCTCGCTCAGTCCTTTGATCTAGATCAAGCCCAGGCATAGGAAAGTTGGAACCGCCAGTCCTTCCTATGGTTATCGGATGATGCCAAAACAGATTGTCATCACCCTCTGGTCACTGGCGGCGGCCTCCCTGTTCGCCTTTAGCGTGGCGGCGCTGGTTTCTCCTCACTAGCTGCCCCCCCGCTGCCGGGTATTCAGCGGGCCCCCGCAAGCTTTAACCCCGTGTCTGGATTATCATCCGGCACGATACTTATCATCCTGTCGCAAGGGGATGCATCCGTCTCGAAGTGCTGATTCCGACGAAGTCCCCAGGCGTACCGATATGAAGTCGCCCGTGGATTCCGAGACGATGTCGCCCACCTTTCCGATTTGATCTCGCCCAGCGGCGAGGCGTTCTGGCCGGCTGGTTCTCTGGCACCGGTCAAGCCGCGCGGTCATCTGGAATCGCGACTTCAACCCATTTTTCTTCTTTTGCGGTTGCTGTGGGCATGTGGGCAACGCGATTGCGTTGTCCAAGCGCAGCGGCATGTCCACAGCGCTCAGGTCTTTCGGGCGGATTGCCGGGTTCGGCGCAGGCTCTCACCGGTGAGGTCGAGCCGATGGGCATTGTGGACGAGGCGATCGAGCACGGCGTCGGCATAGGTGGGATCTCCAATGAGCAGATGCCACTGGTCCACGGGGAGCTGGCTGGTGACGATGGTGGAGCGATGACCGTAGCGATCTTCGAGGATTTCCAGGAGATCGTGACGGGCGCCGGCATCGAGCGGCTCGAGGCCCCAATCATCGAGGATCAGCAGATCGACACGGCCAAGGCCACGCAACAGGCGTGGGTGACGACCGTCGCCGCGGGCGAGCGCCAGATCGTCGAACAGGCGCGGGACGCGCTGATAGAGCACGGAGCGATTGTCGCGACAGGCCTTGTGGCCGAGCGCCGAGGCGAGCCAACTCTTGCCGACGCCTGCCGGGCCGCAGATCAGGAGATTGACGTGGTCGTCGATCCAACGGCCCTCGACAAGCTTGGCGAACAGCGGGCGGTCGAGACCGCGCGGGGTGCGATAGTCGATGTCCTCGACGCATGCCTGCTGGCGCAGCTTGGCGTAGCGCAGGCGAGTGGCGAGCCGTTTGTCGTGCCGCAGCGAGGCTTCACGTTCGAGCAACAGAGCAAGCCATTCGGCGTGACCGAGGCTGCCAGCCTCACCGGCGGCTTCGATGTCGGCGAAGGCCTTGGCCATGCCGTGGAGGCCGAGGGCGTTGAGGCGGTCGAGGGTCGGATGGGTGAGCAAGGGACGGTCTCCTAATTGTAGTAGCGCGGTCCGCGGATGTTGGCATGCAGGATCGGCGCATCGTCCGCGGAGCGCTGGTGAGCGGGACGCCGATCGAGATTGTTGGCGAGGATCGACTTGACCGAGCCATAGGTGCGCGCACCGATGTCGATCGCCCGCGCAGCCGCCGCATCCAGCCGTTCGCGCCCATAGGAGGCGGCGAGCCTGAGGATGCCGAGGCAGGCGCGGAAGCCTTGTTCGGGGTGCGAGCGCTCGTCGAGAATGAGGTCGCACAATGCGCTGGTTGCCGGCCCTATCGCGGCGGCGTCCTGACGGATACGCCCGATAGTCCAGCCGGCGTAGCGCCGATGGCTGGAGGCCATGTGCTCCGGCACGGTGGAGTGCTTGTGATTGCCACTCATGCGCTGATGCGCGGCAATCCGCTCGCCCTTGTGGAAGATCTCGACGGTGCGGGCGGTGAACCGCACCTCGACCTCGGCACGCGCGAAGCGATGCGGAACGCTGTAATAATGCTTCTCCACCTCGACGTGGTAGTCGAGGCTGACGCGGCGGATCCGCCACTCGGCGAGCACGTAGGGGCTCGCCGGCAACGGCTTGAGCGCCGGCCGGTCGATCTCCTCGAGTAACCGGCGGCGCGTCACGCCGAGCCGCCGGATCGGCCGCTCCTCGTTGAGCCTGGTGAGCAACTCGCCGATCGCTGCGTTGACCTCGGCGAGGCTGTAGAAGACGCGGTGGCGCAGGCGGCCGAGCAGCCAGCGCTCGACGATGAGGACGGCCGCCTCGACCTTGGCCTTGTCGCGTGGCTTGTAGGGCCTCGCGGG
>NZ_JAEMSD010000275.1:8801-9137 GCF_016462955.1 Bradyrhizobium sp. | reverse complement strand
GGCGGTGCCGAGGCGGGCGGTGAGTCAAAGAATATGCCGCGGACGACGGGCGGCAGTATCCGCCAGTAGAACAGCAGCGTCGTGAGCACGCTCATCACCAGCACGATCGGCAGCGCCTGGAAGGCCAGGATGAAGTCCGCGCCGGGCACTTTCAGGTCGAACGGCAGGGCGCCGCCGCCGATATAGCCGAACACGAAGGCGGAGCCGGCGCGCGAGGCCGCAGAGATCGCGCCGACCGCGTCGTTGATGGCACCGAAGGCATGGGCGACCACCGGCAGCTTCAGCAGCAGGATCGCGGTGGCGAATGTCGCGGCGAGGCCGATCGCCGCCTGACGC
>NZ_JAEMSD010000275.1:7641-8791 GCF_016462955.1 Bradyrhizobium sp. | reverse complement strand
CGAAAATGCCGAGTGCCGATTGCAAGCGCAGCATGATGTCCCCGAACCCTCATTGATTATGGTCGCGCCTGCGCTGCAAAGGCAATGCCGCGAGCAGTTGAAACGCCCTGGTGTTGACAAGCAGGGCCACCTCAGCCACCCGGGGACCTCGACATCGAGGGAAAGAGCGGTCCGAGGGTGACCCAACAGGTGATGCCAGAACAGCCAATATCCGGACATCGGCCGGTCAGCGCCCGCGCGCTTCTCGGCCACCGCGCCTTCCTGTTCTTCTTGCTTTCGCGCAGTCTGTCGCGCTTTTCCAGCCAGATCGCGGCGGTCGCGATCGGCTGGCAGATCTACGATCTCACCGGATCGGCGTTCGACCTCGGCATGGTTGGCCTCGTCCAATTCCTGCCCACAGCGCTTCTGGTGTTCGTCGCCGGCCACGCCGCCGACCGCTACCAGCGCAAGCGCGTCGTCCAGCTCTGCCAGCTGGTGGAGGCCGCGACCGCGCTCTATCTCGCGACCGTCACCTATCTCGGTGCGGTCAGCGAGGTGCAGCTCTTCATCGCGACCTTCCTGCTCGGGATCGCCGGCGCGTTCGAGAGCCCGACCACGGCGGCGCTGCTGCCGCTGATCGCGCCGCAGGGCTCGCTCCAGCGCGCCACCGCCGTCTCCAGTGGGGCGGCGCAGGTCGCGACCATCACGGGGCCTGCGCTCGGCGGCCTCGCCTATGCGATCGCCCCGCACCTTGCCTATTCCGCGATGGTCCTGTTCTGGGTCTTGGGGATGATCTTGACCGGCTTCATTCGCCCGCGCCCGCAGGCGATCGCAACGGAGCGGACGGACTCGGACAACATCTTCGCCGGCGTGCGCTTTATTCGCAATAACCCGGCAATTCTCGGCACCATCTCGCTGGATTTGTTCGCCGTGCTGTTCGGCGGCGTCACGGCGCTGCTGCCGATCTATGCCCGCGACATCCTCCAGACCGGCCCGGTCGGGCTCGGCGTGCTGCGCGCCGCGCCGGCCGTCGGCGCGCTGCTGATGACGATGGTGCTGGCGCGGCACGCCATCTCCCGCCATGTCGGCCTGCGCATGTTCCAGGCCGTGATCGTGTTCGGCCTCGCCACCATCGTATTCGCGCTGTCGTCCTGGATGTGGCTATCGGTGC
>NZ_JAEMSD010000275.1:4617-7631 GCF_016462955.1 Bradyrhizobium sp. | reverse complement strand
TATCGGTGCTGTCGCTCGCCGTTTTGGGGGCCGCCGACACGATCAGCGTCGTGATCCGCTTTTCGCTGGTGCAGCTGTCGACGCCCGACGAGATGCGCGGCCGGGTCGGCGCAGTGAATTTCCTGTTCATCAACGCCTCGAACCAACTCGGCCAATTCGAGAGCGGGGTAGCAGCCGCGCTGCTCGGCGCTATGCCCGCCGCCGCGCTCGGTGGCGTCGCCACCGTTGCAGTGGCGCTGCTCTGGATGAAGCTGTTTCCGAGCCTGCGCAAGGTGGAGAGTCTGGAGTAAGGTGAAGGTCTCGTGTCCCGGACAAGCGGCAACGCGTCAGCGTTGCGGCGCAGAGCCGGGACCCAGAAGCCCGGAACGAGGGATGGGCCCCGGCTCGGCAGCGCGTCATTGCATGCCGCGCTGCGTCCGGGGCACGAGCGCGGAACTAGCCCCGTCCGACGAACGGCATCTTGGTCGCCATCACCGTCATGGTCAGCACGTTGGCGTCGAGCGGCAGGCTGGCCATGTAGGCCACGGCATCGCCGACCGCCTTGGAGTCCATGCGCGGCTCATGCTTGGTGGTGCCGTCGGGCTGCAGGACGCCGGGGCCGTTGACCATGCGATCGGTCATCGGCGTCGCCGCATTGCCGATGTCGACCTGGCCGACCGCGATGTCGTACATGCGGCCGTCGAGATTGCTGGCCTTGGTCAGGCCGGTGATGGCGTGTTTGGTCGAGGTATAGGCCGCCGAGAACGGCCGCGGCGCGTGCGCCGAGATCGAGCCGTTGTTGATGATGCGGCCCCCGCGCGGGGTCTGGTCCTTCATGATGCGGAAGGCGTGCTGGGTGCACAGGAACGGGCCGGTGAGGTTGGTGTTCACCACCGCCTGCCATTGCTCGAGGCTGAGGTCCTCGAAGTTCACGGCAGGCGCGCCCATGCCGGCATTGTTGAAGAGCACGTCGAGGCGGCCATAGGTCGTCTTCACCTTGTCGAACAGCGCGGCGATCGAGTCCGGCTTGGTCATGTCGGCGGTGACGCAAAGGCTTTTTCCCGCGGGGCCGAGCTTTGCGGTCTCCTCGAGCATGTCGAGCCGGCGCCCCGCAAGCACCACGGTGAAGCCGGTGTTCATCAGCGCCAGCGAGGCCGCGCGGCCGACGCCGGTGCCGGCGCCCGTCACCAGGGCGATCTTCTTTGCTTCACTCATCGTTTCCTGCCTTTTCTGTTCTGCTGTCAGGTTTTGGGTTCTTTGTCGTTCTTGTAGGGCGGACGCGGAATGTTCTGGTGGGCGGCGCGCAAGGCCGCCGACCAGCGTGAACGCAAATCGTGGAAATAAGGCTCGCCCGCCTCGATGCGGTGGTTGAGATCGGCTTCGCAGGCGTCCGTGCGCACCACCAGCACGTCGATCGGCAGGCCGACGCCGAGATTGGATCGCATCGTCGAGTCCATCGAGATCAGGCCGGTCTTGAGTGCCTCGTAGAGCTCGACGTCGTAATGCATGGCACGGTCGAGCACCGGCTTGCCGTATTTGTGCTCGCCGATCTGCAAGTAGGGCGTGTCGGTGGTGCACTCGATGAAATTGCCGGCGGTGTAGACCATGAACAGACGCATGCGCGCGCCCTTGATCTGGCCGCCGAACAGGAAGGAGACGTCGAAGGACACGTCCTCCGATTTCAGCGCCGGGCCTTCGGTCGCGTGCACGGCGCGGATCGCCCGGCCGATGCGCTGGGCGGCCTGGAACATGGTCGGCGCGTTCATCAGCGTCTCGATCTCGCCCGTGTTGGGATCTTCGAGACCTTCGGTCAGCGTCGACAGCACGGACTGGCTGATGGCGAGGTTGCCGGCGCTGGCGATCGCCATGATGCGCTCGCCCGGCTTGGAGAAGATGTGCAGCTTGCGGAAGGTCGAGACGTTGTCGAGGCCGGCATTGGTGCGGGTGTCGGCGATCATCACCAGACCGTCCCGAACCAGGATTCCGCAGCAATAGGTCATTTCCAGTCCCCGAACGCGTTTGCGCGGAATTACTAGCCAATTTCAGGGGCCGGTCCAACCCCCGATATTAAGCCCGTCATTCCGGGGCGCGACGAAGTCGCGAGCCCGGAATCCATTGGGCAGCAGAGTGGGTGGATGATTGGATTCCGGGCTCGCGCTGCGCGCGCCCCGGAATGACAGTCAGCTCTTGTCCCTCAATCCGCGGCACCCAGCAGAAAGGCCTCGTCGACCGGTACACCGAGCGCGGTCACCAGCCGGTTCGTCTCCGCGGCCATGCCGACGATGGCGAGCAGCTCGGCATATTCGGCCTCGGTCATGCCCTTGGCCCGTGCGGCGGCGGTGTGGGAGTGAATGCAATAGCTGCAGCCATGCGCGACCGACACCGCGACATAGAGCATTTCCTTGACCTTGGGATCGAGCGCGCCGGGAGCCATCACCTCCTTGATGCTCTCCCAGGTCCGCCGCAGCGTCTTCGGATCATGCGCCAGCGCACGCCAGAAATTGTTGACGAAGTCCGACTTCCGCACCTTTCGGATGTCGTCGAAGACGGCGCGCGCCTCGGCCGAAAGTTCGTCATCCGAAAGCAGTTTCACTGTCGCCATGGCTAACCTCGCGGGTCTGATCCGATCCCGCAAGTGTAGCACGCCGAATGTGTTCGGCCGGCGGCTCCTAGCTCTGCCGCTGGGACTGCGATTGCGACTGGCCGCCGCGGCCGGCCTGCTCGACCTTGACCGCCACGGTCAGCGTTTCCGTGCCGCCGCCATAGCGCGTGCCGCGCACCGGCGCCGCGCCGAGATAGTCGAGCCCGATCGCGACGCGGACATGGGCGTCGGTGGCGCAGATGCTGTTGGCGGGATCGAAGCCGACCCAGCCGAGATCGGGCACGTAAGCCTCCGCCCAGGCATGGCCGGCCTGCTGCTCCTCGACGCCGTCGGCGCGCAACAGATAGCCGCTCACATAGCGTGCGGGTATTCCGATATGCCGCGCGGCCGCGATAAAGATGTGGCGCAGGTCCTGGCACACGCCCTTGCCGAG
>NZ_JAEMSD010000275.1:0-4607 GCF_016462955.1 Bradyrhizobium sp. | reverse complement strand
CTGATGCACCGTGTCGTCTGCCCGCAGGAAATGGCCGGAGACGAAGCGCGCCGGCACGCCGCCGGCCCGGGCGCAGGCGATGAAGATGTGCGCGTAATCCTGGCAAACGCCGCGCTTGAGCGTGAACGCCTCGGCCGCTGACGTTCCGCTGTTGGTGGGGTCCTCATCGAACGTCATGTGATCGCCGATCTCGGTCATCAGCGCGTGCAGGAAGCCGAGCGTGTCGCTCTCGGCCTCGCTGCGCAGCTGGCGCGCGACCGCCGTCATCGCCGGATTGACGGCGGTGAGGTCGGTGGCGCGCAGGAACATGCCGGCCGGGAAACGCTCGTCGGCGCCGCGCAGCACGCCGCCGGTGTCGTTGGTCTCGATCAGCCCTTCGGCGGTGATCTGGATGTCGCCGACGGGCCCGCAGGACAGCACATGGGTGACGTTGCCGAACGCGTCCTCGTGCATCTCGAGCTTGGTGTCGGTGGAGACGTCGATCTGCCATTCCGCGACGTATTGCCCATCATGGCTGCCCGGCGTCATGCGCAGAATCTGGATCACGCCGGAGGCCGGCGGCTCGTAGCGATAGGTCGTGGTGTGCAGGATTCGCAGGCGCATGGTGTTTCTAGACGGTCATTCCGGGATGGCGCGAAGCGCCAGACCCGGAATCTCGAGATTCCGGGTTCGATGCTTCGCATCGCCCCGGAATGACGAAGGGTGAAGGTTTCAGTCTGACTAGATCAAATACTGCTTCGTGATGATTTCGCCCAGCCTGGAATTGTCGGAGATGAATTCCTGAATGAATTCATGCACGCCATGCTGGAAAATGTCGTTCATGTTGCTGTGTTCCAGCCGGTTGCGGATGCCGCGGGCGTGGCGTTGGGCCGGGCCCTGGCGGCCATAGGCGACGCCGATCTGGTCGAGGTTGCGCACGAGGTTGCCGTAGCAGCTCGCCAGCGAGCGCGGCAGCGTGTCGTTGAGGATCAGGAGGTCCGCGATCAGCCACGGCTTCAGCGTCTCGCGATAGACCCAGTGATAGGCGGTCAGCGCCGAGACCGAGCGCAGGATCGAGCTCCACTGGTAGAAGTCGAGCGGGCCGCCGACATGCTCCTCCTCGGGCAGCAGCACATGGTACTTCACGTCGAGGATGCGGGCGGTGTTGTCGGCGCGCTCGAGGTGCACGCCCATGCGCGAGAACCAATAGGCGTCGTTGCGCAGCATGGTCCGGTAGGCCGAGCCGTCGAAGCGCAGCGAGGTCTCCTGCACGAAGCGGAGGAATTTGGCGAGGTCCTCGCGCGTCGAGGTGCCCTTGCTCCAGACCGCCTGGAGCTCGATCCAGGCCGAGTTGATGGTGTCCCACATCTCGCTGGTGAGTGCGGTGCGCACCGAGCGGGAGTTCAGCCGGGCCGCCTCGATGCAGTTCCGGATCGAGGACGGGTTGTTCGGCGAGAACGAGAGATATTCGACGACATTGTGCTCGTTGGCTTCCTCATAGGCTTGATAGAAGCTGGCGGCGACGCCGGCGGTGAGCAGCGCCGAATCCCATTCATTGGTCTTGCCGATATAGGCGGCGGGAAGCGCGGTGACGCGCAGCGTCGCATCGATGGTGCGCGCGAGATATTCGGCCCGTTCGACGTAGCGGGCGAGCCAGTAGAGGTTTTCGGCGGTGCGCGACAGCATCTCTCTACTCGTCCAGGATCCAGGTGTCTTTGGTGCCGCCGCCCTGGCTCGAATTGACCACCAGCGAGCCTTCCTTGAGCGCGACGCGGGTGAGACCGCCGGGCACGATGGTGGTGCTCTTGCTGCCCGTGAGCACGAAGGGCCTGAGATCGACATGCCGCGGGGCAAGGCCCGATGCGGTGCAGGTCGGGCAGGTCGAGAGCGCCAGCGTCGGCTGCGCGATGAAGCCTTCCGGCTCGCGCTTGAGCTTGTCGCGGAACGCTTCGATCGTCGCTTTGGTCGCAGCAGGGCCGATCAGCATGCCGTAGCCGCCCGAGCCGTGCACTTCCTTGACGACGAGTTCGCTCAGATTGTCCAGCACATAGGCGAGGTCCTTCGGCTCGCGGCAGCGCCAGGTCGGCACGTTCTTCAGGATCGGCTCCTCGCCGAGATAGAACTTCACGATGTCGGGCATGTAGGAGTAGATCGCCTTGTCGTCGGCGATGCCGGTGCCGACGGCGTTGGCGAGCGTGATGTTGCCGGCAGCGTAGGCCGACATCAGGCCGGGCACGCCGAGCACGGAGTCGGGACGGAAGGTGAGGGGATCGAGGAAATCGTCGTCGACACGGCGATAGATCACGTCGACCCGCTTCAGCCCTTCCGTCGTCCGCATGAATACTTCGTTGTTCTTGACCACGAGGTCGCGGCCTTCGACCAGCTCGATGCCGAGCTTGTCGGCCAGGAACGAGTGCTCGTAATAGGCTGAGTTGTAGACGCCGGGCGTAAGCAGGGCCACGGTCGGCTCGCCGGAGGCGCTTTGCGGCGCGACCGAGCGGAGCGCCGAGAGCAGCTCGTCCGGGTAGCGCTCGACCGGCGCCACCTTGTGGCGGGCGAACAGATCCGGAAACAGCCGCATCATGATCTCGCGGTTTTCCAGCATGTAGGACACGCCCGACGGGGTGCGGGCGTTGTCCTCGAGCACGATGAAGTCCTCGGCGTCGACGCGGACGATGTCGATGCCGGCGATGTGCACGTAGACGTCGTGCGGCACCTGCTGGCCGTTCATCTCGGGCCGGAACACCGGGTTCTGGAAGATCAGATCGTCGGGCACGATTTCGGCGCGGAGGATGTCGCGTCCATGATAGATGTCGCGCAGGAACATGTTGAGCGCGCGCACGCGCTGCTTCAGGCCCTTCTCCAGCCGCGCCCATTCGTTGCCGGACATGATCCGCGGGATCACGTCGAAGGGGATCAGGCGTTCGGTCGATTCCGAATCCCCGTACACCGCGAAGGTGATGCCGATGCGGCGGAATAGGAGTTCGGCTTCCTGACGGCGATATTCGAGCGCCTCTGGAGGCGTCTCCTTTAGCCAGCGGGCGAGCTCCTGATAGGCGGGACGAAGATCCCCGCCGGGAATATTCATTTCGTCAAACGCGACTGCCATAGATCCCGACTGCTCTCCCCCAGGCGTAGCGGCACCGGTCGGGTCGTTCGGCCTTGTTGAAGACCGCAACGACCTGTGGCCATGCGGCAAGAGTGCATGACTTTGATGTGGTAGCAAGGGCCGGGCCAGCGCGATAAGCATGGAGGAGGGGCATTTGCCGGCGAGGGCCGGCGGCCTGCCTGAAAAAATGGCTGAGGACTGCTTATTTCGGAAGCAAAACCACGTGACTTCAACGCGTTACCTCGGCAAAGTCGGCGTCACAGGTGAGGGACTTAAGGCATGAGCGACATCGTCACGGCGGGCATTCTGGTCATTGGGGACGAAATCCTGTCGGGCCGGACCAAGGACAAGAATATCGGCTTCATCGCCGAATACCTGACCAATATCGGCATCGACCTGAAGGAGGTCAGGGTCGTCTCCGACGACGAGGCCGACATCATCGCGGCCCTGGACGCACTGCGGCATCGCTACACCTACGTTTTCACGACGGGCGGCATCGGACCGACGCATGACGACATCACCGCCGATGCCGTCGCCAAGGCGTTCGGCGTCGGTATCGACCACCATCCGGAGGTCGTCGCCCGCTTCCGCGAGCGCTGGAGCGAGCAGGACCTCAACGAAGCCCGCCTGCGCATGGCCCGCATTCCCGACGGTGCCGAGCTGATCCAGAGCGCGACCATCCTTGCGCCCGGCTTCAAGATCGGCAATGTCATCGTCATGGCCGGCGTGCCGGCGATCATGCAGGCAATGATGGACATCGTCGCGCCCAAGCTGAAATCGGGCGTGCGCATGCTCTCCGAGCAGGTTCGCGCCAATGCGCGTGAGGGCGACATCGGCGGCCCGCTGCGGGAGATCGCCGCCGCCCATCCCGACACCATCATCGGCAGCTATCCCTTCATGGACGAGGAGCAGAAGCCCAACACCAATCTGGTGGTGCGCTCGCGCGATCCGGAGAAGCTGGCGGCGGCGATGACGGCGGTGAAGGAAATGCTGGCGGGATTGAACGTCACACGCTAGCACCGCCCTGACGCAGCAGGAGACGACAATGGCTGGTGAAGCACCGGAACTGAGTGCGCAGGAGCGGGCGGGCAGGGCCTTTCCGGTCTCGTGGGACCAGTTCCACCGGGACTGCCGGGCGCTGACCTGGCGGCTCAACGAGGTCGGTCCGTTCCACGCGGTGATCGCGATCACCCGTGGCGGCCTGGTGCCGGCCGCGATCGTGGCGCGCGAGTTAGGCGTGCGCGTGATCGACACGGTTTGCATCGCCAGCTACGACCACAACAAGCAGGGCGAGCTCCAGGTGCTCAAGGGCATTTCCGAGGCGACCATGACGCTCGGCGGCGGTACCGGCAAGGGACTGTTGATCGTCGACGACCTCGTCGACACCGGCAAGACCGGCAGAATGGTGCGCGAGATGCTGCCGGATGCGCATTTCGCCACCGTCTATGCCAAGCCGATGGGACGCCCGCTGGTCGACACCTTCATCACGGAAGTCTCGCAGGACACCTGGATCTTCTTC
>NZ_JAEMSD010000274.1:5257-9141 GCF_016462955.1 Bradyrhizobium sp. | reverse complement strand
GGCCGCCGCCCGGCCGGAGGAGACATTCATTGCGCCGCCGCGACTGCCGCGGTTGCCAGCGCCCCCACCGGCCCGGTTCGCAGCCTTGGCACGGTCGCCGCCGCCTTTGGCGCGATCACCGCCGCCCTTGGCGCGGTCAGCGGCGCCAGCACGATCACCGCCACCGGGGCGATCCCGCGTTCCTGCGCCCGGACGATCGCCAGTACCCGGACGATCTCCACGATTGCCGGCGCGATCACCGGCGTCGCCGCGATCACCGGCCCGATCGCCCGCGCGATCTCCCGGGCCGCCCTGATTGGGACGCAGCACCTGGTTGCCGTCACGCCCGCGGAAATCCATGCGGTCCGAGGCCCCCGCACGGACGTTGTTGTTGCCGAAGCGCTGCTGGACGTTGGTGTTGTTGTAGCGCACGCCCTGACGATGCGCCGGATTGTGCTGCCAGCCGGTGTTGATGTTGGTGTTGCGATGATTGACGTAGACGTTGCGATTGCCCCAGTTGCAGCCGCCGCCCCAGTAATTACCCCAGCGTCCGATCGCCCAGGCCGTGCCGAAGGCGATACCGGCTGCGACCACGCCGGCGCCGATATAGGAGGGATAGCCCCAATAATACGGCGGATATTCCGCATAAGGCCACGTGCCGTAGACGGTGGCGGGATCGTAATAGGGTACGTACATCGTCGAAGGGTCGGCCTGCTGAATCACGATGGCCTGCTTGCCTTCCTGGCTCTGCACGCTGACCTTCTGCTGCTTGGTGGTGACGAGCTTCTTGTTGTCGTAGGCCTTGCTGCGCAGACGCTGGATCGCATCCATCACGTCGGGCTGCTGGGCGAGAAAGGCGTCGCCAAGCTTCTGGGTCCATTCGAGCTTGTCGCTCATCATGGTCAGGACATCGGCCGTGCTGGCGAGCGCCTTGACGCTGTCGTCCCAGCCCTGCTTGTCGACCTCGGTCTTGAGCGCATCGCCCCTCAGGGTCTTGCGCTCCTTCAAAAAGCGGTCAGCCTGAACCACCTCGAGCGGATAGGTCGAGGCGGCCAAGACATTGGCCAGCAGTTCGTCGGGATAGAGCGCGATCGGCGCGACCAGCGCTTCGAGCTGCGCCGGCTTCAAGAGCTCGGCAGTCGGAGCCGGTGGAGTCGCGGACTGCGTCTGAGTGCCCGGGCTCGCTGGCGCGGCGGTCTGCGCCGTCGACGCGACGGGAAGCGCCAACATCAACGCAAGCGCCATCAGGGTCGTCTTGCCGCAGCGAAACATCACACCCTCCATCGGACTTTGCATCGGCGAGAATCCGGCCGGCACGAGCGGGTTTGTTGATCGAGATCAAGGAACGGCAGCTTCGCCCGATTGTTGCGGCGCGAGAGTGCAGGATCGGAAGTGATGTCGGCCGCTATCCGATGATCGGATACCTGATCGTAAAAAGCGCGCCGCCCGACGGCTGGTTCTCGGCAACGATCGTTCCGTGATGGGCCTCGACAATGGTCTTGACGATGGCAAGTCCCATCCCCATGCCCTGCGGCTTGGTCGTGAAAAACGGCTTGAAGACGTTGGCAAGGTCGCCAGGCGCAATCCCGGAACCGGTATCGGCGATCCTGATCTCGGCCTGATTGCCCACGCGAGATGTCGAGACACTCACCTCGCGCTTCTGCGTGTCGGCATCGGAAACCGCATCCATCGCGTTGATGATCACGTTGAGCACAACCTGCTGGAGCTGTACGGGATCACCCTTGACGCGAAGATCGCTCAGGATGGGCATATAGATCAAGATTGTGCGCCGCCCGTGGGCGACCGCGGCCACGAGGTCGATCGCTTCTCGTACCGTGTTGTTCAGTTCGATGTCCTTGATCTCGAACGGCGACTTCCTCAGGACACTGCGCAGCCGGCGGATCACCTCGCTCGCCCGCTGGTCGTCACGTCGGATGTCAGCCAGGATCAGACGGATCTCGTCGATGTCGGGCGAAGCGCCGCTGAGCATGAGCTCGGCCGTCTCGGTGTTGGTCAGGATCGATCCCAGCGGCTGATTGAGCTCATGCGCGATCGAGGTCGTCAGTTCGCCGACGGCCGAATAACGGTTGGCGTGAGCCAGCTCTGCCAGACGCTGGCGCGATTCGACTTCGGCGACCCGGCGGCGTCGACGCTCATGGAGCAAGCCGCTGATCAGGCCGGCCTGCACCAGAATGATCGCGGCGATCAGCAATATCTCCCGGCGGTAGATCTCCCACATCGTCGGCGTCCGAAATACGACTTCACTGTTGGCAGGCAGAGTACTTTCGCTGATGCCCCAGCGCTGCAATTCGCGCCAATCGTATCGCGGCGGTCCGAACTCGATCGTTTCGTATTTGATGCTGGCCGGCTTTTCGCCGCCAAGGATGCGCATGACGGCATCGACGGTCCTCCGGCTGGTCTCGCCGGTCAATTGCATCGGGCCACCGATGGTGCCGTCACCGAAGAAGGCCTCCTGATAGGAAAAGATCGGGGCGTTGGCGACCGCGCGCAGCCTGCGCAGCGCAAGGTCGCCTTCGTGAACAATGCCGGTTGCATCGACCGACATCAGGCCCCAGAACAGCACGGTATCGGACGGAAGGTTCGCGGCGCGCTTGAGGATCTCCTCGAACGGCAGGTCCGAATACCAGACGAGCTCGACGCGATCGCCCAGTGGCTTCAGCTCCCGCTTCACCTCGTCGATCCAGAATTTCTCCAGCGGCGAGGCGCCGATCACCATGCCTACGGACTTTGTGTCCAGCCTCAGCCGCAGAATATTGTTGAACGCAGCCATGAAATCATTGCGGACCGCGACGACGACGTCGTTGTCAGTAAGATCGTCCCACTTCACCAGCCGCTGCTCGACCACGGTCAGCACCATGGGCGTATCAGGGAAGAGTTTTGCGCGGTACCGCTGCACGAACCGCGCGGCCGGCGCGCCGATACTCAGCACGACGTCAGGCGGCGCACCCTGATAGAGCGAGTCCAGGTAGTCCACGAAGGGCGCTTCCGGGCCCGGATTGTTGAAGCGTGCGGAGAGCAAGTTGTGCTCCTGGATATCGAGCGGCCAAGGCGATTGGCGCTCGAGCTCCGTCTTGATGCTCCGCGCATATTCGCTCCAGGGCAGGAATCCGCGGCCGAAGGAATGCAGCATCAGCACGCGCTTGAGCTCCCCGCGCGGGCCGCGCTCGACCGCATCAGCGGGGCCGGAAAGGATGCAGGCGGCGAGCAACAAGACAACGCCCGGCCCCGCGACCGCAACCGGCCGCGGCTTCACCGACGCAATGAACATGCGCCCGCTCATCCTCGTCCCCCGACGGCTCTCTTCGACCGCTTCGAGGCGCAATTCTAGCGGGCTCCGCGCCATTGTGACAGCCCTGAGGACGTCGTTAGGGGCCGTTAATGACCGCTCAGCACCAGCGTCTGGATGGGCAGTAGCAGCGCCTGGATGCGTAGCAGCAGCGCGTGGACCAGACCGACGCCGTCGACGACGTGCAGCGCGATCTTTCGGCCGGTCGGCGTGTCCTTGGCAGCGATCTCCTCGTGATTGCTGGTATAGGCGTTGACGATACAGCTTGACCCCGGCGTCACGCCCTCGAGGCCCCCCTTGTAGAGCGGCTCCAGAAACACCAGAATGGTGCCGGGCCGCACCGCGTTCTGCGCCTCGAGCAGCTGCTCGCCGGAACGGAACTGGCCGGCCGCGATGTAGTCCTGCACCGTCGTGATCACCATCGGAATGATGACCCACGGCTTCGAGATGCAGGTCGCCTCCGCCACCATCCCGGTCTTCATCACCTGCGCCTCGATCTGACCGAAGCCAGCCTGAAGGACGGATCGGCCGGCTTCCGCCGGAATCAGGATGCCCGCCGGCCGCATCAACTGGTTGACGACGTCGCCTGGACGGACAA
>NZ_JAEMSD010000274.1:0-5247 GCF_016462955.1 Bradyrhizobium sp. | reverse complement strand
GACAAGGAACTGCTCGACGCGCCCGTCAATGCCGGCGCGAACCTGTGTCTTGTCGAGATCGACCTGAGCTTGATCAAGCACCGCCTCGGCACTCGCCTTTTGCGCCGGAAGAGAGGTCGAGACCTGTAACGCCGCAGACTGCCGCGCGGCGGTCGCGGCATCGATCCCGGACTGACGCTGATCGACCAGCACCTGCAACTTCTCGATGTCGCGCTGCGGCACGATTCCGGGATTTCGGCGCTGCAGATCGATCTTGACGTCGAGTTCGTCCTTGGCCTGCTGGTAATTTGCCTTCGCTTCGCCAATCTGCGCCTCAGCCTTGACCACGTCGGCCTGCGCCGACTGCATGGTGGCATCCACCTCGGCGATCTTGCGCCTGGCGGTCTCGACCGCGGCCTGTTGCTTCGAGGCATCGAGCGTGAACAGGACGTCGCCCTTCTTCACCGGCGCGCTGAATCCGATCTTGACTTCTGCGACGCGGCCGGAGCCCTCGGGCAGGATCGGCACGGTACGGAAATAGAGCGTCGCGTTCGACGTCGCTGGATGGAAATAGAAGATCATGGTGATCAGGGAGACCGTCAGCATCAGGCAGCCGGTAATGCCCCAGCGCAGCTCGTACCAGATCGAGAAGAAGGTGATCTCCTTGCCAAAGCGCTTGCCCTGGACGTAGCGGCGGTAGAGATAGTCCGGCAGGATCGTGAGCAGCGAGCAGAACATCAGCTCAAACATGGCTGTGCTCCTTCTCCTTGGCAGGCCCCGGCTTGTCCGTTGGCGGCGCGTCACCGCCCGCGGGCAGCGGGCTTGTCGCCGCAGCCGCGTCGCCATCTTCGGGCGTCGCATCAGCGATCTTCTCAACGGAATCGGCAATGCTGCGCAGCGGGCCACCGAAGTCGGGAATGTCGATCATGGCCAGCAGCAGGCCTGCGATCCAGAACACGTGCATGTGCGTGAAAAGCGAGATCAGGCCGAGCACGGCGACGAACTCGAATTGAAGCTTCTGCGATTTGTGCGCCATGCGCTCGGGCAGGCTGTGCAGCTTCCA
Organism: Bradyrhizobium sp.; assembly: GCF_016462955.1. GTDB lineage: Bacteria > Pseudomonadota > Alphaproteobacteria > Rhizobiales > Xanthobacteraceae > Bradyrhizobium. The sequence continues at coordinate 4,205 of NZ_JAEMSD010000274.1, read as the reverse complement.
GTACAGCGTGCCGACCCAGAGCACGGTTCCGATGAGGAATATCCCCATTACCACCATCAGCGTATCGATCCCGCTGCCCGGCGCCAGATAGAACGGCAGGTGATGCGGCGCCATTGGATGAAGCTGTTCGCTCAAGCGTCTCTCCCCATCGCGGGCGCGGCCGGTGCTGCGCCGCTGCACGACTGTGGTCAGGCGGATCGCGGCTTTGCTTGATTTGGATCAAGGGAATGACCCCGGCCGCGCCTAGCCTTCGGGAAACGCGCAGTCCAGAGACGGGAGCCGTCAGCCATGCCCGGCATCGATGATCTGATCCCCAGCGCCACGCAGCTCCGGAAAGAGTCCGCGCTCAAGGACGCCGAAAAGGCCAATGAGTATGTGCGCCTGGCCGCAGCCGCCGACGCCGAGAAGCGCGCGCTGATCGAGCGGCTGAGCAAGCCGTCCGGCAAGAGCGAGGAGGAGAAGGTCAAGCTTGCCGCGACCATCATCCAGCGTGCCGTGCGAAACGGCCTCACCGAGGTCATGGTCTATCGCTTTCCCAATTCACTCTGCACCGACAAGGGGCGCGCCATCAACCAGATGGAAAAGGGCTGGGAGGCCACGCTGACCGGAATCCCGAAGGAAATCTTCCAGCTCTGGACCGACTATCTGAAGCCGCGCGGCTATCGCATCGCCTATCAGGTGATCGATTTCCCGGGCGGCGTGCCCGGCGATATCGGCGTGACCATCTCGTGGGACGAGTGATTGCCCGACCGACGCAACGGTGAATGGACGAGCATGGCCAAGAACGCGTCTGCAGAGACGATGAAGCGAAAGGACTACGAGAAGGAGCTTCAGAAGCTCCAGGTCGAGTTGTGTCACCTCCAGGAGTGGGTCAGGGCCCACAAGCTCAAGGTGATCATCATCTTCGAGGGGCGCGATGCCGCCGGCAAGGGCGGCACCATCAAGGCATTGACCGAGAAAGTCAGCCCGCGGGTCTTCCGCGTCTGCGCCCTGCCCGCGCCGTCAGACCGACAAAAGTCCCAGCTGTTCCTGCAACGCTATATCGAGCAATTCCCGGCCGGCGGCGAAATCGTCATCTTCGACCGCAGCTGGTACAACCGCGCCGGCGTCGAATATGTCATGGGCTTCTGCTCGCCGGCCGACCACGAGCGCTTCCTGGAATTGTGTCCGCTGGTCGAGAAATTCGCCGTCGACGCAGGAATCATCCTGATCAAGCTGTGGCTCGAGGTCGGGATGGAGGAACAGGAACTCCGCTTCAGGGCGCGGATCGAGGATCCGCTGCGGCAATGGAAGCTCAGCCCGATGGACACCGAGTCGTTCGGTCGCTGGTACAACTACTCGCGCGCACGCGACATGATGTTCGAGGCCACCGATACCAAGCATGCGCCATGGCGGCTGATCCGTTCCGACGACAAGCGGCGCGCGCGACTCAATGTCATTGCGCACATCCTCAAGACCATTCCCTACAAGACGATCGCGCGGGCCAAGGTCAAACTGCCGAAACGCTCCAGCAAGGGACGCTACGACGATCAGGCCAGCCTGCGCAGGATGAAGTTCGTCGAGGAGCGATATTAGGTCTCATCGGGCCCGCCGGGAGCGCGGGCTCGATGATCTTGGTGCTCACTTCAGGCGGATCGTCACGCCACCGACCGCGGCCGACACGTCCGCGCCGACCTTCGGGCCGCTGAGTTGAAGAATGACACCATTGCCATTCTGCAACTGGACTGCGCCGGCACCCGCCGCAACGGCACCACCCGCCCCGCCGGCAGCGTAGGATCCTTCGATCGATTGCGGCCCCTTCAGATTGAGAGCGCGGCCGACCAGCTTGGTCGTCGAGGCTCCAATCGTAAAGCCGACGCTCATGCCTGAGACCGTGAAGGGATATTTGTGGCCGCGGTAGAGCAGAACCCCCTCCCCGCCGCCGATACCGACGATAAATCCGCCCTTGGTGAAGACGACGGCCACCTGTCCGGTGTCGGCGCGCGATGACGTACTGAAGCCGGTCACGGCTGCGAGCGAAGCCGCCAGGGCTGCTCCGATGGTCAATCTTCTCATGGCGTTGTCCCCTTTTGTTTATTGTGCCAGCAGCATGGCGAAGTAGCCGAAGATCGTGAGCAGGATGCCCGAGACGGCGTAACCGACCGGGAATCCGATCCAGGGCACGGAGCTCTGGATTTCGACCGCGGCCTCGCGGCACGGGCCGGAATGCGACCGCGCACCGGCAACGCCGCCCATCAGCACGGCCGGGTTGATCTTGAAGATGTGGAAGCCGATCGCCCAGACGATGAACGGCGGGATCGTGCAGGCGATGAAGCCGACGATGAAGATCTTGAGCGCAATGGCCCCGGTGAGTTGCGACAGCAGTCCGGCTCCAGCGTTGACGCCGACGATGGCGACGAAAACGACAAGGCCGAGATCCTCGAGCACGTTGCGGGCGGCATTCGGCGTGTTGCCGAAGAACCGCAGACGCGACACAATCGAGGATACGATCACGCCCGATAGCAACAGCCCGCCGGCGTTGCCGAGGCCGACCCTGGCGCCGAACGCCGGGAAGTCGACCATGCCGATCAGGAATCCGAGGATCATGCCGACGGCGAGCGTCAGCAGGTCGGTCGACGTATTGGTCCGCGCAATGCGGCCCCACATCTCACCGAGCTCGTTGACGGCCCCTTTGAGGCCGACCACGGAGACGATGTCCATCCGCTCCAGCTTGGTCTTGAGACCGGCCGGGATCTGCACACCGCCGCGTTCGACCTTGGTGACCTGCAACTGGCCGGCGATCGCGGTATCGCGGAAGGATTCGAAGGTGCGCCCCACGATCTCCTTGTTGGTGACGAGGATGTCCGCCTGGTCCATGGGAATGCCAAGCGTCTTGGGGTCCGCGACTTCGGGGCCGATCAGGCCCATCTTGTCGGTGAGATGCTCGGTCGAGCCGCCGAGCGCAACAATGTCGCCCTTTTGCAGCACAAGGTCGGGATCGGCGCCCTGCGGTTCACCGTTACGTCCGACATTGACGATGCGGTATTCCGGATTCATCGCGCGGAACTTGGCGATAGTCGTGCCGATCAGTGCGGGGTTCTCCAGCCGGTAGGCGCGCAGGCCGAACTGGCGATAGCCAGTCAGGCCACCGCCCTCAAGATCCTTCACGCCGAACTCCTGCTCGTAGCTCCGGGCGGCGGCCTTGGCATCGACGCCCCACCAGCGCGGTAGATATTTGCAGATCAGGATGATGCCGACAGTGCCCCAGATATACGTGATGCCATAGGACAGCGCGATCATGCCCGAGGCCTGCTCGGGCTTCATGCCTTCCGGCAGCTTGACGACGCCCGAGGTGATCGCCTGCTCGGCCGAACCGATCGCAGCCGACATGGTCTGCGAGCCCGCCAGCATGCCGCCGGCAGCGCCGACCGGCAGATCGAATAGCTTTGCGCCGAGCACGACCAGCGCAAGGCCGAGCACGCTCGACACCAGCGCCAGGATGCAGAACTTCAGCCCATCGCCTTTCAGGCTGTTGATGAAGGACGGACCGACGCGCAAGCCCACGCCGTACATGAAGAGATAGTAGAATAGGCTCTTGGCAAAATTGTTCAGCTCGAGCTTCACGCCGTAGGTCGATGCCCATACCGACAGGCCCGCGCCGACCACGATGGCGCCGGCGACCATACCGAGGCCATACCCCTTGATGCTGGCCCGGCCGATATAGACGGCGAGGCCGACGACGAAGAACAGCAGCAGATACGGGTTCTGCTGCAGGAACGTGAAAAAGCCCTGCATGTTCGTCCCCTCTCTCGCCTTATGACGCGGCCTTGAGCTTCGGTTGGGCACCGGGCTTGGGCCGCCCGAGCTTTGCCAGGGCTTCGGCGCGCACGAGCTTCAGCCCCTCCTTGGCGTCGTATCCGTGGATTTCCTTCACATCGAGCTTGCGCATGAAGTCGATGGTTTCCTGGGTGATGACCTGGCCGGGCACCATGATTGGGAAGCCAGGCGGATACGGGATCACGAAATTGGCGGAGACGAGCTCGGGCCCGGCCTTCAGCCGCCTGTCGATCTCGGGATCGCCAAGACGAATGTGCTCGCAACCCGCCACGTCATAGGCCGCGTAGAAGCCGGTGCGGATGTCGCCCTCGTTGGTCTTGGCACCGGCATCGCCGCGGAAGCTCGGGTGGAAATGCGAGAAGTTCGGCAGGTCGGGGACGTCCTTCATC
>NZ_JAEMSD010000273.1:1211-9145 GCF_016462955.1 Bradyrhizobium sp. | reverse complement strand
ACCATCGCGCAGGGAAGGTCGAGTGATCGGCACCACCTGTATGCTGCTGTGCGGTTCTTCTGCGTGTGCCTATTGCGCAGCGGACCGCGGGTGCGTTGTCGGCACCCGGCCTTCCCTGCGCCCTCTTGGTTCAAGGGGCGACGATGAAGCAAAGCTCGGACGAATTGCGCCGCGAGGCTGCGAAGGCGTATCTGCGAGCTGGACTGCGTGCCCCAATCTCGATCTCGTAGGGTGGGCAAACCGCAGCGTGCCCACGCCCCTGTGCCCTTATCGAACAGTTGGTGGGCACGGCGCTACGCGCCTTTGCCCACCCTACGGCACCGCCGCTGAGATGTGCACTGGAGCATCGCAATGAGGAGTGTCGACAGCGCGAGCGCCACAACTCCGCTCTCGTGCCCCGGACGCAGTGCGTGGACGTTGCGGCCTGTCCGGGACAAGAGACAGCCGGATCACCGCGAGATCGGGATCCTCTGTGCAAATCCGCCCAGATCCGAATCCGGGCTCAGCGGCTGACGATCGAGCGGCCGGTTGTTGTTGCTGCGCGCGAAGGATGCGCCAGGCGGAAAGGCGTAGTCGGTGAACTTGCGCTCCCCGGGGAGCACTTCAGTCCCGCCGTCCAGCCAGGACCGCCTGCTCACATAGATGCGCGTGCGTGGGCCCGACTGGTAGGACCGGTTCGGGCCGCCCGGACCGTACTCATAGACGGCATTCTGCGCCGCTTGCTGTTGAGTGCGCTTGCCGGTGGTTGCGGCGTGGGCGGTGAGGGTCGAGCAGAGGAGGACTGCCAGTACCGTTCTGGTCGTGACGAGCGCGTTCATCGGGAAGCAACCCCATGCAAGTTCATGATGTCGTCGCCTCTCGCACCGGCCCGGCAGACTGTAAAGAACCGGGGCGTTGCCCGATGTTACTGCGCGCTCGCGCGGATAGGCCGCATCCGCGGCACCCGCAATCTCCATCGCTCGTCCCCGAAGGGCGCGCGCGGTCGTCATGACCGCGGCGCTCATGCGGCTGATCCGCCAATCAATTTCAACGACCGGAAACAGTACAGCAATCTCCGGGCCACATCGCGGCCACAGCGGTCTCGTTTCAGAGCAGGAGGTGCTCTTGAGGTGTGGAATGTCGGTGTTGCGGGCCTGGCTGATTGCGGTGGCGATGAGTGGTGTAACGATTGCGAGCTCTATTCCCGTCGTGCTGTTGCCGCAGCCGGCTGCGGCGCAAGGCGTTGAGATGATCGTGGTCGAAGGTAACCGCCGCGTCGAGGCCGAAACGATCCGCTCCTATTTCCGGCCGACCGCCGGTGGCCGCCTCGATCAACCCGCGATCGATGACGGACTCAAGGCGTTGATCGGGACAGGACTGTTCCAGGACGTGAAGATCAGTCAGGCCGGCGGCCGCCTCGTGGTATCGGTGGTGGAAAACGCTGTGATCGGCCGCGTCGCCTTCGAGGGCAACAAGAAGATCAAGGACGAGCAGCTCTCGGCCGAGATACAGTCCAGGCCGCGCGGGGCCTTCTCGCGGGCGCTGGTGCAATCCGACACGCTGCGCATCGCCGAGATCTATCGGCGTTCGGGCCGCTACGACGTGCGCGTCACGCCCGAGCTCATTGAGCAGCCGAACAACCGTGTCGACCTCGTCTTCACGATCGAGGAGGGAGGCAAGACTCCGGTCAAGTCCGTCGAGTTCGTCGGCAACAGTGCCTTCTCGGCCTCGCGCCTGCGCGACGTCATCAAGACCCGCGAGAGCAATCTGCTCAGCTTCCTCGGCAGTAACGACATCTACGACCCCGACCGCGTCGAGGCCGATCGGGACCTGATTCGCCGCTACTATCTCAAGAACGGGTTTGCCGACGTCCAGGTCGTCGCGGCGCTCACCGAATACGATCCGGAGAAGAAGGGCTTCCTCGTCACCTTCAAGATCGAGGAAGGGCAGCAAGACCGGGTCGGGTCGGTCGACTTCCGTTCCAGCATTGCCAATTTCGGCGCAGATTCGCTTCGCAGCTATTCGCGCGTCAAGGTCGGCTCGCTCTACAACGTCGAATCGATCGAGAAGTCGACCGAGGAGATGCAGATCGAAGCCTCGCGCCGCGGCTACGCCTTCGCAGTCGTCCGTCCTGCCGGCGATCGCAATTTCGAGGCGCGAACCGTGTCGGTCGTTTTCAACGTCGACGAAGGCCCGCGTACCTACATCGAACGCATCAACTTCCGCGGTAACACCCGCACGCGCGACTACGTGATCCGCCGGGAGTTCGATATTTCGGAGGGCGACGCGTACAACCGCGCGCTGGTCGATCGCGCCGAACGGCGGCTGAAGAACCTCGACTATTTCAAGAGCGTGAAGATCGTCACTGAGCCCGGCTCCTCCAGCGATCGTGTGATCCTGATCGTCGACATGGAAGAAAAATCGACCGGCGATTTCTCGATCTCGGGCGGTTACTCCACCACCGACGGCGCGCTGGCCGAGGTCTCCGTTTCCGAGCGCAACCTGCTCGGTCGCGGACTCTACGGCAAGGTCTCGGTCATCTATGGCCAGTATTCGCGTGGCGTATCGTTGTCCTTCGTCGAGCCCTATCTGCTCGACTATCGGCTGGCCCTCGGTATCGACACGTATTGGAAGGAGCAGAGGTCGAACAGTTATACGAGCTACGATGTGACCACGCTCGGCTTTTCTCCCCGGATCGGGCTGTCCCTGCGTGAGGACCTGTCTCTGCAGCTCCGCTACTCGCTCTATCAGCAGAGCATCACCCTTGCGAGCGCCTACAACAACTGCAACAACAACGCGTCCAACACCTCGCCGGCCTTCAATCCGACCCCTGCCTACGTTCGAAACGTCCTGGGCGGGGTGGATCCGACCAATTCGACGGATTCGGGCGTCTACGGATACGGCTGCTACGGCGACGGCGAGTCGAGCCTGCCGGTCCGGAAAGAACTTGCCGACGGCGCGAGCTGGACGTCGGCGCTCGGCTACTCGCTGAACTACAACACGCTCGACAACACCAAGAACCCGACAGAGGGGTTGCTGGTCGACTTCAAGCAGGACTTTGCCGGCGTCGGCGGCGACGTCACCTACCTGAAGACGGCGCTGGACACCAAGTACTACACGCCGCTCGTGCTCGATATCGTCAGCGTGATCCATCTCCAGGGCGGTGTCCTCAGCAAGCTTGGTAGCCAGGAGCTGCGCATGCTTGATCATTTCCAGATGGGGCCGAATCTCGTGCGCGGCTTCGCGTCGAACGGCATTGGCCCGCGCGACGTCACCTATTGGAGCCTGGGCTCCAGCGGCGATTCGCTTGGCGGCACCAAGTATTGGGGCGCCTCGATGGAGTTGCAGATGCCGTTCTGGTTCCTGCCCAAGGAAGTCGGCCTGAAGGGCGCCGTGTACGCTGATGCCGGATCGCTCTGGGGCTACCAGGGTCCGACCTCGTGGTCGGCCACCGGTGAGGTCAACACCAAGGCTTGCCCGACCTGCGGACTGCAATATGACGACGGCAATGTGGTGCGATCGTCGGTCGGCGTCGGCCTGGTCTGGGCCTCGCCGTTTGGCCCGTTGCGCTTCGACTATGCGGTGCCGATCACCAAGGGCAAGTACGACACCGTGCAGGAGTTCAGATTCGGCGGCGGCACGTCGTTCTAGCCGCCTAGGATCCGGCGGCAGGCGTCGACGAACACCTCCGCGCCGGTGACGATGTCGGCGTCGGAGGTGTTTTCGGTCCAATGATGGCTGATGCCGCCGATCGACGGCACGAACAGCATGGCCGCGGGCATGATTGTCGCGAGCATCTGCGCATCGTGCCCGGCGCCGCTGGGCATGCGGATGGAGCGACCGCCGGCGACGGCCTTGCTCGCGGCTTCGATTGCGTCCTGAAAGGCGGAATTCATCATCGCGGGCGCGCCGGTGCGAAGCTTTTCGACGGTGACGGTGCAGGGACCGCTCGCGCTGGCCTCGTCCGCCATGGTCCGAAGCAATTGCTCCAGCCTCGCAATCACGGCCGGATCGTCGTCGCGGATCTGGAACAGCATCTCTGCGCCACCCGGGATGATGCTCGGCGCGCCCGGATCGAGCGCGATGCGCCCGGTGGTCCAGACGGTGCGCGGGCCGCAGGCGGCCGGGAATCGCTGGTCGATGGCGACGCAGAACTTTGCCAGCGCCAGGCCCGCATCCTTGCGCACGGCCATGCGGGTCGTGCCGGCGTGGTTCTGCTCGCCGGCGAAGTTGATCTGGTATTGCCAGATGCCGACGATGGACGTCACGACGCCGATCGCAAGACGGCCGCTTTCGAGCGTGTCGCCCTGCTCGATATGCGCCTCCAGATAGCCGACGTGCCGTCCGGGCTCCGCGGCGATGCGCGGACGCCCGGAGAGCCCCATCTCGGCAAGCGCATCGCGCATGGTGCGGCCGCTGGTGCGGTCGCGCGCGGCGTCGATGTCGGCTTCGGTCACCTGGCCGACATAGGAGCGCGAGCCGAGGAAATGGCCGAAATGGCCCTCCTCGTCGCACCAGCAGGCAACCTCGACGGCGCCCTTCACGGCGGGATCCGGGTTGAGAACACGCGCCGCTTCGAGCGCGTAGACGACGCCGAGGGGGCCATCGAGCCAGCCGGCATAGTTCTGGCTCTCCAGGTGCGAGCCCGCCAGCAGCTTCGGCCCGGGCTTGGCGCTGGTTCCGAAAACGTTGCCGATGCCGTCGATCGTCCCGGCGAGGTCGGCCTCGGGCAGTTTCTGCACGAGCCATTCGAGGGAGAGCTTGTGCGGCTCCGAGAAGGTCGGCTTGTGCACGCCGGTCTTGTAGGCGCCAAAGGCGCGCAGCGCATGGAGATCGGCGAGCACGCGCTGTCCGTCGGCGCGGGGCTGGGTGTCAGGCATGTTCGGCAACCTTGAGCGCCTCGGTGCGGATCTCCTCGACCAGCCGTTCCTTGAGCTGGACGAATTCCGGCGTGGTCTTGATCTTGTAGGAGCGTGGATGCGGCAGGTCCACATGGATCTCCGCCTTGATGCGGCCAGGACGTGCGCTCATCACGATGACGCGGCTGCCGAGGAAAATCGCTTCCTCGATGTCGTGGGTCACGAACAGCACCGTCTTCTGGTCGCGTTCCCAGATCCCGAGCAGCATCTCCTGCATCAGGGCGCGTGTCTGGTTGTCAAGCGCGCCGAACGGCTCGTCGAGCAAGAGGATCTTGGGATCGTTGGCGAGCGCGCGGGCAATCGCCGTGCGCTGCTGCATGCCGCCGGAAAGCTGCTTGGGCCAATGGTTCTCGAAGCCGGACAATCCGACCTGGCGGATGAAGGCATCCGCGATCTTGTGTCGCTCCGCTTCGGGCACGCCGCGCTCGCGCAGGCCGAACGCGATGTTCTCGCGCACGGTCAGCCAGGGGAACAGCGTGTAGGACTGGAACACCATGCCGCGATCCGCCCCCGGGCCGGTCACCTCGCGCCCGTCGAGCGTGACGCGGCCGCTGGTCGGGCGGTCGAGGCCGGCGACGATGCGCAGCAGCGTGGACTTGCCGCATCCGGAGGGGCCGAGAATGGTGACGAAGTCGTTGTTGCCGATGACGAGATCTGTCGGCTCCAGCGCCCGGGTCGGCGCATTGCCGTGGCGTGCCGGGAAGGTGCGCGAAACCTGTTCGACCTTGAGCGTCGTCATGCGAGCTTCCACGGAAACAGCCAGGCGTTGAACGCCTTGAACAGGAAGTCCGAGATCAGGCCGATCAGGCCGATCACGATGATGCCGAAGATGATCTGCCCGGTGTTGAGCAGCGCCTGACTGTCGGTGATCATGTGACCAATGCCCGAGGACGAGCCGATCAGCTCGGCGACGATGACGTAGGTCCAGGCCCAGCCCAGCACCAGCCGCAGGATCTCGGCGATCTCAGGCGCGGAGGAGGGCAGCAGCACGCGGCGGATGATGCCGCGGTCGCTCGCTCCGAGCGTGTAGGCGGCCTCCACCAGATCGCGCCGCGTGGCGCCCACGGTGACGGCCACCATCAGGATGACCTGGAACACCGAGCCGATGAAGATGACGAGCAGCTTCTGCAGTTCGCCGATGCCGGCCCACAGGATCAGCAGCGGAATGAAGGCTGAGGCAGGCAGATAGCGCGCGAACGACACGAACGGTTCGAGGAACGCCTCGACCGGCTTGTAGGCGCCCATCAGCACGCCGAGCGGCACCGCGATAACAGCTGCGAGCGCAAAGCCGCCGACGACGCGCCAGATCGTCATGCCGATGTCGAACAGGAAGCCGTGCTTGGTGAGCAGCTCGATGCCTTCCTGCAGCATGGTCAGGGGATTGGCGAGGAAGGTTTTCGACACATGGCCGCCGAATGTCGCCCACGACCAGAGGGCGACGAACAGCACGAAGAACGCAAGGCCGTAAGCCGCGCGCTGCTTCGACGTAACAGGGTCCAGAGGACGCATCAAATTGTGAATCCGAATGACGCGCCGGCTCCGCCTCTGGCGGAACCGGCAGCTCGAAGAAAGTTACTTGATGAAGCTCGCGTCGTAGAGGTCCTCGACCTTGGGCACGGCCTTGATGATGCCGATCTCGAGCAGGAGCTCGGCGGCCTCCTTGTTGAAGGTCAGGAAGTCGCCAGCGAAGAACTTCTGGTTCGCCGCCTTGTCCTGCCAGCGCAGATATTTCGCCGAGTTGCCGAACTGCTCGGCGGTCTGCTTCACATCGGCGCCCATGATCTCGTAAGACTTGGCCTGGTCCTTGGCAATCATATCGATCGCCTCGAAATAGCTGTCGGCGAGCGCCTTGGCCGCCTTCGGGTTCTCCGTCAGGAACTTCGGCGTGCAGCCGAACGTATCCATCACCATCGGATAGTCCAGCGTGGTCGCGATGATCTTGCCCTTGTCGGGCGCCGCACGCACGGTCGACAGGTATGGCTCATAGGTCATCGCCGCATCGTTCTGGCCGGAGACGAAGGCCTGCGCCGCGGCTGCCGGCTCGAGGTTCACCACGGTCACGTCCTTCGTGGTCAGGCCGTTCTTCTTCAGCATCCAGGCCAGCGCGAAATACGGCGACGTGCCGGGGGCGGAGGCCGCAACCGTCTTGCCCTTGAGGTCCTTGATCGCGGCGACATCGTTGCGCACGGCCATGCCGTCGGCACCATAGCTCTTGTCGAGCTGGAAGATCTGCTTGGTCGCAACGCCGTTGGCATTCCAGGAGATCCAGGTCTCGACCGTGGTCGCCGCGCACTGGATGTCGCCGGATGCGATGGCGAGGTGGCGGTCCTTTTGCGGAATCTTCTTGATGGTGACGTCGAGGCCGTTCTTCTTGAAGATGCCGGCCTCCTTCGCCAGCGTCAGCGGCGCGAAGCCGGTCCATCCGGAAATGCCGATGCCGACCTTGACGTCCTGGGCGAGCGCCGGAGTGGAGGCCGCGAGAGCAATGATTGTCGCAAATACTGTCGAACTACGCATGATAATCGTCCTCTGCCGATCGATGGTTTGACGTCCTGTTGATCCTGCCGGCCCATATGGGCGGTTCCGCGAAGCGTTGCACGATTTGTGCCGACACATTCTCTCAGCCCCCCTTGAATCGCGCGACAAGGCGGTGAGAGTCACCGGGATAGAGCAGGCGCACGGCGGTGATGGTGCGTGCGCTGCGCCAGGTATAGCGATCGATCACGAGACAGGGCGCGCCGACGGCAATCGCGAGCGCGTCCGCTGTCCGGTCGTCCGCAACGATGGCGCTGATCGTGTGCTCGGCCTCTGTCCATGGGACATGGTGAAGCAGCCAGGAACCAGGCGGCTCGCGCGAGAAGTCCGCGGTCGCGGCATCCGGCACGGACGACAGGTCGATCAGCCGGTCCTCGACCGCGAAGGGCACGTTGTCGGCGCTATGGCGGCAGGTGATCGCGACCACCTTGCCGGCCTTGTTCACGCCGTGACGGTCGCGGTCGGCAGCCGTCGCGGTGCGCAGCTTGCGGCCGATCAGCT
>NZ_JAEMSD010000273.1:0-1201 GCF_016462955.1 Bradyrhizobium sp. | reverse complement strand
GCTCGTAACCGTAGGAGCGGCCGAGCGTGGTGATCTCGGCGCGGATGTCGGCGATCTTCAGCACCGCCGACTGATGCTGCGGCCGCCGCACGAAGGAGCCGGCGCGCCGCCGCCGCTCGATCAGGTCGGCTTGTGCGAGTTCGGACAGCGCCTTGTTCACGGTCATGCGCGAGCAGCCGTAACTGGCCACCAGTTCGTGCTCGAAGGGGATGCGATGGCCGGGCGGCCATTCGCCGGTCAGGATACGCTGCTCGATGTCGGCGCGGATGCGCTTGTAGAGTGTCGGCTTGTCGGCGTCGGTCACGAGGCTCATGCGACGAGCCTCCGCACCGAGGCGTTGAAACGTTCGCGCGCGGGCTGGCGCAGCCTGTGCCGCCCGCCTTCGACGACCTTGTGGCCGCTCGCCCAGACACAATCGATCGCGCCGCCGCCGGCCGCGAAGATCCAGCCGTCGATCGCCGCGTCGCCGGCGCGGCCTGCCAGCGAAGGATGCGCCGTATCGAGCGTGACGATGTCTGCACGCGCGCCCGGTGCAAGGCCGGATGTCTCTTGCGCCAGCGCTTGCGCGCCGCCCGCAAGAGCATGGTCGAACAATGCGCGGCCGGTGGAACGTCCCGCTCCGCTGGAGAGCACGTTGCGTTCGCGATGCTTCAGCCGCTGGCCATATTCAAGCTGGCGCAGTTCGTCGGCGACGCCGACCAGCACGTTGGAATCGGTCCCGACGCCGAAGGCGCCACTGGCGGCAAGATATTCCCGCGCAGGAAAGACGCCGTCGCCGAGGCTTGCTTCCGTGATGGGACAGAGGCCGGCCACCGCACCGGTCCTAGCGAAAGCCGTGACCTCCGCATCCGTCATGTGCGTGGCGTGGATGAGGCACCAGCGCCGATCCACCGGCGCATGCTCCAGCAACCATTGCACCGGCCGCAATCCCGACCAAGCCAGGCAGTCCTCGACCTCCTTCACCTGCTCGGCGGCGTGGATATGCACCGGCCCGCCCTCGGCAAGCGGGATGATCGATTTGAGCTCGTCGGGCGTCACCGCACGCAAGCTGTGCGGCGCGACGCCGATATTGGCGCCGGGCAATGCGCCGATCGCCTTGCGCGATGCAGCCATCAATTCGGCGAACCGATCGACTGAGCAGATGAAGCGGCGCTGCCCGGCATGGGGTGCCGCACCGCCAAATGAACTATGCGCATAAAAA
>NZ_JAEMSD010000748.1 GCF_016462955.1 Bradyrhizobium sp. | reverse complement strand
GGCAAAGCCATAGTATGGAATCTGCGCAACCCGCTGCGCGCGGTGCTGTCGGCGCGGCAGGTCGACGCCGACAGGCTGGCAGCCAGGGACGATGCCGATCCGCAGCGCGTGCTGCCGGCACTGCGCGCAGGGCTGGCGGCGATCCCGCAGGCGCCCATCCCGGCGCAGATCGAGTTCAACGCCGACCAGATCATGCTCGGCGGCCGTCCGCTCCAGAACATCGCGACCGAGCTCGCGACCGACGGCCGGTCCTGGACCTTCCGGCGGCTCGAGCTGCGTGCGCCCGGCATGACTCAGCTCTCGCTCAGTGGCGCGGCTCCCGGCGCCGACAGTTTCAGCGGCCGGCTCAGCATCGAGTCCTCGGACCCCGACACGCTGGTGGCCTGGCTCCAGGGCCGCAGCGAGGTCAATCGCCGCAGCACGCGGCCGCTGCGCCTCGCCGGCGAGGTGACCATCGCCGCCAATCATCTCGCCATCGACAGGCTGAAGGCCGACATCGACGGCGGCGCCGTCGAAGGCCGCATCGCCTTCGTGCAGACAGGCGCGAGCAAAGGCTCGCGGATCGACGCCGACCTCAAGGCCGACCGTCTCGACCTCGACGCCGCGGCAAGCTTCGTGCGCGCTATGGCAGGGCCGCAAGGCGAGTGGCCGGTAGAGGCGAAACTCTCACTCGATATCGGCCGGGCGATCTCCGCCGGCCAGGAGCTGCGGTCGTTCGCCGCCAGGCTAGCCTATAGCCCGGCATCGCTGTCGCTGGAGCAACTGCGCTTCGGCCAGGCCGGCGGCATCACCACCGAGGCGAGCGGCAGCTTCGACCGCGCCAGGGTGACCGGCAAGCTCACGCTGAAATCCTCCGCCAATTCGCTGCGCGAGCTCACCGCGTTGATCGAGCCGTTTGCGCCCGCTGTGCGCACGCGCTTCGAGGCGATGCCTTCACAGCCCGGCGCCACGCGCTTCAAGCTCGACCTCAGCCTGGACAAGAATGCCGAGCATGCCGATCGCAGCAGCGCCCGCGCCGTGCTCGAACTCGACGCGCCGCAGCTGAAGGCGACCGCGACGCTGGCCGCGCAGACGCCGGCGGCCGCGATCGGCGGCATCGACCTCGATCGCCTCCGCAGCAGCGACTTTACTTTGGAGTCGAAAGTCTCGACGCCGCAGGCCGGCGCGCTGCTGGCGCTGCTCGGGCTCGATCGCCTCGTGGCCGCAGGCGAGGGCGCCTCGCAGTTCGAGGGCAAGCTCACCGGCGTCTGGCGCCGTCCGATGCAGTTGAATGCGAGACTCAGCGGCGGCGGGCTCGATGCGGACGCGCAAGGCAGCGTCGATCTGTCGGAGCCGAAGGGCAGCGTGAACCTGCGCGTGCGCAACGCCAATCTGGCGCCGCTGCTCGGCATCAACCCTGCCGGCACATCGGCGCGGAATGTCAGCCTGTCCTCCCGCCTCACGCTGTCGGGCAATCGCCTGACCTTCGACGATCTCGACGGCAATGCAGCCGGCTCGCACCTGCGCGGGCATGTTTCGGTTACGCTCGATCAGGACAGGACCGTCGACGGCGAGGTCGGTCTCGATACGCTCGATCTTGCGCCGGCGCTCGCAATCGCCATCGGCGCGACCGGGCAGGAGTCCGGGGAGCCGCTGACGCCAGGACTCGTCAGCGGCTGGCGCGGCCGCATCGCGTTCCAGGCGTTGCGGGCAACATTGCCCGGCGGCATCGAGCTGCGTCCCTTCGGCGGCACGGTTCGCAGCGACGGCCAGTCGCTCGCGCTGGATGCGCTCAAGGGCGGCCTCGGCGGCGGCGAATTGTCCGCAAGCCTCGACGCGCGCAATGGCCCGGGTGGCCTTGCGCTGAACGCTCGCATCGATCTCGGCAATGCCGATGCGGCGGCGCTGCGCTATCGCGACCTCGCGCTGCCCAAGGGGCGCGCCACGGTGCAGATGGCGCTGACCAGCCAGGGCCGCAGCGTCGCGGCGCTCACCGGTGCGCTCGCCGGCAACGGCACGGTGACGCTGGAATCCGCGGAGATCGGCGGCCTCAATCCGCGTGCCTTCGAGATCGCCATCCGCGCCAGCGACGGCGGCCAGGTCAGCGACGACAACCGGCTGCGGCAGCTCGTCGAGCCCGCGCTGTCGGCCGGTCGCATCGCGGTGCCCTCGGCGCAGATCCCGTTCACCATCCGCGACGGCCGCCTGCGCGTCGGCGCAACGCAGCTGGAAGCGAAGAACGCCCGCGCCATCGTCTCGGGGGGCTACGACATTCCCGCCGACCAGGCCGACATCCGCGCCAGCCTGACGCCGATCATGACCGGACTCTCCGGCGCGCCGCCCGAGATCCAGCTGTTCGCGGCCGGGCCCCCGGACAGGCTGAGCCGCACCATCGACCTTACGCCGCTGTCGTCATGGCTTGCGGTGCGGACCATCGACCGCGAGACGCGCCGTCTCGACGCCATCGAGCGCGGCGAGCCTCCGCCGGCCACCGCCGCGCTCGATGGCGTCGAGACGGCGC
>NZ_JAEMSD010000747.1 GCF_016462955.1 Bradyrhizobium sp. | reverse complement strand
CATCCGCGAGCGGGTGCAGAGCAAGGTCGCCGTGCAGGGCAATCTCGATCCGCTCGTGCTGATCACGGGAGGCGCCGCGCTCGACCGGGCGGTCGACGACGTGCTGGCGAATTTCGCGCAAGGACGGTTCATCTTCAACCTCGGCCACGGCATCCAGCCGGAAACGCCGATCGCCCATGTCGAGCAGATGATCAAGCGCGTGCGGAGGTAATCCGGCCGCTCCCAATGGAGCGGACGCAAAAACGCGAAAACAACCCCATGCACAGTAGGCAAGTCGTTGAAAACGCTGTACCCGCACGACCGGCTCAGGCGCGTCTTGACACGTCGGGCAAAACAGGCGCGCGCGGGCATCACCCGCGCAATCAGTGAACGGTGCGGCGCCCCGAGGCTGTGAGGCGGTCCTTGGGAGCCTGCGCCCCCTTGAAGGCCATGATCGAAAGCTGCGCGGTCGTCTTGACGCCGGCCTTCTGCATGATCCGGGCCCGGTGATCCTCGATCGTCCGCGGACTGATGCCAAGCTTCCGCGCGATCGCCTTGCTCGATGCCCCCCCGATCAGATGATCCAGAACCTCGCACTCGCGCTTGGTCAGTCCTCGCGATTGCTTGAAATGCTCGACCGGGTTTGCTGAATGCGCCGGCTGGCTGCCGCCGGCCGACTCGATTCGCGCAACCAGGTCTGCCGGACTGAATGGCTTCTCGACGAAATCCGCCGCTCCGATCTGAAGTGCATGCACGGCGGTCGGAATATCGCCCTGACCCGACACCATGAGGATCGGGGCCGGACAGGTTCGATCGGTCAGTTGCCCAAGGACATCCAGCCCCGAAATTCCCGGCAGACACAGATCGAGAAGAATGCATGCCGGCGAGGCATTTCGCGCCTTCGCGATCAGTGCTTCGCCATCGGCGAAGAAAACCGGCCGATAGCCTGCTCTTTCGAGGACGACCCTCAACATCGCGCGCGTCGTCAGATCGTCTTCGAGAATGAATACCTCGTTCTCCGTCATCGTCGTCGCCTTTCCGTTCAAACCGCGACTGCTATGCGCTGAGTGCAGCGGCAGGAAAAGCGAAAGTCACCAAGACGGTTCGCGACCAAATAACGACAAGTTCGCGTAAAATTGCAACAGATTAGGCCAGAATTAACGCTTTCAGCGCGGCCGGCTGCGCTCGATGATCTCGGCGGCGCCCTTCGCCAGCAGATCCAGGCCTACCGCACGGCCGAGCTCGCGCGGGCGATTGGCGGGACCCTCGCGCGAGGCTTCGATGATGGTGTTGCCGGAGAGGTCGAGCACGGAGGCGGTGAGCGACATCCGATCGCCTGCGATGGTCGAAAAGCCCGCGACCGGCGAGTTGCAGTGACCGTTCAGCACCCACAGCACTTCGCGCTCGGCATCGGCGGAGGCGTGTGCGGCGGGGTCGTCGATCGACGACAGGAGCTGCCGCGTCTGCCAGTCCTGGGCCGCGCATTCGACCGCGACGATGCCCTGCCCCGCTGCGGGAAGCATCTCCGCCGCGGTGAACTCGTAGGCGATACGATGGGACAGGCCGACCCGATCGAGCCCGGAGCGCGCCATGATCAGCGCATCCGCCGGCCCCACCGCGCCGCCATCCGGCAGACGCTGCTTCTCGCGATTGTCGAGCTTGCGAACCCTCGTGTCGGCCGCGCCGCGGAAGTGAATGACCTCGACATCGGCAAACAACCGCCGCGCATAAGCCGCTCGGCGCACCGCATTGGTGCCGATCTTGAAGCCCTTGCCACGGGACTGGCGCAGCGCCTCAAGGGTCACGCCGTCGCGCAGCACCAGCGCATCACCGGGCGGATCGCGCGACAGCGTAGCACCGATGACGAGACCCGGCGTATCCTCGTTGCCGGGCATGTCCTTCAGCGAATGCATAGCCGCCTGAAGCTCGCCCGACAGCACGGCGGCGCGGATCTGCGCCACGAAGGCGCCGCCCTTGCCGCCGTGGGGCAGCAGCTTGCTGGTCTGG
Organism: Bradyrhizobium sp.; assembly: GCF_016462955.1. Lineage (GTDB taxonomy): Bacteria > Pseudomonadota > Alphaproteobacteria > Rhizobiales > Xanthobacteraceae > Bradyrhizobium. The sequence continues at coordinate 514 of NZ_JAEMSD010000747.1, read as the reverse complement.
TCGAGATCGCCCGTGGTGTCGAACTTGACGATCTCGACGTCGAGACCGGGCACGGCGGCGACGAGGCGGCGCGCGATCTCTTCCGTCTGCGCCAGCGCCATGGCGCTCTTGCGTGTGCCGATCTTCAGTCGCGTAGCCAAGTCGTGGTCCTCTCAATGATCGCGGGTCAGCGCGCATCCTCCAATATCATGTCGGAGGCCTTTTCGGCGATCATGATGATCGGCGCGTTGGTGTTCCCGGAGACGAGGTCCGGCATGACCGAGCCATCGACGACGCGAAGGCCGTCGAGCCCCCTCACCTTCAGCCGCTGATCGACCACCGCGAGCGCGTCGTTGCCCATACGACAAGTCGAGGTCGGATGATAGATGGTGCTGCCGCGCTCGCGGCAATAATCCAGGAGCTCGGCGTCCGTCGATACCTTCTCACCGGGATCGTATTCGCTGACCACGAACGGCTTCAGCGCCGGCGCGTTCAGGATCTTGCGCAGGATCTTCAAGCCCTCGACGTTGGTGGT
>NZ_JAEMSD010000746.1 GCF_016462955.1 Bradyrhizobium sp. | reverse complement strand
ATCGAACCACCGACACTGCGATTTTCAGTCGCATGCTCTACCAACTGAGCTACCTGGGCGTGCTCCAACAGAGGGGCCAAAGCCCATCGAGCGGGCGGTTTATAGTGGGCTCGGGGCGGCCTGTCCACCCGGCTTCGCCAAGAGGCTTCGCCGGGCGCGGCCCGGCTGTGCACAAGGTGCGGCGGCTTGACTGCGGCTGGCCGGCACCGGCTTCAAGCAACTGAGATTATTGATCTATTCTGCGTCGTCGGCGTCGTCGTCGCGGCCGGGGATGACGTAGGAGCCCTTCAGCCAGCGGTTCAGGTCGACGTCGCGGCAGCGGGAGGAGCAGAACGGGCGGGTCTTTTCCGACTGCGGCTTGCCGCAAATCGGGCAGGCCTTCCCCGGGCCGGCGGACTTTTCGACTTGGTCATTCATGAAGTCGACAGCTTACACGAGATGAAAGGCTTCAAGCGCCTGTCAGCAAACGGGTTCCCGGAGCGGCGGCGCAGGAGGCCGTCGCGGCCCCTTCTACTGTGCATGGGGTTGTTTTCGCGGTTTTGTTCGGGCCGCGGCCTTCGGCTCACACGGTGGTGGTGTTGAGCCAGCCGAAGCGGATCGGGAAGCCCTCGCCGCCGAGCAGCGTCGTGGTCTCGTAGAGCGGCAGGCCGACGACGTTGGTGTAGGAGCCCACCATCTTCACCACGAACGAGCCGGCGATGCCCTGCACGGCGTAGCCCCCGGCTTTGCCGCGCCATTCGCCGGAGCCGATATAGGCCTGGATGTCGTCCTCCGAGAGGCGCTTGAAGCGGACGCGGGTCTCGACCAGGCGCTGGCGGAAGGCCTCGCGCGGCGTGACCAGGCAGATCGCGGTGTAGACGCGGTGGTTGCGGCCCGACAGCAACCGCAGGCACTGCGCGGCCTCGTCCACCAGGTTGGCCTTGGGCAGGATGCGGCGGCCCACCGCCACCACCGTGTCGGCAGCGAGGATGAAGGCCCCGCGCAGCTCGTCGTCGAGCTGCACCGATTTGAGCGCGGCATCCGCCTTGGCCCGCGCGAGGCGGTTGGCGCAGGCGCGCGGCAGCTCGCCCCGTCGCGGCGTCTCGTCGACGTCGGCCGGCCGGAGCGCATCCGGCTCGATGCCGGCCTGGTTGAGCAGCGAAAGGCGCCGCGGCGAACCGGAGGCAAGTACGAATTTGGGGCGGCCGAGCATCAGGTGATTTGGGGGATGGCAGCAGGGGTGAATTGCGCGCGGAACCTATCGGAAGGGGGCTGATTTCACAACCCGGGAACCCGAGGTTTGGTGATTCGAGCCTTCGGCATTGAAGTGCCTGCATCCTGTGACGCCGGTGTAACGGGCGCCGCATGCTACCCGCTCGCCGCGCCCGTCTTGGCGAACCGACGGCGGATTCGCATCAACAGCTGATCGCAGACCTCGCGGTAGGCGGCGAGCTTCTGCTCGCGGCTACCTTCGATGGTGGTGGGATCCTGCGTCGGCCAATATTCGACGTCGGCCGCGAGCGTTCGCGTCAGCTCCAGCGCCTTGTGATGCGCCTCGGGCGAGAGCGTGATGATGAGGTCGAAGTTCAGTCCCTCCCAATCCTCCAGCTCCTCGAAGGTCTGCGGCTTGTGGCCCGAGATGTCCTGGCCGAGCTCGGCCATCACGGCGACTGCGAACGGATCGAGCTCGCCCTTCCTGTTGCCGGCCGACTTCACGTAGAGGCCCTGCGGAAACATGTGCAGCAGCAGGCTCTCGGCCATCGGCGAGCGCACGCTGTTCATCGCACAGGCGAACAGCACCGATTGTGGATCGCGTGCGCGTGGCGGACCCGCCATCGCGCTCAGCCTCTTTTGATAGAGGGCATGGCCTTGTCGGAAAACCGCTGCACACTTGTCCGGGCCATGCCCTAACCCTTCCAATGCAGGACGGTGATGAGCGTGAACAGCCGGCGCGAGGTCTCGAAATCGACCCGCACCTTGCCCTTCAGCCGCTCCTGCAGCGTGCGCGATCCCTCGTCGTGGATGCCGCGGCGGCCCATGTCGATGGCCTCGATCTTGTCCGGCGTCGCGGTGCGGATCGCCTGGTAATAGCTGTCGCAGATCATGAAATAGTCCTTCACGATCCGCCGGAACGGCGTCAGCGACAGCAGATGCGCGACGACCGGCGTGCCGTCCTCGCGGCGGATGTCGAACATCAGCCGGTTGCCGGTGATGCCGATATGCAGCGTGAACGGGCCCTTCCCCTCCGCGCCCTCGGGCGCGAACAGGTTTTGCTCGATCAGATCGTAGATCGCGATCGCCCGCTCGTGCTCGATATCGGGACCGGAACGGCCGATCGATTCCTCGTCGAGCGTGATGCCGACGATGCGGTTGGCCGTGTCGTCCTGAGCGGGCGGCTTTGTCATGACAGGTTGAGGCGCAATCCAATCGAGCGCGAATGGGCGTCCAGCCCCTCCGCCTTGCCGAGCGTCATCGCGGCAGGTCCCAGCGCACGCAATTGCTCGGGGCCGCATTTCAGGATCGAGGTAC
>NZ_JAEMSD010000745.1 GCF_016462955.1 Bradyrhizobium sp. | reverse complement strand
GAAGGCCGAGTGTTCGGCGACACCTGTATGCTGCTGTGCGGTTTTCTGCGTGTGCATTTTGCGCAGCAGACCGCGGGTGCCAGTCGGCACCCGGCCTTCCCTGCGCCCTCTCGATCGAGAGGGTGAGGAGATGAAGCAAAGCTCGGGCGAAATCAGCCGCGAGAACGGGAAGGCATGTCTGCGATGGCGCAGGATGGGTGTAGCCCTTCCGCAACCTATCATGCTTCAGCGACGAGGATGCGCAATGGTTTTCGCTTCGCTCTACCTACCCTACGAGTTCGCTGCGCTCGCTTCAATGACCGCGCTTCCGCGCTCCTTCATCGTCATCCACCACCTCCGGCGCCATCGCGGCCCAGGCGCTGGACGCGAACTGCCGGCGCCAGGTCACGACCACCACGGCTGCCGTGGTCACGAACAACACCCAGGGGCTGACGAACCAGCCGAGATAGCCGAGCGCGAAGAAGAATGCGCGCTGGCCGCGGTTGAAATGACGGCCGGCGGATTCGAACAGGCGCGAGGTGCGGATGACGTGAGCTTCGGCCTCGGGCGTGTCGCGCCGGTTTGCCGGCGGCATGCCGCCGAACAGGATCGCGACATAGTTGAACAGGCGATAGGCCCAGGCGAACTTGAAGAAGGCGTAGACGCAGATCAGCACGAGGCCGACGCATTTCAGCTCCCACATCGCCGGCGAGGTGCTGAGGTCGACCGGCAGCTTGCTCAAAATCGTGATGGCGTCGTTGGTGGCATGCAGCAGCGCCAGCGCGCCGCCGAGCGCGAACAGGCTGGTGGAGGCGAAGAAGGCGGTGCCGCTCTGGAGCGAAGCCATGATCTGCATGTCGACCATGCGCGTCTCGCGGTCGAGCATCCGTCGCACCCAGACCTCGCGATAGCGGTTCATGCGGGCCGACAGGCTGTCGCGGCCATAGGCCGAGTGCTCCAGCGTCAAGGCATAGACCAGCCATTCGATGATGAAGAAGCCGACGGCGACGATGTCGACCCAGTGCCTGCTCATGCCGCTCTCCGCGCGAGGATCGCAACGATTGCCACGCACGGCCGGGCGCGGCAACGATTGATTGGCGGCAGGCGATGGCGTTAAAAGCGGCTCGCATCAGGACGTCTCGGGAAGGACTGCTGACATGGCTGCGCTGAAACTCGCGATCGGCAACAAGAACTACTCGTCATGGTCGATGCGGCCCTGGCTCGCACTGCGCGCCAACGACATCCCGTTCGCGGAGACGCTCATTCCGCTGTATACGGACAATCCCGCGGACAAGGAGCAGATCCTGTCCTTCAGCCGTGCCGGCAAGGTGCCGGTGCTGGTTGATGGCGACGTCACGGTCTGGGATTCGCTTGCCATCATCGAATACGTCGCCGAGCGCTATCCGGAAGCGAAGCTCTGGCCCGACGACGTCGCCGCGCGCGCGCATGCCAGGTCGGTGTGCGCCGAAATGCATTCCGGCTTTGTGGCGCTACGCAACGAATGCGGCATGAACCTGCATCGGCCGATCGGTGCCGTGGCACTGTCGGCGGATGCCAAGGCGAACATCGCGCGCATCGAGGAGATCTGGCGCGAGTGCCGCACCCGCTACGGCGCACAGGGACCGTTCCTGTTCGGCCGCTTCGGGGCGGCGGACGCCATGTATGCCCCTGTCGTGCACCGCTTTCGCACCTATGCGATCGAGGTGGCGCCGGACACCAGGGCCTACATGGAGACCATGATGGCGCTGCCGGCGTTCCAGGAATGGACCCGCGAAGGACTGGCCGAAACGCTCGTCATCGCCAAGTTCGAGGACGCCTGACCGGCGCCGGCCGGGGAGGACGGCCGCCGATGGGATGAGGGTGCGACAGGCTGCGACATGTCGGCGGAATTAACCCCTCCGCCGGTATCATCACCCCGCCGGCTATCCCGTTATCATTTTGAAATGACTGCGTAAATTGAGTGCCTGCCGTGCCGGCATGGCGCTGGCCAAAAGCACCGGGCGCGTGCTATACAACGACCCGGGTTTCCGGCCGGCCCTCGCAGTGGGACAACTGGGCGAGGCGGGCGCTGTTTGAGTGATGGAGAGGGTGTTGAAGCACAAATTCCCCGTGGGATCGCGCGTCCTGTTCACGGCCAGCAATGTCGCGCGTCCGGCCGCAAGCGGTGCATATGAGATTATCCGTCTGCTCCCGACCGACGGCGACGACTGCCAGTACCGCATCAAGAGCTCGACCGAAGCCTTCGAGCGCGTTGCCAAGGAAAGCCAGCTCGCACTCTCCTGAAGGCTGACGCCGTCAACGCATCGGCCTCTCCCGGGAATTGCCCTTTGCCGCCGTCAAAAGGCCCGCTTCACCCTCACATGGTGGGTGGGGGCAGCTGCCGACTCGAGGTGCTCGCTTGACCATTCGCTCTTTGCTCGCGTGAAGGGACGTCGCGCATGAACTGGGCATGGGCTACTTCGCTCGACCAAATCTGGCGCTCGCCGGCCTTCCCGATGTGGATGACGCTGGCGGCGGCCGGCTGCTTCGG
>NZ_JAEMSD010000744.1 GCF_016462955.1 Bradyrhizobium sp. | reverse complement strand
GGGTTGCGCCCTGCTTGATCAGGTCGTTGGCGCCGGCGGCGCGCGGATCGAGCGGGGAGCCGGGCACCGCGAACACCTCGCGGCCCTGTTCGGCCGCCATGCGCGCGGTGATCAGCGAGCCCGAGCGATGCGCGGCTTCCACCACGACGACGCCGAGCGCGGCGCCGGAGATCAACCGGTTGCGGCGTGGGAAGTCGCGGGCGCGCGGCTCGTGGCCGAGCGGCATCTCGGAGATCGCCGCGCCCGCGTGATCGAGGATGGCGGCGAGCAGGTCGCCATGCTCGGGCGGATAGATGCAGTCATGTCCGCCGGCGAGCACGGCAATCGTGCCGCTCTCGACACTCGCGCGATGCGCGGCCTGGTCGACGCCGCGCGCCAGCCCTGAGATGACGATGAAGCCGGCTTCGCCGAGCTCGCGCGCGAGCACACCTGCGAACTTCAAGCCGGCGCCGGAGGCGTTGCGCGAGCCGACGATGGCGATCATCGGCCGCATCAAGGTTTTGATGTCGCCGCGCATGGCCAGCAGCGGCGGCGCATCGTCGATCATCGCCAGCCGGGCCGGGTAGCCGTCCTCGCCGGGCGCGCGCCAGGCGATGCCGAATTTGCGGCTCGCGGCGAGCTCGGCCTTGGCCTCGTCGGCACTGTAGATGCGGCCCGATCGCTGCGCGCCGCCGCGACGGGCGAGATCGGGCAGGCGCTCCAGCGCGGCGCGCGGGCTGCCGAAATGATCGACCAGCGAACGGAAGGTGCGCGGCCCGACATTGTCGGAACGGATCAGCCGCAAGCGGTCGATCCGCTCGGACTCGGTCAGCTCCACGCTCGGATTGATGGCGTCCACGGTGTCTCCTTGCAGGGACAGCATGGAACAACCTGAGGGCGTCGCGCAACAGTCACGTGCGCTTGCACGACCTTCTCGCAATGCTAAAAGCGATCCCAATAAGAAGGATGTTGCCATGATCTCACTCGCCGACCTCCAGCGCCGCATCGAAGCGGGGGAGCTTTCGCCCGATGCAGCCATCGCCCAGTCGCATACGGCGATCGAGGCCCGGGAAAAGGACGTTCACGCCTTCGTGCGGCATGACAAATCCGCGAAAGCGCAAACCTCGGGCCCGCTGCGCGGCATCGCCGTCGGCATCAAGGACATCATCGACACCGCTGACATGCCGACCGAGATGGGCTCGGAGATCTATCGCGGCTGGCAGCCGCGCGCCGATGCGCCCGTGGTGATGATGCTGAAGCGCGCAGGCGCCACCATCATCGGCAAGACCACGACCACGGCGTTTGCCTCGCGCGATCCGACGCCGACGCTCAATCCGCACAATCTCGGCCATTCGCCCGGCGGCTCGTCCGCGGGCTCGGCGGCTGCGGTCGGCGCCGGCATGATCCCGCTGGCGCTGGGCACGCAGACCGGCGGCTCGGTGATCCGGCCCGCGGCCTATTGCGGGACGGCTGCGATCAAGCCGTCGTTCCGGATGCTGCCGACGGTGGGTGTGAAGTGCTATTCGTGGGCGCTCGACACGGTTGGCCTGTTCGGCGCGCGTGCGGAAGATCTCGCGCGCGGTTTGCTGGCGATGACGGGGCGCACAGAATTCTCCGGCATCACCCCGGCGAAGTCGCCGCGCATCGGCGTGGTCAGGCAGGAGTTCGCCGGTGCCGTCGAGCCGGCTGCCGAAGAGGGGCTGCAGGCTGCAATCAAGGCCGCCGAGCGGGCAGGTGCCAGTGTGCGGACCATCGATCTCCCTGCATCGGTGCAGGAGGCCTGGCGCATCCACCCGATCATCCAGGATTTCGAGGCGCATCGCGCGCTGGCCTGGGAATTTTCGGAACGCCACGACGACATTGCACCGATGTTGCGTGCCAGCCTCGACGCGACGGCCGGGCTGACGCCCAAGGAGTATGACGAGGCGCGCCGGATCAGCCGCCGCGGCCGGCGCGAGCTTGGCGAACTGTTCGAAGGTTTCGACGTGCTCTTGACCTATTCGGCACCGGGCACGGCGCCCGCCAAGGAGCTCGCGACCACGGGCGATCCGCGCTACAACCGGCTCTGGACGCTGATGGGCAATCCTTGCGTCAACGTGCCGGTGCTGAAGGTCGGCGGCCTGCCGATCGGCGTGCAGGTGATCGCGCGGTTCGGCAATGATCCGCTGGCACTCGCGGCGGCCTGGTTCCTGGAGGAGGCGCTGGCGAAATCAGGCTAGCGCAGGTTCGCGGCGAACGGCCTGCTGATCGCGTGCGGGCGCCTTGCTGTCCGCCTCTTGCCCGAGCCAGCGTGCGGCGGCCTCGCGGCCGCTTCGATGCAGCAGGCGGATGAAGCCGCGGCCGAGGTCGGTCGATGAGCGCCGCGCCAGCCCCTCAACAGTGTCCTCGGCCGCGATCCTGGAAAGCCGCAGCGATGTCGCGGCTTGGGCCTGCGCCCATTCGACTGCGGCGATCTCGGCATTGAGGGCGGCGTTGGCCGCGATCTGGTCGAGCCGGCGGTCGATCGCGGCGAGCGTGATCGGCACGTAGCTGT
>NZ_JAEMSD010000272.1:5266-9215 GCF_016462955.1 Bradyrhizobium sp. | reverse complement strand
CATCAGGTAGATCCAGAAGCCGAGCGAGGTGCTCCAGCCTTCCGGATGCGGATGTTCGTCGGCGAGATAGAAGACCGGCTCTCCGGTCTGCGAGGGATGAACGGCGACGGTCATTTACTTGGCTCCGGCGAGCAGCTTGGTGCGCGCGTCCTCGGTCCGGATGACGTCTTCAGCCGGAATGTCGAAGTCGCGGTGATAGTTGAAGGTGTGACCGATCCCGACGGCGAGCATTGCGATGAAGCTCACGGCGGCGAGCCACCACATGTACCAGATCAGGCCGAAACCCATCGCGGTGGCGAGGCCGGCTAGAATGATGCCGGTGCTGGTGCTGCTGGGCATGTGGATCGGCTTGAAGCCGGTGAGCGGACGCTGGTAGCCGCGCCGCTTCATGTCCCACCATGCGTCGTTGTCGTGGACGACCGGGGTGAAGGCGAAGTTATAGTCGGGCGGCGGCGAAGAGGTCGCCCATTCCAGCGTGCGTGCGTCCCAGGGATCGCCGGTGACGTCCTTGAGCTGCTCGCGCTTGAGCAGGCTGACGGCGAACTGCATCAGCATCGAGAGAATGCCGATGAAGATGAAGACGGCACCGATCGCGGCGATGACGAACCAGATTTGCAGTGACGGGTCGTCGAACACGCGCAGGCGGCGGGTCACGCCCATCAGGCCGAGCACGTAGAGCGGCATGAAGGCGAGGTAGAAGCCGGTGACCCAGAACCAGAACGACATCTTGCCCCAGAACGGGTCGAGCTTGAAGCCGAACGCCTTCGGGAACCAGTAGTTGATGCCGGCGAACGCGCCGAACACCACGCCACCGATGATGACGTTGTGGAAATGCGCGATCAGGAACAGGCTGTTGTGAAGGACGAAGTCGGCCGGCGGCACCGCGAGCAGCACGCCGGTCATGCCGCCGATCACGAAGGTCAGCATGAAGGCGACTGTCCACATCATCGGCAGTTCGTAGCGGATCCGGCCGCGATACATCGTGAACAGCCAGTTGAACATCTTCGCGCCCGTGGGGATCGAGATGATCATCGTCGTGATCCCGAAGAACGAGTTGACGCTGGCGCCCGAGCCCATCGTGAAGAAGTGGTGCAGCCACACCAGGTACGACAGGATGGTGATGACGACCGTGGCGTAGACCATCGAAGTGTAGCCGAACAGCCGCTTGCCGGAGAAGGTCGAGGTGACCTCGGAGAAGATGCCGAACGCCGGGAGCACCAGGATGTAGACCTCGGGATGGCCCCAGATCCAGATCAGGTTCACGTACATCATCGGGCTGCCGCCGAAATCGTTCGTGAAGAAGTTGGTGCCGACGTAGCGGTCGAGCGAGAGCAGCGCGAGCACGACGGTCAGGACCGGGAAAGAGGCAACGATCAGCACGTTGGTGCAGAGCGAGGTCCAGGTGAAAACCGGCATCTTCATCATGGTCATGCCGGGGCAGCGCAGCTTGACGATGGTGCAGATCAGATTGATGCCGGACAACGTCGTTCCGACGCCGGCGACCTGCAGCGCCCAAATGTAATAGTCGACGCCGACATCGGGACTGTAGCCGATGTTCGACAGCGGCGGATAAGCCAGCCAGCCGGTGCGGGCGAATTCGCCGATGAACAGCGAGGCCATCACCAGCACCGCGCCGCCGACCGTCATCCAGAAGCTGAAATTGTTCAGGAACGGAAACGAGACGTCGCGGGCGCCGATCTGCAGCGGCACGACGTAGTTCATCAGGCCCGTGACCAACGGCATCGCCACGAAGAAGATCATGATCACGCCGTGGGCGGTGAAGACCTGGTCGTAGTGATGGGCGTTGAGATAGCCCTCGGAGCCATTGAAGGCGAGCATCTGCTGCCCGCGCATCATCAGCGCGTCCGCAAAGCCGCGCAGCAGCATCACGATGCCGAGGATCATGTACATAATGCCGATGCGCTTGTGGTCCACGGTGGTGAACCACTCGCGCCAGAGATAGCCCCAGAGGCGGAAATAGGTGAGGGCGCCGAGCAGCGCCGCTCCGCCGAGCGCGACCACGGCGAAGGTGCCGACGACGATCGGCTCGTGCAGCGGCAGCGACTCGAAGCCGAGCCGGCCGAAGATGAGCTTGAGAAGATCAGGAGACATGCGCGTTCTCTGTTAGGAATCTGACTTCGGACGTGGTCCGAGGAAGAAGGACGAGGACTTCAGCGGCGTGAAGCTCGGCCGCTTCAGTCCGGCGCCGGTGAGCGGCGCCATGTCGAGCGGGGCCGTGATGGAGGCGGAGGTCTGGCCCTGCGGCGCATCAGGCGTGCAGGCGCCGGCGACGAAGGTTGGCGCCGGCCCGAGCGGGGCGCCGCGGCGGGCGTATTTGTCGTAGGTGAGCGGCAGGGTGTTGTTCAGACCCTGGTGGCCGGCGCCGCCCTTGGCGTCGATCGCCATCATCTCGCTCTGGCACATCTTGCCTGTCTCGACGCACATATTGAGGATCAGGCGATAGAGATCGGCATCGACGCTGCCCCAGCGGCGCACCGGCTCGTTCTGGCTGGGCTTCTCGAGCTGGAGATATTCGGCGCGGCCGAGCGAGCCGCCGGCGGATTTGGCGCTGGCGATCCAGTCGTCAAAACCTTTGTCGTCGAGTCCCCTAAACTTGAAGTTCATGCCGGAGAAGCCGGCGCCGCTGTAGTTGGCCGAAAAACCCTTGTAGGTGCCGGCGTGGTTGACGACGGCGTGCAGCTTGGTCTCCATGCCCGGCATTGCGTAGATCTGGCCGGCGAGCGCGGGGATGTAGAAAGAGTTCATCACCGAGGACGCGGTGATGCGGAAGGTGATCGGACGATCGACCGGCGCGGCGAGTTCGTTGACGCTCGCGATGCCGTAATCCGGGTAGATGAAGAGCCATTTCCAGTCGAGCGCGACGACGTCGACTTCGAGGGGAGCCTTGGACTGGTCCACGGCGCGGTCGGCATGAATGCGGCCGAGGGTGCGATAGGGGTCGAGGAGATGTGTGCCCATCCAGGTCAGCGCGCCGAGGCAAACGATGATCAGCAGCGGTGCCGACCAGATCACCAGCTCGAGCGCGGTCGAGTGATCCCAATCCGGCTCGTAGGGAGCCGCCGTGTTGGACTGGCGATAGCGCCAGGCGAACAGCACCGTCAGCGCCATCACGGGGAGGACGATGAGGAGCATCAGGACGGTGGAGATGATGACGAGGTCGCGCTGTTGGGCTGCGATATCGCCGGCCGGCGCCAGCACGACATAGTCGCAGCCGGTGAGAGCGGCAGCCAGAGGTAGTAGCGCCAGGATCTTGAGACGAGACACGGGCCGAGCCTTTGAGAATGAGTTTCTTTTGCGGGGCCAACGGGTAGCTGCGGCGCAACAGGCGGGACATTGGACAATTTGTCCAATGTTGCATTGCGGAATGCTGGATCAGACAGGGCCGGACTGCCTGGCGCCCGCCGGGCGGTCGGCCTTGGTTTTTAAGACGTTAAGGGCGCACGCATGGCGACGGCACAGACCCCCGCAATGACAGACATCCACACCGGCGAGCATGGCCACGACCAGGCCAGCCCCGGCGAGATCGCCATCGGCGTCATCATCGGCCGCACCTCGGAATTCTTCGACTTCTTCGTCTTCGCGATCGCCTCTGTGATCGTGTTTCCGCGCCTGGTGTTTCCGTTCGCCAGCGAGCTGAACGGCACCTTTTATTCCTTCATGGTCTTCGCTTTGGCCTTCATGGCCCGGCCGATCGGCACCGTCATTTTCATGACGGTCGACCGTGAGTATGGCAAGACGGCCAAGCTGATCTCGGCACTGTTCCTGCTCGGCACCGCCACCGTGGCGCTCGCGTTCCTGCCGAGCTATCACGAGATCGGCGCTGCCGCGATCTGGCTGCTGGCGCTGGCGCGTATCGCGCAGGGTCTGGCCTGGGGCGGCGCCTGGGACGGCTTGGCCTCGCTGCTGGCGCTGAATGCGCCGCCTTCCC
>NZ_JAEMSD010000272.1:2364-5256 GCF_016462955.1 Bradyrhizobium sp. | reverse complement strand
GCCTGCGCATGGTGACGACGGAGGAATATGCCACGCTGTTCGAGACCCGCGAATTGCAGCCCGCGCGCATTTCTGAGACAGTTGCCCGCGAAGGCCAGAACATCATGCTCGGCGCGTTCGCGCCGCTGGCGAGCTTCGCCCTGTTCCATATGGTCACGGTGTTTCCGCTGTCCTGGGTGTTCCTGTTCACCCGCGAAAGCCCGGTGCGCTTTTTGATCATCGAGATCGTCGCCGCCGTGTTCGGCGTCGCCGCGATCGTGGCCTCCGGCATCATCGCCGACCGCGTCGGCCGCAAGTCGCTGCTGATGGGCTCGGCGATCGCGATCGCGATCTATAGCGGCTTCGCGCCTCAGCTGCTCGACGCCGGCGCGTTCGGCGAGACCATCTACATGGTGATCGGCTTCATCCTGCTCGGCCTCTCCTTCGGTCAGTCCTCCGGCGCGATCGCTTCGAACTTCCGGCAGACCTACCGCTACACGGCGTCGGCCCTGACCTCGGACATGGCCTGGCTGTTCGGCGCCGGCTTCGCGCCGCTGGTGGCGCTGCTGCTTGCCACCAATCTCGGCGTCATCGCGTCGGGTGCGTATCTGCTCTCCGGCGCGTTCTGGACCCTGCTCGCACTCTGGCTCAGCGGCCAGCGCGAGGCCGGCGACATGGACACGGGCGGCAAGGCCAGCAACGCATAGCCATCCGGACTTCAACGGGACGGCTGTAGGGTCGGCAAAGGTGCATCGCGCCGTGCCCACCATCTGTTTCCGATGGAGCGAGATCGTGGGCACGCTTGCGCTTTGCCCACCCTATAGCAGCGCAATTTGCCGCTTGAGATCCCGGATTCGCGCTAAGCGCGCCCCGAGATGACGTGCGCTTAGCGCACGTCAATCCGCCACGATCTTCACGCGATCGCGCACCTTCACCTGCGCGGTGCGATCGAGGCCGTTCAGCACGCGGAAGCGCTCGGCGGGATGATCGACGCCGGCCATGCGGTGAGACAGCGATTCCACGGTGTCGCCGGGCTGCACGGTGATGACCTTGATGCGCAGCGGACGCGCGGCCTGGATCTCGTCGAGAGTCAGGCGGCGGAACGATTGGACCGTCTCGCGCGCATTGCGCTCGCTCTCGGTCGATTTCTGCCGTGTCGCGAAGATGAAGCGGTAGACGTCGCTGCCGAACCGCAGCGCATAGACCTTGAACTGCCACTGATCGCCCTTGGCGGTGGCGGACGCGGCCGGGAAGCCGTTGATGGTGAGGTCTTCGGTGGAGGCCTTCTCGACGCCTTCCATCCAGCCGGAGCTCAGATAGTCGCCGAGCGACTGCTCAGCCGGCACCCGCACCACGTCGAAGCGCATCGCCTGCGCACCGCCCTCGCGCACGCCGATCACGGCCTGCGCGGTGTTGTCGAGCGTGAAATTCTCCGGTGCCTGGAAGGTGAAGCCGAGCTTCGGATGCAGGAAGCGGCGGCCGCGGACGAAACCTTCGCTGGGGTCCTCGCCGTAAACGAGGTTGTCGATCGCGGCGAGATAGCTTTCGCGGTCGCGCTCGGCGCCTTCGGGCGCCGTGTATTGCCGGGCGATGTTCTGCGCGTTCTGCACGCGTTCGGGGGTCGCCGGGTGCGAGGAGGTGAAATCCTGCGCGCGCGGATCGAGCGAGCTCTTGCCGACCTTCAGCTCGGCATTGCGCTCCATCGCCGAGAGGAAGCGCGCCGCGCCATAGGGGTCGAAATGCGCCTTGGCGGAGATGCCGACGCCGATGCCGTCGGCCTCGAGCTCCTGCTTGCGCGAGAAGCTCGCCATTGTGAGCTTGGTCTTGGCGAGTGCGAGCGCGGTGAGATCGGGATCATTGCTCATGTCGGTGACGACACGGGTCACGATCGCGGCCTGGCGGGCCTGGTCCTCGCGCATCGCGGCGTGCTTGGACAGCACATGCGCCATCTCGTGGCTGAGCACCGAGGATAATTCCGAGGTGTCGCTCGCCAGCGCCAGCAGGCCGCGCGTGACATAGAGCTGTCCGTTCGGCAGCGCGAAGGCATTCACCGCCCCGGAATTGAGGATGGTGACCTTGTAGCCCTGGTCGGGACGCTCGGAGGCGGCGACCAGGCGGTCGACGGTCTTGCTGACGAGCGCCTCGAGCCTGGGATCGTCATAGGTCCCGCCATAGTTCGCCAGGATGCGCTCATGCTCCTTTTCGGTGGCGGGGGTTTGCGCGACGGCGGGCCTCGGCTTGGGCATCGCCACGGCTGGCGGCGTCGCAGCGGTCTGGAACCGGCCCATGTCGCCACAGCCAGCGAGAGCCGTGCAAAGGACAAGGCACAGCGCAGCCGGCGCCGCCCGCAGACGGCGGGGGCCATCACCTCGTTCGTGCCGCTCTAGCACCCCATTCACGTCGCTTAACCCGTGCCTGGCCTGATCTAAGGCCTTACCCCTGCCGGCTCGTTTGCGCCCAGCAACTCGACCTGCCCTATGAGGCGCACATCAATCCGTGGCCCCGTATTCCCCTCGACCCAGCCCCGGACTCGAATGCGCTTACGTTCCAAGGACTTGACGGCTATTCCGGCCGTTTCGAACGCCGGCAAAGTGCGCCTTGAGATAGTCACCGCAAAGCCGCGTGTCCAGTTCTGTCCAAAGTTCAGGTAGGTCGTTGCCCCAGCCTGCCGGACCGAAAGGACCTTACCCTCAACCACCGCAAAACGCCCGATCTCCGCCAAAATATCGTCGGGACTTTCCGCGTTTTTTATGGCCGACGGGTCAGCCCAGCTGCCCATTTTTTGGCGTCGCGCCGCTGCTTCGGACGCCATCAGCGCGACCGCGCAGTCCTTGTCCGTGATCTCGGCGGAGACCAGCGCCTCGCCCAGGGCGAGCAGCATGGCCTGCACGGAGGTCTCGCTCCCGCCGATGA
>NZ_JAEMSD010000272.1:0-2354 GCF_016462955.1 Bradyrhizobium sp. | reverse complement strand
TAACGGTCCGGCGTGTCGTCAGTGCTCCGCAATGTCACCTCCCGTCCGGGCAACAGTGAGGTCAGAGCCTGCTTCGTCGTCGCGGTCGGCTCGATGCCCGAAAGGCGGATCTCGCGCCCGTCATCGAGGCGCACGCCGCGCGCATCGACGATGGCCGCGACGCGGCCTTCGCCTTGCGCTTCGAATTGGCAGGGCGCTGCGAACGCGGCGTGACCTGCGACGAGAAGAATTGCGACGATGAGATGATGCAGTCGCGTCACGTGACCCGGGGAGGTTGCGTTACGCATCGATCTTAACTCGAACGGCGTGTGAGGCGAAGGGGCTTCCTCACTTTCCGTCATTGCGAAGGCAGCGAAACAATCCAGATCTCCTCCGCGGAAAGATTCTGGATTTACTTCGCTACGGTCGAAACGACGCGGAGACATCGTGCAGCCTGTTGCCATTCCGTTTTGCGGAAAGCATGCGCGGCGATCATCAGCGCCTCGCTTGCTGCGCTCTTGCGCATGCGGCATGATTGCGGCAATAGCGATGGCCAACAGATATCACCAAGAGCAATAACCAAGCCGCCATCAGAGCACGGCGCGATAAGGGAGGTCTTTTTCGATGAAGCACATTCTGTCCGGCATTTTTGCCGCCGCGTTTGCCCTCAATGCTAGCGCCGCGCAGGCCCAGGACAAGCCGCCGCTGAAGATCGGCGGCATCCTCGACATGTCGAGCCTGTATGCCGACATCACCGGTCCCGGCAGCGAGACCGCGGCCAAGATGGCGGTGGAGGATTTCGGCGGCGAGGTGCTGGGACGCAAGATCCAGGTACTGGCGGCCGACCATCAGAACAAGGCCGATCTCTCCGCCAACATCGCCCGCGACATGCTCGACAATCAGGGTGTCGAGATGATCTACGACGTCGCGGCCTCCGCGACCGCGCTTGCCGCCGGCGAGATCGCGAAAGCGCGCAACAAGATCATCATGTTCAACGGCCCCGGCTCGATCCGTCTCACCAACGAGGCCTGCGGCCCCTATACCATTCATTACGTGTTCGACACTTACGGCCAGGCCAACGTGACCGGCCTTGCTGCGGTGAAGTCGGGTCTCGACAGCTGGTACTTCCTCACGGCCGATTACGCCTTCGGCCAGGATCTGGAGAAGGACACCAGCGCCGTCGTCACCAAGACCGGCGGCAAGGTGCTGGGCAGCGTGCGCCATCCGCTCAACACGTCGGATTTCTCGTCCTTCCTGCTCCAGGCCCAGGCCTCCAAGGCCAAGGTGATCGGGCTCGCGAATGCCGGCGGCGACACCATCAACGCCATCAAGCAGGCGGCGGAGTTCGGCATCACCAAGGGCGGCCAGAAGGTCTCGCCGCTGCTCGCCTTCGTCACCGATATCGACTCGATCGGGCTCGAGACCGCGCAGGGCCTGCTGCTGGCCGAAGCGTTCTACTGGGATCTCAACGACGACACGCGCGCATTCTCCAAGCGCTTCATGGAGCGCACCAAGCGGGTGCCGACCTCGGCGCAGGCCGGTGTCTATTCCTCGATCACGCATTACCTGAAGGCCGTGAAGGCGGCCGGCACGACCGACGCCGCGACGGTGATCAAGGTGATGAAGGAGACGCCGATCAACGACTTCTTCGCCAAGGGCGGCAAGATCCGCGAGGACGGCCGCATGATCCACGACATGTACCTGTTCGAGGTGAAGAAGCCGTCGGAGTCCAAGGGCCGCTGGGACGATTACAAGCTGCTCGCCACGGTGCCGGGTGCCGAGGCGTTCCAGCCCTTGGAGCAGTCGCGCTGCCCGCTCGTGAAGAAATAAGGGCGTGAGCCGTCGTGGTGACGCGCACACCCAACAATAGGTCGTCATCCCGGGGCTCGCGCAGCGATAACCCGGGATCCATCGAGCGGCAATGACGGTTGAGGAATGGATTCCGGGTTCGCGCCAAGGGGCACGCCACGGAATGACGGAGTAAAAACAAACAAGGGGAGACGCCGCATGAGCAACGACATGGTCCTGCAGAAGCTCGAAGGCGGGCTGCTCACCATCACGATGAACCGCCCGGAGCGGAAGAACGCGCTCAATCCCGAGATGGTCGCCGGGCTGGTCGAGGCGGCACGGCGCGCGGCTGACGATCCCGACGTGCGGGCGGTGCTCTTCAAGGGCGCCGGCGGCTCGTTCTGCGTCGGCGGCGACGTCAAGTCGATGGCAGCCGGCCGCGCGCCGCTGCCGTTCGAGCAGAAGTTGGCAAACCTCCGCCGCGGCATGGAGGTCTCGCGCATCCTGCACCAGATGCCGAAGCCCGTGGTGGCGCAGCTCGATGGCGCGGCCGCCGGCGCCGGCCTGTCGATGGCGCTGTCCTGTGA
>NZ_JAEMSD010000271.1 GCF_016462955.1 Bradyrhizobium sp. | reverse complement strand
CCGATCAAGTATGAGATGGACAAGGAGGCCGGCACGCTGGTGGTCGACCGCTTCCTCTACACGCCGATGCGCTACCCCGGTAATTACGGCTTCATCCCGCACACGCTGTCGGACGACGGCGATCCCTGCGACGTGCTGATCATCAACACCCGCGCCATCATCCCCGGCGCCGTCATGAGCGTGCGCCCGGTCGGCGTCCTGTTCATGGAAGACGAGGCCGGCGGCGACGAGAAGATCCTGGCGGTGCCGTCGTCCAAGCTGACGCAGCGCTATGACAAGGTGAAGAGCTATTCCGACTTGCCGGACATCACGCTCCAGCAGATCCAGCACTTCTTCGAGCACTACAAGGATCTCGAAAAGGGCAAGTGGGTGAAGATCCTGCGCTGGGGCGGCCCGGAGGACGCGCACAGGCTCATCCTCGAAGGCATGGACCGCGAGAAGAAGAAAAAGGGCTGAGGCCTATCGTCATTCCGGGGCGCGCGAAGCGCGAACCCGGAATCCAGATGTTTGTGGCTCGAGATTCCGGGTTCGGCTCTGCGAGCCGCCCCGGAATGACACTCACTTACACTGCCGGCTTCGCCAACCCCGCGATCGCACACGCCGCACGCAGCGTATTCACCAAGAGGCACGCGACCGTCATCTGGCCGACGCCGCCCGGCACCGGCGTAATGGCACCGGCCACTTCGAGCGCTTCCTGATAGGCGACGTCGCCGACGAGGCGCGTCTTGCCGTCCTCCTTCGGGATGCGATTGATGCCGACATCGATCACGGTCGCGCCCGGCTTCAGCCAGTCGCCGCGCACCATCTCGGGCCTCCCGACCGCGGCATAGACGAGGTCCGCCTTCTTCACGAGCCCGGGCAGGTCGCGCGAGCGTGAATGCGCGATCGTCACGGTGGCGTTCTCGTTCAGCAGCAATTGCACCAGCGGACGGCCCACGAGGTTGGAGCGGCCGATGACGATGGCGTTCATGCCTTCGAGCGATGCGTGCACGCTCTTGGTCAGGATGATGCAGCCGAGCGGCGTGCAGGGCGACAGCGCCTCGAAGCCGCCGGCGAGCCGGCCGGCATTGTTCGGGTGCAGGCCGTCGACGTCCTTGGCGGGGTCGATGGCGTTGATCACCGCCTCGGTGTTCAGCCCCTTCGGCAGCGGTAATTGTACGAGAATGCCGTGCACGGCGGGATCGCGGTTGAGCTTGGCGACCAGCGCCAGCAGATCTGCCTGCGAGACGTCGGCCGGCAGCTTGTGCTCGAACGAGGCCATGCCCGCGGCCTGGGTCTGGGTATGTTTGGAACGGACATAGACCTCGCTGGCGGGGTCGTTGCCGACCAGGACGACCGCAAGGCCCGGCACCAGATCGTGCTCGCGCTTGACGCGGGCGACCTCGTCGGCGACGCGTGCCCGAAGCTCCGCGGCGATCACTTTCCCATCGATGATTTTGGCCGTCATGTCAGTTCCTCAGTCCGTCGATTTGGGGCCCGCAGATTTGAGTTGGACGAACTGGCGCAGGGCTTCTCCGAGCCGCGCCGGGTCGCCATCGACCGCGATCTGCTTCAGCCGCGAGGTGGCCCCGGACAGCAACCTGACGCTGGCCTTGGGTACGCCGAGCGATTTCGCCAGCAGCACCAAAACCGCCTTGTTGGCCTCGCCGCCATCGGCGATGGCGCGCACCCGCACCTTGAGCACGCTGCGGCCATCCGACAATTGCTCGATCCCATCGATGTCGTCGCGGCCGCCGCGCGGCGTCACCCGCAGCGCGATGCTGAGACCTGCGGCCGAGTAGCGCCAGGGCTCCCTGCTGGCAACCAAGGCGCTTCCGTCCGCTCAGACCACGTTGGGGTAGACGTAGTACAGGATCACCCGCTCGATGAACATGATGATCAGGATCAGGATGATCGGCGAGATGTCGAGACCGCCGAGGCTGGGCAGGAAATTGCGAATCGGTGCCAGCAGCGGCTCGGTGATCCGGTACAGGAACTCCGCCACCGCCGAAACGAACTGGTTGCGGGTGTTCACCACGTTGAAGGCGATCAGCCAGGACAGGATCGCGGAGGCGATCAGCAGCCAGACATAGAGGTCGAGCACGATGATGACGATGTCGAGAACGGCACGCATGGCTATTGAAGACTCTGGCTATGAAAACTCAGGCTGCGATCGGGATTGACGCCTTTTGCTAGATATCGGTTCCGTCAGGTCCAAACAAGGGAAGTCGGCGCCAGTAC
Source organism: Bradyrhizobium sp. (assembly GCF_016462955.1). Taxonomy (GTDB): domain Bacteria; phylum Pseudomonadota; class Alphaproteobacteria; order Rhizobiales; family Xanthobacteraceae; genus Bradyrhizobium. The sequence continues at coordinate 7,010 of NZ_JAEMSD010000271.1, read as the reverse complement.
GGCTAAAACCGGGTGACACCCGTCCTTGACTTGACCTTGGCGGGGACTTAAATGGCGCCCGGTTGTCGGCCGCGTTCACCAGAGCGGCCAGCAAAGGGGCCATAGCTCAGCTGGGAGAGCGCGTCGTTCGCAATGACGAGGTCGGCGGTTCGATCCCGCCTGGCTCCACCAGCCTTCGCTCGCTTCGCGAGCTTCGGCTGGGCAAGCCTAGGGAAGTCCCTCGTAGCGAAGTGAGCGAAGGCTGTCCCGCCATAGCCCGAAGGGCGACGGCGGACCTTCTCCGTAGAACCCCCTACCTCCCCGTAAACCGCGGCGGCCGCTTCTCCATGAAGCTCGCCACGCCTTCCCTGAAATCGCTGCCGGCCAGCGCCTCCATCATCTCCCTGTTGGCCTCGATCGTCGCCTCGGCGAGGGTCTGGAAGGGCACCTCGTAAAGCTGGCGCTTGATCACGGCCATCGCGCTCGGTGAGACGAAATCGGCGAGGTCGCGCGCATAGGCATAAGTCTCCTCGCGCAGCATCGTAGGCGAAGAGAGCCGGTTGACCAGCCCCATCCGCAGCGCCTCCTCGCTCGACACGCGCCTCGCCGAGAGCAGCAGATCCATTGCATGGGCGTGGCCGACGATGCGCGGAAGCATCCAGCTGATGCCGTGCTCGGCGATCAGCCCGCGCCGTGCGAAGGCGGTGGTGAACACGGTGTTGTCGGCGGCAAAGCGCAGATCGCAATAGAGCGCGTGGACGAGGCCGATGCCGGCCGTGGCGCCATTGAGCATCGCGATGACAGGCTTGTTGATCGAAGGGTAATAGCCGTAGCGCGTCTGCCAATCCGGCCGGCGGTTCATGTCGAATGGCGGCAGGTTCGAGGCGCGCCTGACGTCGTCAGGGTCCAGCCCCTTCAGCGCGTCCATGTCGGCGCCCGCGCAGAAGGCACGGCCCGCGCCGGTGAGCACGATGACGCGGACATTGTCGTCGGCGTTCGACGCCTCCATCGCGTGACGCACGTCGCGCTCCATGACGGGCGTCCAGGCGTTCATGCGATCCGGGCGGTTGAGCGTGATGGTCGCGATCTTGTCGCTCACCTCATAGAGAATGTGTTCGTAGGCCACGGCGCTCTCCCTTGTCGGCCGGCACGCATTGGTGCCGTGCTCGTTGGCGGAGAGCCTAGCATATCCAGCGAAGGGGCAAGGACTTGCGTGGAGGCGCGATCACTCGGCGGCTTGCGCCAGCACCGGCCGGCGCGCCAGCCAGCCGCCGATGAAATGATCGAGCCAGGCGCGTTCGGCGGCATCATAGACGGCACGATCCGCGAAATGATGGTGCTGCTGCCGCGCACCGGGCGCGCTGAAGCCGTCATAGCCGCGCGTGGTCCAGCGGCACATCATCGCGTAAGTCACGTCGGGGTGGAACTGCACGCCGAAAGCATTGCCGGCACGGAACGCCTGCACCGGAAAATCATCGCCTTCGGCGAGCAGCTCGGCGCCTTCAGGCAGCTCGAATCCCTCGCGATGCCAGTGATAGACCTGCGCCGGCCAATGCGGGCAGAGCGCATGCCCCGCGGCGGTCGGCCTGATCGGGTAATAGCCGATCTGGGTCAGCGCCTGCGGATGCGGCGCGACGCGCGCCCCGAGCTGCATCGCCAGCATCTGCGCCCCCAGGCAGATGCCGAGCAAGGGCCGCTGCTCGCGGAGCGGAATTTCGATCCAGTCGATCTCGCGGCGGATGTAGTCGTCGGACTCGTTGGCGCTCATCGGGCCGCCGAAGATCACGGCGCCGGCATGCCGATCGAGCGTCTCGGGCAAGGGATCGCCGAAGCGGGGACGGCGGATATCGAGGCGATGGCCGAGCGCGCGCAGCGCATTGCCGACGCGGCCCGGTGTCGAGCATTCCTGATGCAGCACGATCAGAACCGGCCGCCGGGTTTCAGGAGCGGCAGCGCTCGGCGCCCTCCGTGGGAAGGCGACCACCTCTGCGCCACCAAACCTGTCCGTGCGGAACGACATGGCCTCTGCGAGTGCTATCGGTTCAGGCCGCCAGCATAGCCAAGCGACGGTTAACATCGTGTGAGTTGGCGCACACACGCACGGCTCTTGAAGCAAGCTCCGGGCCATTACGGGTGCGGAGGGCGGTCTCAGCGCCTCTGCCGCTGGAACCGGCTGGTGGCGGCGAGGATGAAGCCGCGCGGGAAGAAACGCAGCGCGAACGGCACGATCTTGATGCCGAGACCCGGCAGCACTGCCCGTTTGTTGGCCATCAGGCCGCGATACGCCTCCTGCGCAACTTCAGTGGCAGAGACGTTGAGAAGGGCCGTATCATGTTCCGATCCGACGCGCGCGCGGGCCTGGAATTCGGTCGGCACCGGGCCCGGGCAGAGCACGGTGACGCGGACGCCGTGCGGCGCGAGCTCCGCCCGCAACGCTTCGGTCAAGGAGATCACATAGGCCTTGGACGCGTAGTAGACGGCCATGCCGGGCCCGGGCAGGAAGCCTGCGACCGATCCGACATTGAGCAGGCCGCCCTTGTTCCTGATGAGCTGATCGGCAAATCTCAGCGACAGGTCCGTCAGGGCCCGGACGTTGACGTCGACGATGCCGAGCTGCTCGGCGCGATCGCACTCGATGGCATCGCCGAACACGCCGAAGCCGGCATTGTTGACGAGATGATCGAGCTCGACGCCTTCGGCGGCGAGCGCTGCCGCGATGGTTTCGCCGGCATCGCGTTGCTCGAGATCGCAGGCGATCACGATCGGCTTCTTGCCGCCCTTGGCCGCGAGCTCGCTTGCGAGCGCTTCGAGCCGATCCGCGCGTCTCGCCGTCAATGCGAGGCGATGTCCATTGGCGGCAAACACGCGCGCCAGCTCCACCCCGATGCCGGCCGAGGCACCAGTAATCAGCGTTACCCGCTCAACCACGTCCAACTCTCTCGAATTCAACTCTTCCCGCCCCGGCAACGACGGAACGAGAGCATAGGCCGTGCGCAACAGGCAAGCCGCATTGGCAGCATGGCGGCTTGAGCAGAACGACAGGCCGTGCCGAAAACCGTTGATTTGCAGGGCAGTGCGACGCGGGTGTCGAATAGATTAAAGTTTCTTCATGTGCCTGGAGACCACGAGTGCCGAGCGAGCGCTGTCAGCCGCCGACGGCGCTATCCCTGACCTGTCCACCGGCACGCTCTGCAACGGCGTGCTTCAGCTCGATCCGGTCGCGCTGGGAAATGCCGAGCAGGTCGGATGCGCGCCAGACGACGTTGTCCTCGAACTCGGTGACCTGGCCGTCGGCATAGACCAGCTCCCACATCATTTGAACGATGCGCTTGCGGCCCTCTTCGTCGAGCGAGCGCATGATGACGCTGGTGAAGCGATAGAGATCGACCGCATCGCCTTCGACCTCCGTGGCGTCCGCGATCAGGCGATCCGCGGTGCCGCGGTCCAGTCCGAAATGGCTTTCGATCAGACCATGCAGCTTGCGCTGCTCGGCCGCGGTCGGCTGGCCGTCCAGCGAAACCACGTGAATCAACAGCGCCGTGGCCGCGAGCCGGTAATCGCTTTCGCCGAATGCGCGGGTCTGGTCATGAGGAGCAACAATGTCGGTGATGAATTGGCGCAAGCCGTCCAGCATGAGGTCCTACCGAAATTGATGACGCCGCAAGGAGCGCGGCCGTTACCAGCATTATATGAGCGGGAAACCCAACCGGCGCAACGTGCGTCAGTTCCGCACGCCGCATTACGTTTCGGCAATCTGGGCGCGCTGTCTGCCGTCATGGCCGGGACAAGCCCGGGCATGACGGTGGAGGATCGAAGGCGCTTCTGCTTCCCTGATGACGGAGCTTGAGGCTGCGACGCGGCCCACAACCTCACGGTATCTCGTACACCACCATCTTGTCGGCGATGCCGCGCAGCGCGGCCTGCTTCTGGATCGGCTTGATCGCGCGTTGCTCGAGCACCTCGGCGACGGCGGGAGCATCCAGCACCGGACCGGTGATGTGAATCTCCTGCGCGGTCGACAGGCTCTGCACGCGGGCGGCGATGTTGACGGTCTGGCCGAAATAATCCTGCCGCTCGTTGAGCATCACCGCAAGGCAGGGGCCTTCGTGGATACCGATCTTGACGATGAGATCGTCGGTGCCACGCTGACTGTTGAGGTCGTCCATCGCCGTACGCATCCGCAGCCCTGCGACGATCGCGTCCTCGGGACGGATGAAGGTCGCCATCACGGCATCGCCGATCGTCTTCACGACCGCGCCTTTCTGCGAAGAGATGATCTCGAGCAGCGCGTGAAAATGCGCGCGCACGAGATCGAAGGCGGCGAGATCGCCGACCCGCTCGTAGAGAGCCGTCGATCCCTTGAGATCCGTGAACAGAAAGGTCAGAGACGTGATCTGGAGCCGCTGGTCGATGCTGAGATTGTCGGCTTTGAACACATCACGAAAGGTCTGGTTCGACAGCATCCGCTTGGCCGTGAGGAACGGCTTCCGCTTGCCGATCAGGTGATGGAGCGCTTCGGCCGCGACGAACACCGACGGCAGGACGCGTGTGCTCGCCTGATTCTGGAACGTCAGGCTGACCGGGCCGGGACGCAGGCTGATCGTCTGTGTCAGCGTCGGTTCGGTGGCGTAGGCGATCGAGAGTTCCTGGGGTTCCGCGGCCGGATCGCCCTGGACATCGATGAACAGAGCAGCGTGCGTGATCGGCTCGAAGATGATGATGAATTCCTTTGGCAGGGTGAGCGAAACCGTCGCCGTTTGACCCTGAGGCAGCTCGCGAGATTCGAGCGCCACCTCGCCGGCCAACGTTTCAACGGATTCATCAGTGAAATCGACGCCGGAACTCCAATAGACCTGCTTGTAATATTCCCACACCGGAAGCGTATCGGGATCATGCGCCGCTATGCGCCTGACCCGCGGGTTCACCGTGAAGGACACCTCGACCTGGTCGTCGACGGAGGCCTTGTAGGCGCAGGCGCACAGCGCGCAGTGATAATCGTCCGGCCTGAGCCCCTTCAGGGTCGAATGCGCCCCCAGCACGCCGCCGCATCCCGGACACAGCACGTTCCAGCCCAGATCGAACAGGCCGAGCCGGGCCGAATGCAGAAAGCCCGATATGGCCAGCTCCTCGTCGAGACCATGCAATCTCGAGAAGTCGATGACATTCACGCGATTGAGCTGGTGGTCCTCGCCGTGGTCGATGAGGTGCTGAATCGCATCAACCACCTTTTCATCGGCGGTCTGTTTCAAAACGGCAAACTGGGCCCGGACATCGCTCATGGCGCAACTCTATAGGGGGGAATGGCGCCATCGGCCAGACGGGGCGGCGTCACCGCCGCGTGATGCGGAACATCGGTGAGTGGTCGGGCTGCGTCGTGACGACGCCAAGCGGGATCACGGCAGGCGCGGTGTCGGCGAGCTCGACACGGAATGCGCCGATCAGCCGCGCCAGCGCCAGCACGGATTCGGCCTGGGCAAACGGTGCGCCGATGCAGACGCGGGGGCCCGCGCCGAACGGCAGGTAAGCGAAACGATCGGGCGCCTCTTTCGACATGAAGCGCTTTGGAATGACCGCGTTCGGCTGGTCCCACAGCTTCTCGTGCCGGTGCAGCAGCCATGGCGCGATCATGATGATGTCGCCCTTGCCGATCTCGACTCCGGCCGCGTTGTCCTTGTCGCGCGCGGCACGCGCGACAAGGAAGGCCGGCGGATAGAGCCGCATGGTCTCCTCGGTCACCGCGCGGGTGAATTTCTGCCGGTCGATGTCGGCCATGCTGTCGAGGTGCTCGCCGCGCGCCTCTGACGCCACTTCCTCCTGCGTGTCGGGATCGAGCGCCAGCAGATAGAGCGCCCAGAACAGCGCGGTCGCCGTGGTCTCGTGGCCCGCGAGGATCATGGTCGCGACCTCGTCGACGAGCTGTTCGTCGGAAAAGCCCTTGCCGGTCTCGGGATCGCGCGCCTCGTCCATGAGATCGAACAGATCGCGTGGCGGCGCGCCGTCCTTCTTGCCCATCGCGCGCCGTTCGGCGATCAGCATGGCGACGAACGCGGTCCAGCGCTTGCGGAACCGGGCGCGGGCGAAATCCATCGGGCTCGGCCATGACACAGGCAACAGCATGTCGAGGAAGTAAGGCCGTCCCAGCCGTGCTGCATATTCCATGATGAAGTTGCGCAAGGTCGCGCCGTGGCGGTCCATGCCGAACGAGAACATCGTGCGCCCGGCGATCTCGAGCGTCATGCGCTGCATGACCTCGCGCAGGTCGACCGGCTCGCCGGTTCGCGCTTCGAGCATGGCGATGGTCTCGTCGAGCACCGCCGTCATGTGCGGGACCAGATTGGCCGTGGCGCGCGGCGTGAAGGCCGGCGCCAGGGTGCGGCGCTGAAACGTCCAGGAATGGCCTTCGGCGATCAGCAGGCCGTCGCCGAGCACGGGGCGCAGCATGCGGATGCCGGCTGGCGTGCGCGTGTAGTTCTCGTAATTGCTGAGCAGGACGTGCCGGATCGCATCGGGCCGGTTCAGGATGAAACTGTTGCGGAAGAAGAAGCGGCCCGGGATGACGTCTTCCTCATAGGCGCGCTGTCCCCAGGTCGCGATCATGTTCTGCCTGACAACCGCGAGTCGGGCGAAGAACGACATGTCGTCGGGCGCGCGCGGAGGGGCCGGAGGGACGATGGGCCGACGCACGCTGGCGATATTCATGGCTCTCTCCCGCAGCTGTGACGCAGGCCAATAGCTAGTAAGTCATTTCGGCAATGGCAATCCGGTTCTCGGAAGCGGGCCAGACCCGTGCCACGATCCGCTCCTCGCCGAATTGGGCCACGATGTTACGCCCAACCTTGCTGGCGGGAAGGCGCAGGGTTGCTGCCGCATCCGTGGGCACGCCCGGCTTGACGTCGGCCGGCTCCTTGCCGTCGAACAGCACCACGTCCCGCGGCAGGCCGAAATAGCCGCGCGGCCGCGACATGATCGCGACGGCACCGGCGTCCTTGTCCGCCGGCCCGAGCGGGCGCGCCGGCCGCAGATGCACCACG